>NZ_JAHDTH010000237.1 GCF_018531445.1 Pseudonocardia lacus
GGCGGCGGCCGCCTGCGCCCGCCCGAGCAGCGCGCCGCGGCTGCCGGCGTCGACCGTGCGGGAGAGCAGGCTCGTGGTGGTGGTGGCCAGCACCGCCTGCGTCGCCGCCACGACGACGACGGCCGCGACCAGGCCGGCCGCGCCGACGACCGGCATCGCGGCGAGCCCGACGGCCATCGCCGCGGCGCAACCCGTCGCCACCCGGGTGTCGCCCCAGCGGCCCACGGCGAGGACCAGCGGCCGGGCCTGCACCAGGGTCATGGCCAGGCCGGCCAGGCAGAGCAGCACGCCGACGAACGCCGGGCCGGCGCCGAACCGGTCGCCGGCCAGCAGCGCGACCGTCGTCTCCATGCCGACCAGCGCGCACATCCCGAGGAACCCGACGGTCAGCAGGGCCCACGGCGGGTGCGGCACGTCCGGCGCCGCGGCGCGATCGGGTCGCCCGCGCGGGTCGGGGTCGGGCAGCGTGCGCCAGGCCAGCAGCCAGGCCGCCGCGGCCAGCGCGGCCCCGGCGATCGCCATGGCCGGCAGTCCCGCGGTGGCGCCCAGCGCGCCGACCAGCGGCCCGACCGTGAACGCCGCGCCGACGGCCATGCCGATCCGGCCCATCGCCGTCGTGCGCTCGTGGGGTTCGGTGAGGTCGGCGACGAGCGCGTGCGCGACGCCGATGCTGCCGCCGCACGCCCCGGCCACCAGCCGGGCCGCGACCAGCACCCACAGCGCCGGGGCCAGTCCCATCAGCAGCAGCGAGGCCGTCGAGCCGGCCAGCGCGACCAGCAGCATCCGGCGCCTGCCGCAGCGGTCGGCGAGGCGTCCGAGCGCGGGCGCGGCCAGCATCTGGGCCGCCGAGTAGGCCGCCACCACCGCGCCGAGCCACAGGCCGCTCCCGCCCAGGGCCAGGGTGTGGAACGGCAGCGCGGGCAGCACGAGCGTCAGGCCGAGCAGGTCGACGAAGACGACCGCCTGGACGGCGGCCAGGCCGCGACCGCTACGGCTCATCACACTACGAGTTGTAGCAGTGCGTCCCGGGCGTGGTGTGCGGCGCCCGCTCGTCGGGTACCCCGATCCGGTGATGTGTCCCGTCCCGAGGCGACCGGAGGACCCGGAGTGAGGAACGTCGAGGCGGACGCGCTGCCGGTGTTGCGCGACGACGCCTGGAACTCCGAGCAGCGCGACGAGGGCCCGCTGAACCGCGCCGACCGCAACTTCGCCGAACTGCTCCAGGAACTGCGCGTGGTGTTCACCGGCGTGCAGATCCTGTTCGGCTTCCTGCTGACGCTGTCGTTCAGCGCGCGTTTCGCGGACCTCGACGCATTCCAGCAGGCCGTGTTCATGGTGACGCTGATCTGCGCCGCGGTCAGCTCGACGCTGCTGCTGGCCCCGGTCGCCGCGCACCGGATCCTGTTCCAGCGCGGGCTCAAGCGCGAGCTGGTGGCCAGCGGGCACCGGTTCGCGCTGGCCGGGCTGACCTCGCTCGCACTGACCCTGTCGTCGGGGTTGCTGCTGGTCCTGGACATGGCCGTCGGTCGGGGCTGGGCGCTGGGCGCGACCGGCGCCCTGCTGGCGCTGGCCGGGTTCACCTGGCTCTGGGTTCCGCTGCGGCTGCGCCGGGGCCACGGCACGTTCGACTGAGTCCCGACCCGGCGAATCCCGGAATCGCTCGCTGCCTAGTGCTGCTGCGTAGTACTACGGTATTTCTGGCCGGAATGCGTCATCGGCGCCGCGCGCCCATCACCTGCCCCTAGCCTGTCGGCCGAGGGGGAACGGGGAATGGCGTTGGCGACGAAGGTCTCACGGCGGGTGGCGCGGCTGCTCGCCGTTCTGGTGGCGGGCGCGGCGCTGGTCGGCTGCACGCAGGCGGTCGGGGGTGAGGGTGCGTCGGGCACCGGCGCCGCAGTGGCGCCCGGGGCGGCGGAGCCGGTGGCCGAGCTGCCGGTGCTGGGCTCGCGCTACGCGGTCGACAGCGCCGACGGCCCGCCGGTGGCCGTGCGGGTCGACCTGAACGAGGTGCGGGTGGTCGAGCAGGTCCTGCAGGTCACCTTCACCGCCCGCAACACGAACGCGCCCGCCCGCGGCGACGCGCCGCCGCAACGCTGGCAGGTCGCCGACTTCTTCAGCGACGGCGCCACCGCCGCCGACGCGCTGGACGCCGTCGACGGCGTCTACGTCGTCGACCCGGTGCACACCACCCGCCACCTGCCCGGGCGCAACCCGGACGGCCAGTGCCTGTGCAGCGGCGGGCTCTCCGGGGTGTTCGTGCACCCCGGCGACGGCGCCATCCTCACCGCCACCTTCGCCGCGCCCACGCCCGACGTCGAGGTCGTCAACGTGTACGTGCCGCAGGTCGGGGAGTTCACCGGGGTCCGGGTGCAGCGGTGAGGCCGGCGCGCTGGGTCGCGGCCTGCGCGGCCGCCGTCGCGGTGGCGGTCGCGGCACCGGCCACGGCGCTGGCCGGCGGCGCGGGCACGGACGTGCGGATCGACCCGCCCCTGCTCAAGCCGAACGCGGTCTACCCCGTCGAGGACATCGTGTTCCCCACCGCGACCGCGGACGGGGCCGTCGTCGAGGGCGGCGGCACGGTCGAGATGGCCGCCGACCTCATGTTCGACTTCGACCGCGCCGTGCTGACCCAGCGCGCCCGCGACGAGCTCGCCCGGCTCGTCCCGATGCTGCGGGCCGCGGGCACGACGCGGATCGACGTCGTCGGCCACACCGACGACCGCGGCGCCGACGACTACAACCTGCGGCTGTCGCAGGCCAGGGCCGACGCGGTGCGCGTGGAGCTGGCCGCCGCGCTGGGTCCGGCGGTCGCGGTCACCGCGACGGGCAAGGGCGAGACCGAGCCCGTCGGCGACAACGCCACCGAGGCCGGCCGCACCCTCAACCGCCGCGTCCAGATCGTCTACGCCTGACGCCCGGTCGCATTGCGATCACCCTGCCGCGCTCGTAGCTTCGGTCCACGTACCTCGACGGCGAGGAGCGGCACGTGGACCGGATGAGCGCGACCGACGCGGGGTTCTTCTTCGCCGAGGGCGAGAACACCCCCATGCACGTCGGGTCCGTGTCGGTGTTCGAGGGGCCGGCGCCCACCTACGGCGACCTGGTCCGGCTGCTGCTGGGCAAGCTGCCCCAGGTGCCGCGCTACCGCCAGCGGGTGCGCACCGTCCCGCTGCACGTCGGCCGCCCCCTCTGGGTCGACGACGAGCACTTCCAGATCCTCTACCACGTACGCCACACCGCGGTGCCGCGCCCGGGCAGCGCCGAGCAGCTGCGCAACCTGGCCGGCCGGGTGCTCGGGCAGCGGCTGGACATGGCCAAGCCGCTGTGGGAGGTGTGGCTGGTCGAGGGCCTGGCCGACGACCGGTGGGCCATCATCTCGAAGGTCCACCACTGCATGGTCGACGGCGTCTCCGGCACCGACCTGCTGCAGCTGATCTTCGACGTGGACCCGGACGCCCCGCACCCGAAGCCGGTCGACTGGACGCCGGAGTCGGGCCCGTCGTCGGTCGCCGCGCTGGCCGGGGGCGTGCGCGAGCTCGTCGAGCAGCCGGTGCGCCGGCTGGCCGGCGGGCTGCTGCAGGCCGCCCAGGACCCCGCCGACCTGCTGCGCCGCGGCCGCGCGCTGGGGGCGCTGGTGCCCGGTCTGGCCCGGCGGATGAGCACCCCGACCCCGCGCTCGCTCAACGGTCCGATCGGCCCGCACCGACGCTGGGTGTGGGTCGACGCCACCCTGGACGACGTCAAGCGGGTCCGCCGGGCGCACGGCGGCACGGTCAACGACATCGTGCTGGCCGCGGTGACCGCGGGCTTCCGCGACCTGCTGGCCGCCCGCGACGAGCTCGACGAGGGCGTCGTGGTGCGCACGATGGTGCCGATCTCCGTGCGCCGCCCCGACGAGCGCGGCGCGCTGAACAACCAGATCTCGGCGGTCTTCGTCGACCTCCCGGTCGGCGAACCCGACGCGCTCGCCCGGCTCGCGTCGCTGCGGCGCCAGATGGACGCGCACAAGCGGATGATGGGCGTGGTCGACGCGCGCGCCATCATCGCCATGGGCGAGTTCGTCGCGCCGGCCCTGATGGCCGCCGGCACCCGGGTCGCGGCCCGCACCAGCCAGCCGTTCATGCAGGTCACCACGACGAACGTGCCCGGGCCGCGGCGCCCGCTCTACGTGCTGGGCCGGCGGATGCAGGAGCTGCACGCCTACGTGCCGATCAACATGGGCAGCCGGGTGTCGATCGGCATCTACTCGTACCTGGACAACCTGACGTTCGGCATCAACGCCGACTTCGACGCCTTCCCCGACGTCGACGTGCTCGCCGACGGCATCCGCAACGGTCTGGCCACCCTCGCCGACCCCACCGTCAGCCCGGCCCGCCGCGCCTCCACCGGCTGACCGGGGCGCGTCAGATGCGGCGCCAGCCGTCGGGGATGTCGAGCTCGCGCAGGACCTTGGCCGGGGTGCCGCCGGCGACGACCTTCGGCGGGATCTCGCCGCGGACGACCGAGCCGGCGGCGATCACCGAGTGGTCGCCGATCGTCGCGCCGGGCAGGACGATGACGCCGCGGCCGAGCCACACGTCGTCGCCGATGGTGATGGGGGCCCGGCGCCGCTCCCGGCCCGGCTCGATCTGGTGCATGTCGTCGTCGACGATGCTGACCAGGGGGCCGACCAGCACGGAGTCGCCGAGGGTGATCCGCGCCCCGGCCACGATGTCGACGCCGTAGTTCAGGAAGCAGCCGGTGCCGATCCGCAGCTCGGCGCCCGCCCTGACCTCGATCTTGGTCGGGACCGGCATGCCGTCGATGGTCAGGGCGCGGCCGATGTGCAGGGCGCCGGAGTTGGTCAGCGACACCTTCCCGCGCACGCGCGGCGGCGACGCGCAGCTGGTGGCCCGGCGCGCGGGCCCCAGCAGCCCGCGCACGGCCGGGACGACCTCCCTCGGCTGGGCCAGCACCCGGCTCACCAACGACATGGCAACCCTCCCGTCGAGAACGAAGTTGTGGTGGTTCTGAATCGATTCAAATGAGCGACAAGTTCGTTTTCGACGGCGTCACGCGTAGCGGCGGGGGGCGCCGAAGATCGCCGGCAGGGCCGCGGTCGCCCGGATCACCGTGGCGCTCTCGCCGAACACCCCGACCCGCCGCACGTCGAACGGGTCGGTGCCGCGGCGCCCGTTCAGCCCGCCGCAGAAGCTGTACGCGCGCCGCACCCCGGCCTCGCGCAGGGCGGTGCGGGTGGCGTCGTCGAAGCTGTCGGACGCGCCCACCGGGTAGGCGAACGTGTCGACGTCCTCGTCCAGTTCCTCCCGCAGCCTGCGGACCGAGTCGCCGACCTCGACGCGCTGGGCGTCGGCGTCCAACGTGGACAGGATCGGGTGGGTGACGGTGTGTCCGCCGACCTCCATGCCGGCGCGGCGCAGGCCGCGCACGTCGTCCCAGCTCATCCAGCGCTTCCCGGCCTCGCCGGCGTCCGGGCGCTCCCGCCCGGTCGCCCCCGCCAGCCAGTCCAGGAACTCCTCGCCGCGCGCGCCGGCCCGCTTCTTGTAGGCGCCGTTGACGAGCCGGCGCACGTCGTCGGCCGAGCGCCCCGCCGGGTCGAGGCCCTCGGGCAGCCACTCGCTCGGCGCCAGGCCCTCGGTCGGCACGCCGCGGGAGAGGTAGGCGATCTCGTCCCACCAGGCGTGCCGGGGGTGGTCGACGAAGCCGGTGGTCACGAAGAACGAGCCGACCACGCCGTGCGCGGCGAACACCTGCGCGGCCAGCAGTTCGTCGGCGTAGCCGTCGTCGACGGTCAGCGCGATGCGCCGAGACGGGCGGGGGTCGCGCAGGTCGGCGGCGCCGGCCGCGACGATCTCGAAGCGGTCGGCCAGCAGCGCGACCTGGGTGTCGAGGTCGTCGACGGTCGCGCTGAACAGGTCGGGGTCGTCGAACTCGTCGGGCCGGCCGATGCGGTGGTAGTTGAAGATCAGCAGTCCGCGCCAGGAGAGCCGGGCGAGCCGGTCGAGCCCCGCGGTGCAGACGAGAGCGGCGAGCTTCTCGGTGCGCGACATGGGCTCATTATGGTGGGCTGACCGGGTGGGAAGATTGTGCTCTGTACGGGCCGGTGAGCTGCGTCTTACCGGACGGTAAGTCCACTATGGTGAGCCCGTGCGCGCAGTCGTCACCGGCGGGGCCGGTTTCATCGGATCCACCATCGTGGACGCCCTCGTCGCCGACGGCACCGAGGTGCTCGTCGTCGACGACATGAGCCACGGCTTCCCGGCCAATCTGGAGGCCGCGATCGGCGCCGGGGCGGCCCGGCTGGTCGAGCTGGACATCCGCGACGGCGAACGGTTGACCAAGGAGGTCACCTCGTTCGGCCCCGACCTGGTCTTCCACCTGGCCGCCCAGATCGACGTGCGGCGCTCGATGAGCGAGCCCGCGCACGACGCCTCGGTCAACATCGTCGGGTCGTTGAACGTGTTCTCCGCGGCCGCCGCGGCCGGCGCCCGGCGGGTCGTGAACACCTCGACCGGCGGCGCGATGTACGGGGTGGCCGAGGTCGTCCCGACCCCGGAGACCTCGCCCGCCGCGCCGATCTCCGGCTACGGGATGAGCAAGAACACCGCCGAGCGCTACGCGCGCTGGTTCGGCGAGAACCACGGCCTGGACGTCGTGACGCTGCGGTACGGCAACGTCTACGGCCCCCGCCAGGACCCCCGCGGCGACGCCGGCGTGATCGCGATCTTCTGCGGCGCGGTGCTCGACGGCCGCCGCCCGACGATCTTCGGCGACGGCACGCAGACCCGCGACTACGTCTTCGTCGGCGACATCGCCGCGGCGAACCTGGCGGTGGCCCGGGCCGAGGGCCTCACCCACGACGTGTTCAACATCGGCACGGGCCAGGAGGTCTCGCTGCTGGAGCTGGTGGCGGCGATCGCCGAGGCGGCCGGCGTCGACCCGGCCGACTTCGTCCCCGTGCACGACGCCCCGCGGGCCGGCGAGCTGCTGCGCAGCTGCCTGGACGTCTCCCGCGCCCGCGCCGACTTCGGCCTGGCCCCGCCCATCGCGCTGACCGAGGGCCTGCGCCGGACCCTGGACTGGGTGCGCACGCTCCCGCCGGCCGGCTGATGGCCAGGATCGCGTTCGTCGAGTTCTCGCCGTCGGGCGGGCTGTTCCAGTTCGCGGCGCAGCTGGGGGAGGCGCTCGCCGAGCAGGGCCACGACGTGCACCTCTACACCGGCCCGCGCCCGGAGCTGTCGGCCGGCCACCCCGGCTTCCGCATCCACGCCGCCCTGCCGACCTGGCACCCGCTCGACGAGAAGCCGCGCGGCCCGCTGCTGCGCAAGGCCCGCCGGGTGCTGCGCGCCGGGCAGCTGGTGCTGGCCTGGCTGGTGCTGCTTGCCCGGCTGCGCCGCGACCGCCCCGACGCCGTGTTCTTCTCCACCTGGCGCTTCGCCCTCGACGCCCTCGGCGTGCTCGCGCTCGACCGGCTGCTGCCGCGCGCGACCCTGGGGATCGTCGCCCACGAACCCCGGGTGATGACCGACGCCGACACCACCAAGGCCAAGGCCGGCCCGGTGTTCGACCGGGCGCTGCCGGCCGCGTGGCGGGCGATGGACCTGTGCTTCACCCTCGGCGACGAGGCCCGCGACCGGCTGCTGAAGCACTGGCGGCCCAGCGGCCCGGTGATCGTCATCCCGCACGGCGACGAGTCGGCCCTGCGCGGCGACGCCCCCGTCCCCCCGGTCTCGGGGACCCGCCCGGTCGCCCTGTTCTTCGGCCTGTGGACCGCCTACAAGGGCATCGACGTCCTGCTGGACGCCTGGCCGGCCGTCCGCGCCGCCGTCCCCGACGCCGAGCTGGTGGTCGCCGGCGCGATCGGCGGGGCGGACCGGGCCGCCATCGAGGCGAAGGCGAGGGCGGCCGGCGGGGTGACGACCCGCCCCGGCTACGTCCCGAACACCGAGATCCCCGCACTGTTCGGCGCGGCCCGGGTGGTGACGATCCCGTACCTGCGGGCGAGCCAGAGCGGCGTCGCGCACCTGGCGTTCACGTTCGACCGGCCGGTGGTGGCGACCACCGTCGGCGACATCCCGAAGGTCGTCCGCGACGGCGTCTCGGGCCTGCTGGCCCCGCCCGGCGACGCCCCGGCCCTCGCCGAAGCCCTGATCGCGCTGCTGTCCGACTCCGGTCGCGCCGAGGAGTACGGCCGGGCGGGCGCCGAGTGGCTGGCGGAGACCTCGTCCTGGACGGCCGTCGCCCGCCGCTTCTCCGAGGGCCTCGCGGGTGCGCAGGCGCCCGGTTCGTAGTCGCTCCGGGCTCCCGGTCGGTCCCGGTGCCGGTCGTTGCGCGCTCGGCGCGGGGACCGCGACCCCCACGGGGGGTGTTGGCCGGGGCGGGCGAATGGTGATAACCGGTGGGGTGGTCCCCGCAGGGCTGGGTGCGTGTCGCAGCGCGGGGTGTGCCTTCGCAGCGCGCCGGCGGGCTGCGAGGACACACCCGGGTCTGCGAGGTCCCCCGAAGCGCCGGTAGCGACTCGGGCAGTCAGCCGCGCCCGGCGAGCGCCCGGTCGTAGACCCCGCGCAGCCGCTCCACCCACCCCCGCGCCTCGAACCGCTCAAGGAAGACCTCGCGCCCGGCAGCCCCGAGCCGGGCCCGCAGCGCCGGGTCGGTGGCCAGCTTCTGCACGGCGGACGCCACGGCGGCCGGCTCGGTGGGCGCGATCAGCCCGGTCTCCGGCGTGACGATGTCGGGGATGCCGCCGACGTCGGTCGCCACGGCCGGAACCCCGACGGCGAGCGCGTGGATCAGCGTCGTCGGGAGCGCGTCGGCGAGGCTCGTGTGCAGCACCAGGTCGGTGGCCCCGAGCAGCACGGGCACGTCGTCGCGGTACCCGAGGAACCGCACCCGCCGCGCCAGCAGCGGGTCGGCCGCCACCCGCGACTCCAGCTCGGCGCGCAGCGGACCGTCGCCGGCCAGCGCCACGGTCACCGGCAGGTCGGGGTCGAGCCGGGCGACCGCGTCCAGCAGCAGGTGGTGCCCCTTCTCCGGGCGCATCAGCGACGCCGACCCGATCAGCAGCCCGTCGTCCGCGACGTCGAGGGAGGCGCGGATGCGGGTGCGGTCGGCGGCGTCCGGGACGCCGGGGTCGGCGACGCCGTTGGGCAGCACCTCGATGCCCTCTGTCGTCCCCGACAGCTGCTGGTACCAGCGCATCTGGGAGTGCGAGACGGCCAGCGTGCGGGTGGCGAAGCGGCGTCGCCCGAGCAGCCCCGCGGTGCGCTTGTAGCGGGCCAGCCGGGTGGCCGGCGCGTCCTCGATGACGTGCAGGGTGGACACCACCGGCACCTTCAGCCGGGTCCCGGCGAGCGCGCCGACGAGGTCGGCGTGCTTGAGGTGGGTGTGGATGACCCGCACGCCGTAGCCGCGCAGGAGCGGGACGGCCTTGCTGACCGCGCGGGGGTCCCAGCGCGGCAGGTCGAGCTGGACGACCGGGAAGCCCATCGCGGCGAGGGTGCGGGCGTGCACGGGGTCGGGGTGCGGGGAGAGCGCGACGAAGACGGGGTCGAGGCCGCCGGCGTCGGCCGCCGCGGCCAGCTCGACCAGCACGTTCTCGGCCCCGCCCGGGCCGAGCGAGTGGATCAGGTGGGCGACCCGCAGCGGGCTGTGGGACATCGGTGCTCCCCTCATCGGGTCCGGCGGCGGGCCAGCCGCAGCACGGCCAGGCAGAACAGCAGCTCCAGGACGACCGCGCCGCCGGCCAGCAGGATCGCCTGCCGCGGGAAGGTGCGGTCGGCCTCGACCTCGGCCGGCGAGACCTCGACCATGTCGTACTGGCGGTCGGCCCCGTACTGGCGCAGCGCCGTCGGTGCGGCGGTGATGGCGGCGTTGACGCGGGCCTTGGCCTCCTGCTCGCTGCTGCCGGTGCCGACGAAGGTGACCAGGCCGGTGGCCGGTTCGGCGTCGACCTTGAGCACCGAGCGGGACTGCTCGCCCTGGATCATCGCCGCGTAGGCGGGCAGCACCGGTCGCCGCGAGCGGATGTCGAGGCCGTAGGAGTAGTAGGTGCCGGCGGCCGGGACGAGGGTCTGGGCGGCGCGGGCGGTGTAGGTGAGCTCGCTGAGGTTGTAGAGGATGGTGCCGCCGACGGCGGACCCGGCGACGACGAGCACCGCGCTCACACCGAGCCCGGTGCGCAGCCCCCGCGCCGCGTTGCGGTTGGCGACCAGCGCCGACCCGCTGGGCGCGTACTTCTCCCTGGTGAGCGTGTAGAGCAGCCCGGCGAGCGCGAGCACCACCCACAGCGTGCGGACGAGCGCGAGGTGCAGGAACAGGCTGGCCAGCGACCACGCCACCACGGCGGCGAGGGTGGCGGCGGCGAGCGCTCTGGTGGGCGCGCCGTCCGGCCCGTCGCGCGGGGCCCCGGCCAGCCGGACGATGGACTGCACCGACAGCAGCACGCAGCCACCGATCAGCACGATCCAGCCGGCCAGCCCGACGACCCCGGTCTCGGAGAGGATCTCCAGGTAGAGGTTGTGGGTGGCGGTCGTGACGCCGATGAGCAGGTCGGGCCGGCGGGCGGCGTAGTCGTCGAGTTCGTGGGCGAAGGTGGCCAGGCCGGTGCCCAGCAGCGGGTGCTCGCGCCAGATCTGGCCGGCGATCTGCCCGGCGACGCCGCGCTCGACGATCGACGGGTCCTTCGAGTAGGCGGGAGCGTCCTCGAAGGCCTCGCTGACGTTGACGAGCCGGTCGCCGATGCCCGGCAGCAGCAGGACGAACGCGAGCACGGGCAGCGTCAGCAGGGCCCGCTTGCGCACCGCCGGGCCGCTCGCGACGACCCAGACGACGGTCGCGACGGCGGCGGTGATCAGGGTGCCGCGGGACTGGGTGAGGTAGACCGCGCCGAGCAGCAGCGCGACCGAGGCGATCCAGCCGGTCGTGGGGAGCCTGCGCTTGGCCGCGACGGCCCGGTGGGCCAGCGCGAGCGCCATCGGCAGCCCCAGGATGAGCACCCGGCCCCAGAAGTTGGAGTCCTCCATCGGGCCCGCGTAGCGCGGGGTGGTGGTCATCTCGCCGAGGGCCTTGCTGATCCGGGCGAACCCCCAGAAACCCTCGGTCTCCTGCAGGAACAGCTGGTTGAGCACGGTCATCGCGGCGATCGCGACGAGCGGCGCGACGATCATCGCGGCGACCGCCCACGGCCGTTCGACGAGCCGGGCGAGGATCAGCACGAGCACCAGGAACAGCCCGTCGACCCACAGCTCCTGGACCTTCTCCGCGGTCGCGGTCGGGTCGGAGCTGAGCATGACGGCGGGCATGACCGCGGCGATGTAGACGGCCAGCAGCAGGGCGGGCGCGCGCGGCACGGTGGCGAGCCGGGCGCGGTTCTCCGCGGAGCGGACGGCCACCAGCACCGACAGCAGGCCGATGCCCAGCAGCGGGGTGAAGACGCCGGGCAGCCCGTGCGCGACGAACACGCCGCTGACGTTGCCGAACTCGGTGACCACCAGCAGCGTCAGCGCCACCGCCGGCAGCAGGACGGCGGCGATGACCAGGCCGACGCCCAGGATGGCGGCCACGACCAGCGTCGCGGTCGACGTGCCGACGAACAGCGCCAGCAGCACGAGGGAACCGAGCGCGACGAGCAGCGTGCCGCCGCCCAGTTCGACCCGGCGCCGCTCGGTGGGTGGCGCGCCGGTGAACGGCAGGGGCGGCAGCGCGATGCTGACGGTGATGCCGCCGGTGGTCAGGGGTCCGGGACCGGGGCGGGTCCCCGGGAGCGTCACGGCCCCTCCTGGTCGGTGTGCGCGGTCATCGTCGGGTCAGGGCCGCTGGTGCGGGGACAACGGGGCGGCACCCGGGCGCAGCCCGACCGGCGGGCGCCCGGGGTGGCCGTCCTGGCGGTGCGGCGCCTGCGGGCGCTGCGGCGCGG
>NZ_JAHDTH010000238.1 GCF_018531445.1 Pseudonocardia lacus
CTGCTGGTCGAGCAGGCCCGAGACGCCCGGCCCGGCGAGCCGCTCTGGCAGATCACCGAGGTGTTCCACCAGGACAAGGCCCGGTCCGTGCAGGCCGCCATCGAGATCACCGACGCCCTCACCGCCGCCGAGACCGCCCTGCGGGAGGGCCGCACCGCCGACGCGGTGCGGGCGGTCAACCTGGTGGCCGCGCAGCTGCCGAACGTGCTGCCCGACGAGGGCCGCGACCAGTTGCTCGCCGAGCAGCTCCGCCTGGTCGACGACCTCGTCGCCATCACCGGCGCCGACCCGTCGCTCGCCGGGCTGTCCGAGGAGCTGTCCGTCGCCCGCCAGGCCGCGGCGACCAGCCGCGCCGCGCAGGCCCCGGCGCCCTCACCGCCCGCGCTCGCCGGCATCGTCCCGACGACGTCGCCGACGACCCCCTCGGCCGGCCTGGACGGCACCGCCGCCGTGGCCGGCGCCGTGCAGGCCGCGATGCAGTACGCCGCCCAGCTGGGCACCACGACGACAGCGACGGCACCGACCACGGCACCGACCGCACCCGCCGACGCGGCGACCAACCGCGGCGACACCGGCACCAACGCCGCGCAGCCCGACCTCCCGCCCGAGGCCGCGAGTACCGGCGAGACCGCCACCGACGACCCCGGGCCCTCGGTGGAGGACGCCGTCACCTTCTCCGCCGACGACACCCCGTCGCCGACGACGTCCGGCGAGTCCTCGACCTCGTCGACCTCGTCGACCTCGTCGACCTCATCGAGCTCTTCCGGGTCCTCCGGCTCGTCCGGTTCGTCCGACTCCTCCGGTTCCTCGACGTCCTCACCCACCGGCCGCACCGACACCTCCAGCCCGGACACCGGGTCGAGCAGCGGGTCCGGCAACAGCGGGTCCAGTGGATCCAGCGGGTCCAGTGGGCCCGACAGCGGCGGCACCAGCGGCCCCGACACCGCGCCCGACCCGGTGGTGCAGCCACCCGCGGACGACGCCGATGAACCCGCACCCGCCGACCCCGACCCCGTCGACCCGCCGGCGGCCCCCGCGCCCGGACCGGTCGACGGCCCGTCCGACCAGCCCGACGGGCACCAGGGCGAGCAGCCCGACCACGGGCCGTCCGGCCCGGCCCTGGGCTTCGCCGCCGACCGCCCGGGCCTCCACGACCCGGGGCCGCGCGACGGCGGGCCGCGCCACCTGCGCCCCGACACCCCGTCCGACGGCCCCGACTCCGCGGAGCACTCCTCCGACGGCGACGGCGCGAGCGAGGACAGCAGCGCGAGCGACGACCGCCCGGGGCGGCACCGCGCCGGCGACTGAGCCGATGACCGGCGCCGGTCCCGGACACGACGGAGGGGGCGGTGCGTCGCACCACCCCCTTCGTCGTGCTCCGGTCGCGCCGGTCGGTCAGCCGCCGCTGCTGAACGCGGCGTCGAACGCCGCCGACGGCGGGTCGAACGCCAGCCCGCGCACGAACTGCAGCGCCTCGGGCGCCCCGACCAGCCGGTCCATCCCGGCGTCCTCCCACTCGATCGAGATCGGGCCGGAGTAGCCGATGTGGTTGAGCATGCGGAAGCACGCCTCCCACGGCACGTCGCCGTGGCCGGTGGAGACGAAGTCCCAGCCGCGCCGCGGGTCGGCCCAGGCCAGGTGCGAGCCCATCCGCCCGTTGCGGCCGTTGCCGACCTGGCGCTTGGCGTCCTTGCAGTCGACGTGGTAGATCCGGTCGCGGAAGTCGAGCAGGAAGCCGACCGGGTCGAGGTCCTGCCAGACGAAGTGGCTCGGATCCCAGTTGAGCCCGAACGCCTCCCGCCGGCCGACGGCCTCCATCGCCGCGACCGTCGTCCAGTAGTCGTAGGCGATCTCGCTGGGGTGCACCTCGTGCGCGAACCGCACCCCGACCTCGTCGAACACGTCCAGGATCGGGTTCCAGCGATCGGCGAAGTCGCGGTAGCCGGCGTCGACGAGTTCCTGGGAGACCGGCGGGAACATCGCCACGTACTTCCAGATCGCCGAGCCGGTGAACCCGATGACGGTGTCGACGCCGAGCTTCGCCGCGGCCCGCGCGGTCACCTTCATGGCGTCCGCGGCCCGCTGCCGCACGCCCTCGGGCTCCCCGTCGCCCCACACCCGCGCCGGCAGGATGCCCTGGTGGCGGGCATCGATCGGGTCGTCGCAGACGGCCTGGCCGGTCAGGTGGTTGGAGATCGCGAAGACCTTCAGCCCGTGCTTGTCCAGGATGTCGCGGCGGCCCTGCACGTAGCCGTCGTCCTCGACCGCCGCCCACGGGTCGAAGTGGTCGCCCCAGCAGGCGATCTCCAGCCCGTCGTAGCCCCACTCCCCGGCCAGCCGGGCGACCTCCTCGAACGGCAGGTCGGCCCACTGCCCGGTGAACAGGGTGATCGGTCGCGCCATCAGTCGCTGCCCTCCACTGTGCTCTCGGTGTTCGCCTCGGTGCTCGCCTCGATCTGCTGCCAGCCGCTGCCAGCCTCCGCCGAGCGCGCCACCGCGTCCAGCACCAGTTGCACCTGCAGCCCGTCGGCGAACGACGGGGTGGGGGCGGCGCCGGCGGCCAGGTCGCGCAGCAGGTCGGCGATCTCGTGGGTGAACGTGTGCTCGTAGCCCAGGCCGTGGCCCGGCGGCCACCACGCCCCGGCGTAGGGGTGCGTCGGCTCGGTGACCAGGATCCGCCGGAAGCCCGCGGTGTCCGGGTCCTCGGCGCCGTCGAAGAACGACAGCTCGTTCATCGACTCGAAGTCGAACGCCAGCGAGCCCGCGCTGCCGTTGACCTCCAGGCGCAGGGCGTTCTTGCGGCCGGTGGCGAAGCGGGTGGCCTCGAAGCTGGCCACCGCTCCCCCGCCGAACCGCCCGATGAACAGGGCGGCGTCGTCGACGGTGACCTCGCCGCGCTCCGCCGACCCGGAGGCAGACAGCCCGCTGGACGCCTCGGGCAGCGGCCGCTCCTTGACGAACGTCTCGGTGAGAGCGCTTACCCCGGTGAGCCGGTCACCGGTGACGAACTGCGCCATGTCGATCACGTGGGCGCCGATGTCGCCCAGCGCCCCGGACCCGGCCTTGTCCTTCTGCAGCCGCCACACCAGCGGGAACTCCGGATCGGTGATCCAGTCCTGGAGGTAGACCCCGCGCACGTGGCGGACCTCGCCGATGCGGCCCTGCTCGATCAGCCGCTTGGCCAGGGCCACCGCCGGCACGCGCCGGTAGTTGAACCCCACCATGCTGCGCACCCCTCGGGCCCCGGCCCGCTCGGCGGCCACGACCATCGCCCTGGCCTCGTCCACCGTGTTGGCCAGCGGCTTCTCGCACAGCACGTGCTTGCCCGCGTCCAGCGCCGCGATCGCGATCTCGGCGTGCGTGTCGCCCGGGGTGCAGATGTCGACCAGCTGCACGTCGTCGCGGGTCAGCAACCGCTTCCAGTCGGTCTCCACCGAGCGCCAGCCCAGCTTGGCCGCCGCCGCGCCCGCCGCGTCGGCGTCCCGGCCGCAGAGCACCGCCAGGTCGGGTTCGAGGGGCAGGTCGAAGAACCGCCCCGCGGTGCGCCACGCCTGGGAGTGGGCCGCCCCCATGAACGCGTGGCCGACCATGCCCACCCCCAGCCGGCGGGAGCCCTCGGCCCCGGTCGTGGCTGCCGTCATGATTCGAAGCCCAGGGGCAGGTAGTCGGCCACGTTGTCCTTCGTGATCGTCGCGGAGGCCAGGGTGATCGAGGCGGGCACCTCGCGCTCGGCCAGGTCGCCCATGCCCTTGCCCTGCGCCACCAGCCGGGCCAGCGCCACCGCCGAGGACGCCATCGACGGGCTGTAGGTGACGGTGGCCTTGAGGACGGTGTTGTCCTCCTGGATGGCGCGCATCGCGTTGGCCGAGCCGGCGCCGCCGACCATGAAGAACTCGTTGCGCCCGGCCTGCTCGATGGCCGCGAGCACGCCGATGCCCTGGTCGTCGTCGTGGTTCCAGACCGCGTCCAGCTGGGGCGCGGCCTGCAGCAGGTTGGCCGTGACGCGCTGGCCGCCCTGGGCGGTGAAGTCGGCGGCCTGGCGGGGCCCGACGGCGAAGCCGAAGGTCTGCAGCGCGTCGGCGAAGCCCTGGCTGCGCTGCTGGGTCAGCGGCAGGTTGTCGATGCCGGCGATCTCGCCGATGACCGGGTTGGCCACCCCGGCCTCGCGCAGGCGCTGGCCGATGTAGGTGCCCGCCGAGACGCCCATGCCGTAGTTGTCGCCGCCGATCCAGGTGCGGTAGGCCAGCGGCGAGTCGAAGATCCGGTCCAGGTTGATGACCGGGATACCGGCCTCCATGGCCTGGCGCCCGACCGAGGTCAGCTGGCTGCCGTCGTTGGGCAGGATGACCAGCGCGTTGACCCCCTGGTTGATCAGCGTCTGCACCGCGGCGATCTGCTGGGCGATGTCGTTGGTCGGGTTGACCGGGGAGAACGTGACGTCGGAGTACTGCTCGGCCTGGGCCTGGGCGTTGTTGGCGATGGCCGCGATCCAGCCGTGGTCGGCGGCCGGGGCGGAGAAGCCGATGGTGACCTGCTCGCCGGGCTCGGAGTTGCCCCCGGCCGGGGCGGCCACCGGCGCCGAGGCGGCGGGCGGGCCGCCGGCGGGGGCGTTGCTGGTGCACGCGGTGAGCGCGGCTCCGGCGCCGATGCCGAGGGTGCCCATCAGGAAACCGCGGCGGCCCAGGCCGCCCGGGAGGTTCTGGGACATGGTGGTGCGCTCCTTCATCGGTGGAGGGGTCGACCTGGGTAGGGGGGTGGGATGTCGCTCAGGGGTCGGAGCGCCGGGCCCGGGCCTGGATCAGCACGGCGACGACGATGATCGCGCCCTTGGCGATGTTCTGGACCTCGGTGGCGAGGTTGTTGAGCACGAACAGGTTCGTGATGGTGGTGAAGACCAGCACCCCGAGGATCGAGCCGATCAGCGTGCCGCGCCCGCCGGTCAGCAGCGTGCCTCCGATGATCACCGCGGCGATCGCGTCGAGCTCGTAGAGCGTGCCGTGGGTGCTCGACCCGGTCGTGGTCAGCGACGCGATCATGATCGCGGCGATGCCGCAGCACAGCCCGGACAGCACGTAGAGCGCGGCGGTGTGGCGGCGCACGTTCAGCCCGGCCAGCCGGGCCGCCTCGGCGTTGCCGCCGATGGCGAACGTGCGCCTGCCGAACGTGGTCCGGTTGAGCAGGACCCAGCCCAGCGCCACCACGACCGCGAAGATGTAGATCAGCAGCGGGATGCCCAGCAGCCGGGTGGTGGCGATCCCGGCGATCGTCGGGTCGGTGACGATCTGGCTGCGCCGCCCGGAGATCTGCTCGGCCAGGCCCTGCGCGGAGATCAGCATGGCCAGCGTGACGATGAACGGCACGATGCGCCCGTAGGCGATCAGCAGGCCGTTGACCAGGCCGGCCCCGGCGCCCACCAGCAGCGCGCAGAGGATCATCACCAGCGGGCCGTAGGACTGCGTCGCCACCGTGGTCGCCCAGACCGACGACAGCGCCATGACCTTGCCGACCGACAGGTCGATCCCGCCGCCGATGATCACGAAGGTGACCCCGACGGTGATCACGCCGATGATCGAGGCCTGGGTGAGCACGGTCAGCAGGTTGGGCACCGACAGGAACCGCTCGCCCGCGGTGACCGCGCCGACCACCCCCAGCAGCACCAGCACCGCGACCAGGCCGAGGTTGCGCCCGGCGCCGGAGTCGAGCAGCCGGCCCGCCGCCGAGTCGCCCGCGTCGCGGGCGGACCGCTCGACGCGCCCGCGCTCGTCGACCTCCGGGGCACCGGCCTTGGTCGTCCCGGAGCCGTGGGCCCCCGGCGGTGTCGGCGGGGACACCGGTGTGCGGTCAGACATGAGCTCCCTCCATCACCAGGTCGAGCACGCGGCCCTCGTCGAGCTCGGCGGCGGGTGCCTCGTGCACCACCCGCCCTTCGCGCACGACGAGCACGCGGTCGGCCAGCCCGAGCACCTCGGGCACCTCGCTGGACACCACGACGACCGCCACCCCCGACGCGGCCAGCTCACGGATCAGCGCGTAGATCTCGCTGCGCGCGCCGACGTCGACGCCGCGGGTGGGCTCGTCGAGCAGCAGGACCTTGCAGCCCTGCAGCAGCCAGCGGGCGAGCACCACCTTCTGCTGGTTGCCGCCCGAGAGCGTGCGGGCGGCGCGGCGGACGTCGGCGGGGCGCACGTCGAGGCGGGCGGTCTCGGTGCGCGCCGCGTCGCGCTCGGCGTCCTCGCGGACGAAGCCGCCGCGGGCGAACCGGCTCATCGCCGAGAGCGTGACGTTGCGGTAGACCGGCTCGCCCAGCAGCAGCGCCTGGCTCTTGCGCTCCTCGGGGGCCAGGCCCACGCCCGCGCGCACGGCGGCCGTCACCGACCCCGTCCGCAGCGCCCGGCCGCCCACCCGCACCGCGCCCGCGGTGGGCTTGCGCGCGCCGTAGACGGTCTCCAGGATCTCCGAGCGCCCGGACCCGACCAACCCGGCCAACCCGACGATCTCGCCGCCGCGCACCGAGAACGACACGTCGGCGAACTCCCCGGACCGGCCGAGCCCCTCCACCTCGAGCACGACCTCACCGGGTGGCCCCCCGGTCCGCTCCGGGAATACGTACTCGATGCTGCGCCCGGTCATCAACGTGATGACCTCGGAGGTCGGGGTGTCGCGGGCGGAGAGGTTGCGCGCCACCGTGCGGCCGTCCTTGAGGACGGTCACCCGGTCGCCGATCTCGCGGATCTCCTCGAGCCGGTGGGAGATGTAGACGACCGCCACGCCGTCGGCGGTGAGCTCGCGGATCACCCGGAACAGGTTGCGCACCTCCTCCGGGTCGAGCACGGCCGACGGCTCGTCCATCACGATCAGCCGGGCGTCGCGGGCCAGCGCCCTGGCCATGCTGACCACCTGCTGCCCGGCGGCGGAGAGCCGGCCCAGCTCACGTCGGGGACGGATCTCGGGGTGCCCGAGCCTGCGCAGCAGGGCGGCGGTGGTGTCCTCGGCGGCCCGGTCGCGGGTGAATCCGAAGCGGGCCGGCTCGTGGCCGAGCACGACGTTGTCGGCGACCGAGAGCCCCGGCACGAGGTCGAGCTCCTGGTGGATGGTGGCGATGCCGGCCGCGTCGGCGGCCTGCGGGGAGGCGAAGGAGACGACCTCGCCCGCGAAGCTGACCTCGCCGGCGTCCGGCCGGTGCGCCCCGGCCAGGACCTTGATCAGGGTGGACTTCCCGGCGCCGTTCTGGCCGAGCAGGCAGTGCACCTCGCCCGCGACGACGTCGAGGTCGACCCCGTCCAGGGCGCGGACGCCGGGGAACTCCTTGACGATCCCCCGCATCGACAGCAGCGGTGTGTCTGACATGTCCACCTCGGTGTGGGGCGCCTCGTGGCAGGGGTGGCGGGCGCCATGACCGTAGGAGGGTTGACCAGTGCCGTGCAACGACCGAATATTGCCTCTTCCAGGTATTTTTCCGTCGATATCGGACCGTGATGCAGCCCACGTCTCCCCTGCCGCCCCTGCGCCTCAGCGCTCCCGGCCCGTCCGGTCGGGTGGACGCCGCGGTCACCCTCAGCACCGTCGCGCGACTGGTCGCGTCGGGGGCAGCGGTCAGCAAGGCCGACCTGGTCGCGGCGGCCGGGCTGGCCCGCACGACGGTCAGCACCGCCGTCGACGAACTGCTGGCGCGCGGGGTGCTGCGCCCCGACGGTGCCCGGCCGACCACCGGCCGCGGCCGCCCGGCCGACCGGCTCGCCATGTCCGGGCGCGGCGGGCACGTGCTGCTCGCCGACGTGGGCGCCCGCGGGGCGCATCTCGCCGTGGTCGACCTCAGCCAGCGCGTGCTCGCCCACGAGCACATCGACGTCGACGTGCAGGACGGCCCGGACGCGGTGCTGGACGCGATCGAGGTCGGGCTGATCGCGCTGCGCGGGCGCGCCGCCCACACCGGCGACCCCGCCGTCCGCGCGGTCGTCATCGGGCTGCCCGGCCCGGTCGACGGCAACCTGGGCATCCCGGTCCGACCGCCGATCATGCCCGGCTGGCACGCCTACCCGGTCTCCGCGCGCCTGCAGCGCACGTTCGACTGCCCCGCCGTGCTGGAGAACGACGTCAACCTGCGCGCGCTCGGCGAGGCCAGGGCGCTGCCCGCCGACCAGGCACCGCTGCTGTTCGTCAAGGTCGGCACGGGCATCGGCGGCGGGCTCGTCTCCCGCGAGGGGGTGCTGCACCACGGCGCCGACGGCGCGGCGGGCGACATCGGCCACGTGCGCGTGCGCGGCGGCCCCGACGTGGCCTGCGCCTGCGGCAACGTCGGGTGCATCGAGGCGGTCGCCTCCGCCAGGGCGATCGCCCGGCGGCTGACCATCCCACCGCACGGGGGCGGCCGGCCCACCATCAACGACCTGCGCGCGCTGATCTCGCGCGGCGACCCGGAGGCGCTCGGCGTGGTGCGCGAGGCCGCCGGCCTGATCGGCGAGCTGGTGGCCACCCTCGTGCACTTCTACAACCCGGCCCGGGTGACGCTGGGCGGCTCGCTGACCGCGGCCAGCGACGAGCTGCTGGCCGGGGTGCGCAGCGTCGTCTACCAGCGGGCGCTGCCGCTGGCGACCCGCAACCTCGTGCTCACCAACAGCGTGCTCGGCGAGTACGCCGGGCTGGCCGGGGCGGCCGTGCTGGGCATCGAGCGGGTGCTCTCCCCTCCCGGCATGGACGCCCTCACCGCCCCGCGGCCCTGACCGTCACGCCTCGGCGGGCACCTCGTCGGCCGGCGGCGCCCGCCGCGAGACCGCGACCAGCACGGCGGGCTCGCGGCCCTCGTTGCGCAGGGCGAGCAGCCCCAGCCCGGCCAGCCACAGCACCGCACCCTCGGCGAACCGCCGCGCCCCGCCGTCGGCGCACTCCAGCAGCACCTCGCCGCGCTCGACGACGACCAGCGCGTCGTCCCACTCCTCGGCCCGGTACGGCCGGGTGTCGCCGGGCCCCAGGGTGACCACGCGCTTGTCGAACGTCGCGCCGAGCCGCCGGTGCAGGAACGACACCCGGGCCGCATCGTCCTCACTGGGCGGTTCCATCACGCGCTCCGGGCGACCGGCGGGGCGTGCTCGCGCAGCAGCGCCCCGGTCACCGCGACGACGGTGCTGTCGGCGGTGCCGACCAGCCGGCTCAGCGCGGCCCGCTCGCCCGGGCCGGGCACCTGGCCCCGCAGCACCGCCCCACGCGCCCGGTGCAGGGCCGCGATCAGCTCCGCGCGGGAGGCCCCGAGCAGCGCGGCGGCGTCGGCGGTGGGCCAGTGCAGGACGTCGCACAGGATCAGCACGGTCCACTGCGCGGGCGGCAGCGGCCCGGGCGCATCCGACGGCGCCTCGGCGGCGAGGTGTTCGGGAAGGGGCATGTCCGGTACGACCGCCGCCCGGCCCCGAACTCATCGCCCGGCACCGGACTCGGCGACGTCGTCGCAGGGGCGCCCGGGTCCGCGCAGGCGCCACGGCACCTGTACGGACCCCACGAAACCCTGCGACGTGACCGGGAGGACCTGGCGATCGGCGGGGTCAGCGGCCGCGGAGGAACTCCGCGGCGGCGTCGCCGCTGTCGGGGTCGCTGTCGCCGTCCTCGTCGGGGACGAGGTGCACGGCGGCCTCCTCGGCGGAGGCGGCGCCGCCGTCGATGCCGACGTCGGTGGAGAACAGCTCCTCGCCGCCCTCGGCCAGCCGGCCCGAGCGCCGGTCGCCGACCTCGCGGTCGAGCAGCTCGCCGTCGGTGTCGGTGGTGTCGCCGAGCCCGTCGCCGTCGGCCTGGGCGTCCTCGGGGACCTCGCGGCGCAGCCGCGCCCCCAGGGACTCCCCCGCCGCCTCCTCGGCCGCGGTGGTGCCCCAGCCGTCGACCGCGTAGGGCCGCTCGGGCGGGGAGTAGCCCTCGTCGAGCTGGTCGCGGTCGAGGAGGGTGTCGGACGGGTCGAGCAGGCCGTCGTCCTCGGTCACGTCCGGGGAGGTGTCCTCGTCGCCGATCATCCCGCCAGCCTCCCACCAGCGGTGCCCTCAGGCACGGCCGGGTTCGCTCTCGTCCAGGTGCAACCGCAGCATCGCGGTGGCCGCCCACGCCGGGGGGCGACCGCGCAGCGACACCAGCACCATCGTGGCGAAGGCCAGCGGCACCGACCAGAGCGCGGGCTGGCCGAGCAGGATCGCGGCCAGCCCGGGCGGCGAGCCCAGGAACAGGTCGACGGCGATCACCCCGGCCGAGGACAGCAGCCCCACCACCATCCCCACCGCGGCGCCGCGCGCGGTCAGCCCGCTCCACCAGATGCCCAGCACCAGCAGCGGGCAGAACGTCGACGCCGCCACCGCGAACGCCGAGGTGACCAGCACCCCGACGTCGATCGACGCAGCCGGCAGCGCCAGCAGCACCACCGCCGCCGCGGCCGCCAGCGGGGTGAACCGCAGCCGGCGCAGCGTGCCGGGCACCAGGTCGTGCGACAGCGCGCCGGACACCGCCAGCAGCAGCCCGAGCGAGGTGGCCAGGAACGCGGCGAACGCGCCCGCGGTGAGCAGCGCGGTGAACAGCGCACCCGCCCAGCCCGGGTCGACCCGCGCCGGCAGCTGCACGACGACGGTGTCGGTGGCCCCGGACAGGTACAGCTCCGGCAGCAGCAGCGAGCCCAGCAGCCCGTAGACGCCCGGGAACAGGTAGAACGCGCCGAGCAGGGCCACCGTGATGGCCGCGGTGCGGCGGGCCCCGCGCCCGTCGGGGCTGGTGTGGAAGCGGATCAGGATGTGCGGCAGGCCCATCGTGCCCAGCACCGTGGCGACCAGCACCGACCAGGTGGCCAGCACCGGGTGCCCGGCGTCGCCGGGGTCGAGCAGCGGGCGCCCCCAGCCGGGGCCGCCGGGCGGGCCGCCGCCGACCTCGGGCACCGCGGCACCCGCCGGGAAGGTCCAGGTGCTGCCCGCGGCCGCCTCGTGCGGGCCGGGCGCCAGCTCCAGGGGCGGGTGCCCCTCGACGGCGACGGTGGTCGTCTCGGTGACCGTCACCGAGGTGTCCAGCCGGAACTCCACCGGCGTCGGCGCCGCGAAGTGGGTGAACTCGACCGGGGCCAGCGCCGCCGACCGCGCGTCCGGCCCCACCGCCAGCACCAGCCACACCGCCGGCACGATGAACAGCGCCAGCTTGAGCACGAACTGGAAGGCCTGCACGTAGGTGGCCGCGCGCATGCCGCCCAGCGCCAGGGTGATGCTGACCGCCGCCCCGGCCACCACCACCCCGACCCAGTACGGGCTGCCGCTGACCACGCCGAGCACCTGCCCCGCCGCGGTGAACTGCGGCACCAGGTACAGGCAGCCGATGACCAGCACGACGACCGCCGACAGCCGGCGCAGCGCAGGCGAGCCCAGCCGGGCCTCGGCGAAGTCGGGCACCGTCAGCGCCCCGGTGCGCCGCATCGGCGCCGCGACCAGCGCGAGCATGGCGACGTAGCCCGCGGCGAAGCCCACCGGGTACCACAGCGCGCCCACGCCGTCCTTGACGACCAGCCCGGCCACGCCCAGGAACGACGCCGCCGACAGGTACTCCCCCGACACCGCGGCCGCGTTGACCGTCGGCGAGATCCGCCGCGAGGCGACCAGGAAGTCCGAGGTGGTCCGCATGGCCGCCACCCCGCGGGCCCCGATGAGCAGGGTCACCAGCAGCACCGGGACCACGGCCAGCAGCACGGACAGGACGTCGGTCATCCCGGCGGCCCCGCCCGGGTCCGGCGCCCGGGCCGCTCGGGCCGCTCGGCCCGCTCGGCGCGGCGCAGCTGCCAGCGGGCCAGCGCGGCCAGCAGCGGGTAGGGCAGCACCGCCACCGCCAGCCAGGACAGCGGCACCCCCAGCAGCCGGACCGCGTCCAGCTCG
>NZ_JAHDTH010000239.1 GCF_018531445.1 Pseudonocardia lacus
GCTCCGAGAACGGCACGTTGAGCTGCACGGGCCCGGGCGCGCCCGCCCCGGCCGCGGCGACCGCCCGGTCGACGATCGAGCGCAGCAGCGCGGCCGACGCACCCGGCGCCGCGTCCAGCGCGGCCCGCACCGCGGACCCGAAGATGCCCGGCTGCGCGATCGTCTGGCTGGCCCCGGTGCCGATCAGCTCGGCGGGCCGGTCGGCGCTGAGCACCAGCAGCGGCAGCCCGGCGTGCGCGGCCTCCAGCACCGCGGGGTGCAGGTTGGCCACCGCCGTGCCGGACGTCGTGCACACCGGCACGACCCGCCCGGACCGGGCGGCCAGCCCCAGCGCCAGGAACCCGGCGGTGCGCTCGTCGATCCGCACGTGCAGCCGCAGCAGCCCGGCCGCGTCGGCGGCCTGCAGCGCGAAGGCCAGCGGAGCGTTGCGCGAGCCCGGGCACAGCACGGCGTCGGCCACCCCGGACCGCACCAACTCGTCGACGATCACCCGGGCGCGGGTGACGGAGGACAGCACCCCGTCGAGGGTAGGCGCCGACCGGGGGCGGACGCGGGTGAGGGCAGCCGGACCACCAGGTCGCGACCCTGTGACGGGCCACTCCGTGGCCGTCCTCACCCCGGTCGCTCCGCGGTCGGCCGCTTCCGGGCACCCACCAGCAGCACGGCGCCGAGCAGCAGCACCACCGCGCCCGCACCGGCCACGGCGCCACCCGGCGTCGTCAGCTTCCGGGCCACCCCGCCGACCCACGGGACGCGGTACCACATCACCCCGCGGACGTCGGCCGCGGCGACGGCGGCCGGGTCGGGGTCCGCGTTGGCGTCGCCCCGGGTGCGGAACTCCGGCCCCGGCAGCACCTCGACCACCCGGTGGGTGACGACCCGGGTGGTGCTGGACATCGGGTCGCGGGCCAGGAACGTGACGACGTCGCCGACCGCGATCCGCTCGACCGGCCGCGGCCGGATCACCACGACGTCGCCGGGGGCGAGCGTCTCGCGCATGCTCGGCGACAGCACGGTGAGCGCCGTCCCCCCGGCGACCGCGGGCACGACCGCGACGGCCGCGGCCAACCCGAGCGCGGCCAGCATCACCAGCCCGACGAGCCGGCGCAGCGCCACGCCCGGTGCCCCCGCCCGACTCCGTTGCGTGGTCCGGTGGCTCCCACCCATGGTGCTCCCCTCCCCGCGACAGGATTGCCGCTCACCCTGCGTCGACGATTCATCTCATACCGCCGATCACTCAGGTCATCCCTTTGTCCACCCGATCGAGGTCATCCGGGGGGTGACCGCTCCACGAATTCCCGGCACTCCTCGACTCAGCACGGTCGGCACCCCGGAACATCGCCGGAGTCCATTCCACGACGATTCTGCAGAACGCCGGGTTCCGGCTCGCCGTCGGGATCGCCATCGCGCGGGCCACCGCTTCCAGGGACCTGGCCGCGGGCGACACCACGACCTACGCCCTCCGATTCGCCCTGCCCGACCTCGGCGGCACCGGCAACAAGGTCCAGGGCGACCCGATCGCGACCACGTCGTCCTTGACCTGGTCCAGGTGTGATCGAGGAGTCCACAATTCCCACCCAACTCCGTGAACGCCGCTCCATTCGGGGTGCGTTCCGTCGACACCCCGTCACGGCGACGCTGCCGGCGATCCTGCTCGTCGCCCTGACGGGCGCCGGCGGTCCCGTCATCGGAAATGCGCTCGCGCGTTTCTCCGACACCGAGGCCGGCGGCACGAGCACCGCGGGCGCGGCGCGGGTGGCGCGGACACCGTCGACGGCGCGTACTGCGACCTCACCCCGGGGTAGGGAGCGCCCCACCCCGGGTCGGGGGCCGAGCGGAGTGTGGGCGAACGCCCCGGCGCGTGTGATGGTTCCCGTGACGACAACGACCTTGGCCGGGGCCCACCCCGGCACGACCCCGGTCGCGGCGGCGGTCGCGCTGCGCGGGATCACCCGCACCTACGGCGACGGCCCGACCGCCGTCCGCGCCGTCGACGGGGTCGACCTCGCGTTCCCCCGCGCGACCTGGACCGCGGTGATGGGGCCGTCCGGTTCCGGGAAGTCGACGCTGCTGCACTGCGCCGCCGGCCTGGAGCGGGTCGACAGCGGGCAGGTGCTGCTGGGCGACACCGACATCACCGACGCCTCCGACGACGAACTCGCCGCGCTGCGCCGCGAACGCATCGGCTTCGTCTTCCAGGGCTACCACCTGGTCGGCGCGCTCACCGCCGCGCAGAACGTCGCGCTGCCCCTGCGGCTGGCCGGGCGCAGGCCACCGCGGGCCGAGGTGCACGCGGCGCTGGCCATGGTCGGGCTGGGCGACCGGGCCCGGCACCGGCCGCGCGAGCTGTCCGGCGGCCAACAGCAGCGGGTGGCGATCGCCCGCGCCATGGTCACCCGACCCGAGGTGCTCTTCGCCGACGAGCCCACCGGCGCGCTGGACTCCACGTCCGCGCGCACCGTCCTCGACCTGCTCGGCGCCATGGCCGCGCGCGGCCAGAGCATCATCATGGTCACCCACGACCCGGCGGCCGCCGCCCGCGCCGGGGCCGTCGTGTTCCTGCGCGACGGGCGCGTCGTCGACCGGCTCGTCGGGGCCGGTGCCCACGACGTCGCCAACCGCCTCGTCGGCCTGGAGCGATGATGATCGGGTTGAGCCGGGCCACCTTCACCGAGCGCTGGCCGCTGTTCACCGGCGCCGCGCTGACCGTCTGCCTCGGGGTCGCGCTGGTCCAGTCCTCGCTGCTGGTGCTGATCTCCGCGGCCACCCTCCCGGTGCCGGCCGGGCTCGACCCCGCGGCCCGCGCCGCGTTCGTCGATGGCAGCTCCACCGCCGTCACGCTCAGCGCGCTCACGCTGGCGTTCTCGGCGTTCCTCGCGGTGTTCATCGTGTCCTCGACGTTCGCGTTCACCGTGGCCCAGCGCCGCCAGGAACTGGCCCTGCTGCGGCTGGTCGGGGCCGACCGGGGCGCGGTGCGCCGGCTGCTCGTCGGCGAGGCCGTGCTGCTCGCCGTCGTCGGCACGGCCGCCGGCATCCCCGTCGGGATCGCCGCCACCCGGTTCCAGTCCGGGCTGCTGGCCGGGCTGGGCATGGTGCCCGCCGGGTTCACCGCCGAGTGGCGCAGCTGGATCCTCGGGGTGAGCGCGGGCGTCGGCATCGGCGTCTCGCTGGCCGGGGTGCTGGTCGCCGCGCGGCGGGCCGGCCGGGTGCGGCCGCTGGAGGCGCTGCGCGACACCGGCGGCTCCGCCCGCGTCATGACCGCGGCCCGCTGGGGCGCCGGGGTGGTGTTCGCCGCCGGCGCCGCCGCGCTCGTCATCATCGCCCCCGTCGGCGGCGCCGCCGGCGGGCAGGCGATGGCCGCCAACGCCGCCCTCTGCCTGGCCGTGGCGCTCAGCGCGCTGAGCCCGCTGCTGGTACCCGCCGTGGCCCGGCTCGTCCCGACCCGCGGGCCGATCGGCGAGCTGGCCGTGGCCGCGCTGGGCGACGGCGTGCGGCGCAGCGCCGCGATCGCCGCCCCGGTGATCGTGCTGGTCGGGCTGGTGCTGGCGCAGGCCGGCATGCTGACCTCCACCGCGGCCGCCGGCGAGGCCGAGCAGCGCCGCACGACCGCGGGCGAACTGGTCCTCGACGCCCGCGGCCCCGTCGGCGACCGCGTCACCGACCTGCCCGGCGTGGCGTGGGCCTCCACCGAGACCGTGCTGCCCCTCGCCGTCACCTGGGGTTCCGGCGACGACGTCGAGAGCGACGACGGGCAGGCGCTGGTCGTCGACCCCGCCGCCTACGCGACCGCCCACCCCGGCAGCGACGCCGTCGCGGCGCTGCACGGGCGCGTCGCGGTGGCCGGCCCCGGCTCCGGTGGCGGATCGCCCGGCGACACCGTCGGCGTCCGGGTCGGCGACAGCGACCTCGGTCCACTGCCGATCGTCGCCGAGGTGCCCGACGCCATCAGCGACGGCGCCGACCTGCTGCTGACCGCCGACTCCGTGCCGGCCGCCGAACTCGCCGCCGCGCCGTCGCGCACCCTGGTGGCGCTGGCCCCCGGCGCCGACCGCGACGCCGTCGTGGCCGCCCTCTCCGCCATCGGGCCGGTCTCGACCGTGGCGGACCGGATCGCCGCCGACGCCGCCGGCCGCGACGCCACCACCGTCGCCGTCTTCATCGTGATCATGGGATTGGGCGGGGTGTACGCGCTGATCGGCGTGGTCAACGCGGTGGTCATCGGGACCGCCCCGCGACCGGCCGAGTTCGCCACCGCCCGGCTGTCCGGGCTGACCCGGGGCCAGGTCGTACGGGCCGCGCTGCTCGAGTCGGCCGTGGTGACCACCGTCGGGCTCGTGCTGGGCGGGGTCGCGGCCGGGGCGTCGTTCGTCGCGACCCTCGCCGTGACCAGCCGGATGACCGGCACGCCCACCCTCGTCCTGCCCTGGGACCTGATCGGCGCGCTGGCCGCCGGCCTGTACCTGGTGACCGCCCTCACCAGCACCCTCACCACGTGGTCGGCCACCCGCCGCGCCCCCGTCGCCCTCCTCGGCGCCGCCACCTGATTCGTCTTGGTTCGTCGCCCCGGGGAGCACCCGTCCCGAGTTCAGGAAAGCCACGATGCTGCCCTCTGCGGGCAGCATCGTGGCTTTCCTGAACTCCGGCGCGGGGGGAAGAGGGGGCGCCGGTAGCGTGGGGGGCGAGATGAGCGCCACCCTGAAGGCCTCCGGCCTCGCCGCCGGTCACGGCGCCCGCGTCCTGTTCTCCGGCCTCGACCTGGTCATCGCCCCCGGCGACGTGCTCGGTCTGGTCGGCGTCAACGGGGCGGGCAAGTCCACGCTGCTGCGGATGCTGGCCGGCGAGCAGCCCCCGGAGGACGGTTCGGTGTCGGTCAGCCCGCCGGGCGCCACGATCGGGCACCTGCCGCAGGAGCCGGAGCGCCGCCCCGGCGAGACGGTCGCCGCGTTCCTGGCCCGGCGCACCGGCGTCACCGCCGCCCAGGACGCGATGGAGGCCGCGGCCGAGGCGATGGGCACCGGCGAGCCCGGCGCCGACGACCGCTACGCCGAGGCCCTCGACCGCTGGCTCGCCCTCGGCGGCGCCGACCTCGACGAGCGCACCGGCCACGCCATGGCCGACGTCGGGCTCGCGGTCGACCCGACCACCGCGGAGATGACCGGCCTGTCCGGTGGGCAGGCGGCCCGCGCCGGGCTCGCCGCGCTGCTGCTGTCGCGCTACGACCTGCTGCTGCTCGACGAGCCCACCAACGACCTCGACCTCGACGGCCTGGAGCGGCTGGAGCGGTTCGTCACCGAACGCGCGCGCCTGGGCCGCGGCGGGCCCACCGTGATCGTCAGCCACGACCGGGAGTTCCTCGCCCGCACCGTCACCCGGATCGTCGAGCTCGACCTGGCCCAGCAGCGGGTCGGCGTCTACGACGGCGGCTACGACAGCTACCTGGCCGAGCGCGCGGTCGCCCGCCGGCACGCCCGCGAGGCCTACGAGGAGTACGACGACAAGCTCGGCGCCCTCAAGGACCGCGCCCAGATGCAGCGCAACTGGATGGCCACCGGCGTGCGCAACGCCCGCCGCAAGGCCACCGACAACGACAAGATCAGCCGCAAGACCCGCACCGAGGCCAGCGAGAAGCAGGCCGCCAAGGCCCGCCAGACCCAGCGCATGATCGAGCGCCTGGACGTCGTCGAGGAGCCGCGCAAGGAATGGGAGCTGCGGATGAGCATCGCCGCCGCCCCCCGCTCCGGCGCGGTGGTCGCCTCGCTCGACGGCGCGGTCGTGCGCCGCGGCGACTTCACCCTCGGCCCGGTGACCGCCCAGGTCGACTGGGCCGACCGGATCGTCGTCACCGGCGCCAACGGCTCCGGCAAGACCACGCTCCTCGGCGCGCTCCTCGGCCGCGTCCCCGTCGACGAGGGCCGCGCCGGCCTCGGCTCCGGGGTGCGCGTCGGCGAGATCGACCAGGCCCGCGGCCTGTTCCTCGGCCCCGAACCGCTGGTGCGGGCCTTCGGCGAGGCCGTGCCGGACTGGTCCGACGCCGACGTCCGCACCCTGCTGGCCAAGTTCGGCCTGACCGGCGAGCACGTCCCCCGCCCCGCCGCCTCGCTCTCCCCCGGGGAGCGGACGCGCGCGGCGCTGGCGCTGCTGCAGGCGCGGGCGGTCAACCTGCTCGTGCTCGACGAACCCACCAACCACCTCGACCTGCCCGCCATCGAGCAGCTCGAACAGGCCGTCGACTCGTTCGCGGGGACCGTGCTGCTGGTCACCCACGACCGGCGGATGCTGGACACGGTGCGGGCGACGCGGCGGTGGGTGGTCGACGGGGGCCGGCTCACCGAGACGTCCGCCTGACGCGGCCGGTCAGCTGCTACCGCGCAGCCGCAGGGTCGGCACCGCGCCCATCACCGCGGCGCCCCTGCGCCCACCCGCGAGACCCAGCGCCGCCTCCCCCACGGCCGCCCCGTACGCCCACACGTCGCACCCGACGGCCGTCAGCGGGGGGTCGGTCACCGCGCACACCGCGGAGTCGCCCCACACGACGACCGCCACGTCGTCGGGCACCGCCAGCCCGAGGCGGCCGAGCGCCGAGAGGCCGGCGACGCCGGCGATCCCGCCGTCGTAGACGATCGCGGTGGGGCGCTCGGGGCTGTCGAGGAGCTCGCGAGTGGCCGAGTCGACCGCCTCGCCGGACAGGTCCGTGGCGATCTGCCGCACCGCGACGCCGTCGGCGGCGGCGAACGCCAGCTCCCGGACGTGCACGCGCCCGAGGTGGGCGGGGCCGCAGACCCAGCCGACGGTGCGGTGCCCCCGCTCGACGAGGTGCCCGACCAGGGCGTCGACACCCGCCGGGTCGTCGACGCCGACGGCGGCGAGGCCGCCGGAGAGCCCCGGGTCGCCGGCGACGAGGGCGGGCAGGTCGAGCGACTCCAGCAGGGCCACCCGGGGGTCGTCCACCAGTACCTCGACGACGATGACCGCGTCGACGCGGCGCTCGGATGCCCACTTGCGGTAGCCGGCCGCCTCCTCCTCGGCCCCGGACGCCAACCGCAGCAGCAGGGTCTGCGAGCGCTTCGCCAGCACGTCCTCCAGACCGGCGACGAACTCCAGCACCGACGGCTCGCGCACCGCGGCGCGGGCCAGCACGAGACCGATGGTGTCGGTGCGCGCGCCGGACAGCATCCGGGCGGCGCTGTTGGGCACCCAGTTGAGCTCCTCGGCGACCTTGAGCACGCGGGCGCGGGTGGACGCGGACACCCCGGGCTGGCCGTTGAGGGCGTAGGACACCGCGCCCTTGGACACTCCCGAACGGCGGGCGATCTCGGTGATGGTGACCCGGGCCACGCGTTCCCCTTCCCCCGACGGACCACGCTGGTGAGCCCGGGATCGTCGTCGCCGCACCCCGAGCGCTGCCCCGTCCAGGCTAGACACGTCCATCAGCGCCCCGCTCGGCCGTGTCGCCGCGACCGGGGAACGGGCCCGGACGAGGGCTGGCCCCGCCGGTGCCCGCACGGCACGGTTGACCCGTGCCGCTCCCCCCATCGCCCTCCCCCGACCCGACCGACCCGGTGCACCTGCGGGCCGGTGGGGTGTCCGTCGTGCTCGACCTGCCGGTCGAGGGGCCGCCGCTGGTCCTGCACTGGGGGGCCGACGTCGGGCCGCTCGGCCCGGCCGCCCTGCGCGACCTGGCCGCCGCGTCCGTCCCGGACCCCGGGAACAACGGCCCGGACGTCCCGGTGCGCGTCGGGCTGCTGCCCGAGGCCGCCACCGGCTGGGCCGGCGCGCCGGGGCTGCTCGGTCACCGCGACGGCGACGCCTGGTCGACGCGCTTCCGACGCACCGGGCACGACGTCGGGCCCGCCGGGGACGGCGAGCGGCTGCACGTCCGGCACGCCGACCCGGCGGCCGGCCTCGAACTCGACGTCGAGCTGGAGCTGTCCGCCTGCGGCCTGCTGCGCTGCCGCGCCGAGCTGCGCAACACCGGCCCCGGGCCGTACTCGCTGGAGCGCCTGGACCTGGCGCTGCCGGTGCCGCCGGTCGCCGCGGAGGTCCTCGACCAGGCCGGCCGGTGGGCGCGGGAGCGCGCGCCGCAGCGCCGCCCCGTCACCGTCGGCACCCACCTGCGGGAGAACCGGCGCGGGCGCACCGGGCCGGACGCGGCCACCGTGCTGTTCGCCGGCGAGGAGGGGTTCCGGTTCGGCGCGGGCGAGGTGTGGGGGCTGCACGTCGGGTGGAGCGGAAACCACCGGTCCGCGGTGGAGCGCACGGCGTCGGGCGAGACGCTGATCAGCGGCGGTGAGCTGCTGCTGCCCGGCGAGGTCGTGCTGGCGCCCGGCGAGGCCTACGTCGGTCCGTGGCTCTACGCCACCTACGGCGACGGCCTCGACGAGGCCGCGGCCCGCGTCCACGAGTACCTGCGGGCCCGCCCGGGCCACCCGCGCTCGCCGCGCCCGGTCGTGCTCAACACCTGGGAGGCCGTGTACTTCGACCACGACCTCGACCGGCTGCTGCGCCTGGCCGAGGTCGCCGCCGAGCTGGGCGTCGAGCGCTACGTGCTCGACGACGGCTGGTTCCTGGGGCGCCGCGACGACACCGCCGGGCTGGGCGACTGGGTCGTCGACCCGCAGGTCTGGCCGGACGGGCTGCACCCGCTGGTCGACCGGGTGCGGGAGCTGGGGATGCAGTTCGGGCTGTGGGTGGAACCGGAGATGGTCAACCCCGACTCCCGGCTGGCCCGCGAGCACCCCGACTGGATCCTGCGGACCGGCGGGCGACTGCCGGTGCCCTCGCGCCACCAGCAGGTGCTCGACGTCGCCCGCCCCGAGGCCTACGCCTACCTGCTGGAACGGCTGTCCGCGCTGGTGGGCGAGTACGACCTGGCGTACCTGAAGTGGGACCACAACCGCGACCTGGTCGACGCCGGCTCCACCGCCACCCACCGGGCCGGCGTGCACCCAGACGCTGGCCGTCTACCGGCTGCTCGACGAGCTGCGCGCCGCGCACCCCGGGCTGGAGATCGAGTCGTGCTCGTCCGGCGGCGCGCGGGCCGACCTGGGCGTGCTGGAGCGCACCGACCGGATCTGGGCCAGCGACTGCATCGACCCGCACGAGCGCCAGCATATCCTGCGTTGGACCGGCCAGCTCCTGCCGCCCGAACTGGTCGGCAGCCACGTCGGCAGCCCGGCGTCGCACTCCACCGCCCGCGTCCACGACCTCTCGTTCCGCGGGGCGACCGCGCTGTTCGGCTCGTTCGGGATCGAGTGGGACGTCACCGGCTGCTCGCCCGACGAGCTCGCCGAGCTGGCGGGCTGGGTGGCGCTGGCCAAGCGGTTCCGGCCGCTGCTGCACGGCGGGCGCACCGTGCGCGTCGACCACCCCGACCCCGCGCTGTGGGCGCACGGCGTCGTCGCGGCGGACCGGTCCGAGGCGCTGTTCGCGTTCGTCGCGATGGACCGGTCGCTGACCTGGCCGCCCGGACCCGTCCGGCTGCCCGGCCTGGACCCCGACGCCGACTACCGGCTGACGCCGGTGGGGCCGGGCGCGGGCGCCGAGCCGATCTCCGGGCGGTCGCGGCCGGCCTGGCAGTCCGGCGGGCTGGTGCACTCCGGGCGCGTGCTGGGCACGGTCGGGGTGCGGCCGCCCGCGCTGCACCCCGACCACGCGGCACTCGTCCACCTGGTCCGTGGGTGAGCGTCCCGGCGCCGGGCCCGGTCCGGGCTCCCGACCACCGGGCGGTCGTCCTGGTCGAGGGCGAGAGCGACCGGGAGGCGCTGCTGGCGCTGGCCCGGCTGCGCGGCCGCGACCTGGCCGCCGACGGCGTGGCGGTGCTGGCGATGGGCGGCATCACCAACGTCGGGCACTTCCTCGACCGGCTCTGCGTCCCGGGCAGCGGGGTCGCGGTCGCCGGGCTGTACGACGCCGGGGAGGAGCGCCACGTCCGCCGGCACCTGGCCCGGACCGGGATCGGCACCGCCGCCGACCGCGCCGGGCTGGAGGCGCTGGGCTTCTTCGTCTGCGACCTCGACCTGGAGGACGAGCTCATCCGGGCGCTCGGGGTGGCCGCGGTCGAAGGGGTGGTGGCCGCCCAGGGCGAGCTGGGCAGCCTGCGGACCCTGCGCCGCCAGCCCGCCCAGCGCGACCGGACCGCGGCCGCGCAGCTGCACCGGTTCCTGGGCAGCCGCGGCGGGCGCAAGGTCCACTACGCGCGGCTGCTGGTGGAGGCGCTGGACCCGGACCGCGTGCCCCGCCCCCTCGACGCCGTCCTGGAGAGGGTCCTGGGGTGACGCGGGCATGACGAACGGGGCGGCGCCGGCCTGGTGGCCGGTCGGACCGCCCCGTCGGGCTCGGGTGTGGGGTCTCGGTACGGGCTCGGGGCTGGTGCGGGCTCGGGGGCGTCGGCTCGGACGGCCCCCGGTCAGACCTTCTGGGGCTCGGACCCCTGCTGGCCGATGGCGAAGCGCAGCTCCTCCTGACCGTCGTCGGTCGCGACCGGCTGGACGTCGAGGATCTTGTCGTCGAGCACCTCGGCGGCCAGCGGCTCCAGGAACACGGCCACCCCGTCGCCGGAGAGGACGACGTCGTCGGCGTCCGGGCGCCCGGCCAGCGAGAGCTCCAGGCCTTCGTCCGGGTCCGGCGCCGCGATCCTGAGGCCACCCCCGGCGGGCAGCTCCGCATCGGTGGTCAACGACTTGATGGCCTCTGCCGCGGTATCGGTGATTGCCAACATGGGCGTCAACGATAGGCGCGAATCGTCGGATCCGCACCCCCGCGGCCCCACCCGTCCCGTTGGGTGGAACTCCGGGCGCGACGGGCGGCCGTTCTCGTGCGTTATACGTCCGTTATCCGAAGGTGTCCGGGTCGGGGCCGCGCCGGGTGCCGGTGTTCAGGCCGTCGATGGCGGCCATGTGCTCGGCCGGCAGCTCGAAGTCGAACACGTCGATGTTCTCGGCGATGCGCGCCGGCGTGGACGACTTCGGGAAGACGATGTTGCCCAGCTGGACGTGCCAGCGCAGCACGACCTGGGCCGGGGTCTTGCCGTGGCGGGCGGCCAGATCGCTCAGCACCGGGTCTTCCAGCAGGTCACCGCCCTGGAACAGCGGGCTCCACGCCTCGGTCGCGATCGCGTTCTCCCGGTGGTAGGCGCGCAGTTCGGCCTGCGGCAGCCGCGGGTGCAGCTCGACCTGGTTGACCGCGGGCACGGTCCCGCTCTCCTCCGCGAGCCGCTGCAGGTGCGGGACCTGGAAGTTCGACACCCCGATCGCCCGCGCACGGCCGTCAGCGAGCAATTGCTCCAGGCAATTCCAGGCGTGCACGTACTGGTCGTGCCGGGGGCGCGGCCAATGGATGAGGAACAGGTCGACGTGGTCGGTGCCCAAGCGCTTGAGGCTCTCCTCCAGCGCCCGCACCGGGTCGCCGTGGCGGCTGTTCTCCAGCTTCGTCGTGATGAAGACCTCATCGCGGGACAGGCCCGACTCGCGGACCGCCTGCCCCACCCCCTCCTCGTTGCGGTAGCCCTGCGCGGTGTCGATGTGGCGGTAGCCGGCCTCGAACGCCGTGCGCACGACCTCCGCCGTGCGCTCGGGCGGGACCTGGAACACGCCGAAGCCGAACTGGGGGATCTCGACGCCGTTGTTCAGGCGGACCTGCGGTACTTCGACCATGTCCGATGTCGTACCCGTCGGTCGCGCCCGGCAAAAGTGACCCTCGTCAGGACGCCCAGACGTGCGCGAACTCCTCGACGGCCGCCGCGGCCTGGGCGCGCCCGGCCCGCGCGG
>NZ_JAHDTH010000240.1 GCF_018531445.1 Pseudonocardia lacus
GGGCGCCTCAGCCGGCGGCGCAACAGGAGCCGCCGGCCGCGGCGTCGCCGCGGACGGGGCGGCGGGCGGGGGGGCGGGCGGGGCGGCGGGCGAACTCGTGGTGGGCAGCCCGAGCAGGGCCACCAGGTCGATGCCGACCCCGGTCAGCACGAGCAGGAAGGTCACCAAGCCCGCCGAGCGACCGGTGAGGCCGAGCTGGTCAGGCAGCACGAACCCGGCGCCACTGACGACCAGCCCCAGCACGACCGCGCCTAGCGGGATGGAGTCATTCGCCGCCGGCTGGGAAGACACCGGTCCCGCGGTCGTGGCCGCCGGTGCGGGCAGGTCCGGGTGCATGCCCCCGGCCTGCTCGGGAGCACTCAGGGCACCGAGCACCAGCAGGGTCTGCCGGGCGTGCTCGTCGTGCCCGTCGCGCCCGGCCGCGGGGTCGAGGTGGAAGCGGCGCTCGTGGTCGAGCACCGGTCCCCACGCCTCGGCCGCGTCCAGGCGGGCGGCGACCCGGGCCGGGACCGCGATCACCGCAGTACCCGTCCCGTCGCGCCAGCTGAACGCGACCAGGCCGGAGACCAGCGCCGCGGCGGTCCCGGGCGCCATCCCTGCTGCCTCCAGCTGCGCCACGAGGTCGGCCGTACTGGGCGAGAACAGCTCCTCGCCGGCGTGCAGCGCCGGCGGGCCGCGGATGCGGTCCGCGGTGAGCGGGAGTCCCTCGGCCAGCCAGCGGTCGCGCAGCGCGGCCAGCGCCGCACCCAGCACCGCGACCTCACCGGTCCCGAAGGGCCGGTCGGAGAGCGGGCCGGGGCTGCCGCGCAGCGCCACGACCGGCCCCTCGCCGGCACCGACCGGGCCGGTGGGGACCTGCAGCCCGGGGGTCGCCGCGGCCGCGGCCAGCACGTCCTGCGCCAGCACCCGCAGCCCGGCGGCCAGCTCCGAGACCGGCGCGTTCGGCTGCCCGGTCGCCGTCAACCGCGCGGTGATCTGCTGGCCCAACCGGGCGAGCTCCCGCGGAGCCAGCCCCGGGGCGTCCGGCCCGCCCTCGACGCCGGCGGCGTGCAGGTACGCCCGCACCACCGCGGCCGGCACGGCCACGACGACCTGCCCGCGCGTCCACCCCGCCATCGCCGCCGGGTCCAGGTAGCCGTAGGTCAGCCCGTGCACGACGTCGGGCTCGGAGCGCGCCCCGATCATCGGACCGCCGGAGTGGCCGACACCGGCCCACGGCACACCGACGACCTTGGTGCCGTACGCCTCGGCGTCGGCCCGCGGGCTGTCGAACACCCGACCGGTGGCCGCCACCAGCGACTCCTGGGCGGTGGCCAGGCTCGTCGGCCCGGTGCGACCGAGCACCGGCACGGTGGTGTCGGGGAACCCGAGCACGGTGACCGGATCGCCCACGACCGGGTCGGCGAACCGCAGCGGCGCGATCACCGAGCCGGCCAGCCGCGGGTGCACGACCCGCAGCACCGCCACGTCGACCACATCGGTGCCCTCGGTCTGCAACCAGCGCGCCAACTCGGCGTCCACGCCGGCCAGGCCGGCGAGCTCGGCGGCGAGGGCGGCCGGGGACGGCGCGGCGACCACCCGGGCCGGCAGGTCCACCGTCCCCCCGTCCAGGGGCACGGCGACGCGGACACCGACCGACGACGGCAACGCGACCGGGCGACCCTGGGCGTCGGTCGGCTCGACGACGTGCCGGTTGGTCAGCACGTAAGCGATACCGTCGTCGACCCGGTACAGCACCCCGGACCCGACACCGACGACGTGCCCGCCCTGGCGCAAGGTCACCCGCACCACCCGGTCGAGCAGCGGGTGCGCCGCCGCACCCAGCTCGGCCGCCTGGCGCACCGGCCGCCCGGCGTGCCGCAGCCCGATCAGCCGACCCGCGACGGGCTCGATCCCGGCCAGCGCCGCGGCCAGCGGGGCCAGGTCGGGCACCGCGGCGAGCGCAGCCACCTGGGCCTCGGCGAGGCCGGGATGGGCCAAGTGGGCCAGCTCGTGGCGGAACAGCGCCCGCCGGGCGGCCGGGTCCAGCAACCCGGACCGCAGCGCCGCCGCCACCCTGGCGTCCACGTGGATCCACCCGTCCACACCGGCCCAGGCCACCAGGTCGGCCGGCCCACCGGCGGCCGCCACCCGCCGGGCGAGACCGTCCACCACGCACACCCCGGCGCACCCGACCAGCTCGGCCGGGTCCAGTCCGCCGGTCAGCTCGGCCACCGCCGGGTCGTCGACCGCCAGGCGCTGCGGCCGGCCGACCGCGTCCAACCGGGCCACGACGTGCGCGACGACGGCGGCCTCGCGGTCGTCGATGTGCCGACCCGACAGCAACGCCGCCCCGCCGCCGGTGCGCAGCCGGAAGGTCGTGCCGGCCACGGTAATGGCCGACGCGGGGCCCACCGGTGCGATGCCGTCGACCGCACGCCCGTCGACCAGCACGGGCCCGGCACCCGGCAGCGCCACCAGGGACCAGCCGTCGCGGTGGCGCAGCAGCACGGCCTCCGAGACCGTCCGCGCGCCGCGCGGCACCTGCACGTCGTTGGCGAACCCGGACCCGATCACCGCCGACGAGCCGTGCACCGGCAGCCGCTGACCGTCGGCCAGCCGGACCAGCGCGGCCCGCTCCCCGGCCGGCGGGGCCACCAGCGCGGCGGTGGCGAGGCCGGGCACCCGCACGACCATCCGCATGCCCGGGTCCCCCGCCGGGTCGGGGCGAGTCAGCAGCAGCTCCGGTGCCCGCTCCACCGCCGCCAGCACGTCAGCAACCGGCACCCGCACCCCCGGAGCAAGGTTGGCCACGAGACCGGCGGCCCGCCCGCCCGTGATCAGCGCAGTGACGGGCACGGCTGCGATCCGACGGTACTCGTGCTCGCTCAGCGGCGGCGCCGGGGCGTCCGGGCCGCCGACGCCGCTGGCCTCCACGAAGGCCCGCACCAGCGGGCCCGGGACGGCGAGGGCGACCGGCGCCAGGTGGCCCCACCGATCCCCCGGCTTGGGCAGGGCCGCGCCGCTGTGCAAGCCCAGGACCACGTCCGGTCGAGCGTGCTCGCCGACCGCCACCAGCGGGCCGCCCGAGCCGCCGGGCGCGGTCCACGGGTTGCCGGCCATCGTCACCCCGAGCGACAGCAGGTCCAGGACCGCGTCGAAGAACACCTGCCCACCGGTGACGACCAGCTCCATCCCGTGGGTCCGCAACGGTGCCACGGCGCCGCCGCCCATCCGGGGGATGCTGGTCGACGGGTAGCCCAGCACTGCAACGGGCTGACCCGGGCCGACGTCGGCGAAATCCAGCGGGGGGAACCGCAGCCCGGTGAGCCGCGCGTCGACGATCCGCACGACCGCCACGTCGACCGCGGCCGGCGACAGCGGCAGGTCCACCGAGAACTCGGCGGTGTCCACCCCGACCGCGGCCGCCCGCGACGCCAGCGCCTCGGCCGACGGCGAGGCGACGACCTGGCCATCGATGATCTGCGTTCCGGCCGAGGTGTGCACCTCGACCCGGACGTCCAGCCCGATCGGCACCCCGGCCGGCTCGACGACGTGCCGGTTGGTCAGCACGTAGGCGGTGTCGCCGTCGACCCGGTACAGCACACCGCTGCCGTGGAAACCGCTCCGGGTCCAGATGCCCACCACGCGCCGGAGCAACGGGTGCGCATCGGCGCCGAGCTCGGGAGCCGTCCACGCGGTCCGCCCGTCGACCACGGGCACCGCGGTGAAGGCCACCGGCCCGGCCGATCGTGGCGGCAGGAACGCGGCCAGCCCGGTCATGTCCGGCAGCGGAGCCGTGCGCATCGACTCCGGTTCCCGCATCCGCGGATACCGAACGTGCACCAACTCGTGGCGGAACAGCTGGGCACGATCGGCCGCGCCGAGGGCACCGCTGCGCAGCCCGACCTCGACCTGGCGGTCCAGGTAGATCCAGCCGTCCACCGCACCCCAGGCCACCAGGTCGGCCGGGCCACCCGCCGCGACGACCCGGTCGACGAGCCCGTCGACCACGCACACCCCGCGACAGCCGGCCTCGGCCAGCGCCCACCCGGGCAACCCGGTCAGCTCGACCACCGCCGGGTCACCGGCCGGCAGCCGGGTGATCCCGAACCCGTCCTCCCCCGCCGCAACCCTCGCCACGACGTGCGCGACCACCGCGGAGCCCCGCGGGTCGATCGCCTCCCCGGACCGCAGCGCGGCGCCACCCGCCGACGCGCCGGCCGCGGCCGGCGCCACGCGCATCCGCCCGAGGATGCGCGCGGCGTCGGCGTCGTGGTCGTGCACGCCCGCCCGGCCGTCGAGGTGGAACCGGCGCTCGTGCTCGAGCACCTCGCCCCACCGGCCGGAGGCCCGCAGCCCGGCGAACCGCTCGGCCGGCACCGCGACCACGCCCAGGCCGGTCGCCCCGTCGCGCCAGCTGAACGCGTACATCCGGTCGGCGAGGTCCGCCGCCCGCACCGGATCGGCACCAGCGGCCCGCAGCGCGCGGACCAGCTCGTCGTTGCCGACCACCAGCAGCCGCTCGTGCCGCCGCAGCCCGGCCTCCGGCGGACCGCGACCCGGCACCGCACCGACCGGCGCGCCGGCCAGCCGGTCGGCCCACAGCTCGGCGAGGACTCCGGCGACCAGCACGTTGTCCGTCGCCCGGTAGCCGCCCACCGCCAGCGCACCACCGCTGAAGCCGCCGGAGGAGGCCGTGCCGCCCGGGTGCGCGGCCGGGCCAGGGCCCCACAGCGGCTCGGGCCACTTCGTGCCGTTCGCCCGGGGCAGCGGAGCGAACCGCAGCTCGCCGCCGCCCGTCCCGAAGCTCGGCCGGAACAGCCCGGCCAGGTCGGCGTCGAACGCGGTCACATAGGCGGTGCCGACTGCGAGGTTGGGCAGGGGGAGCTCGTAGCGGACCCGCTTGACCCGGTCGTCGCGCAGCAGCACCCGGCGCAGCGTGACGTGGTAGACGACCCGGACCTGGATCGTGGTGGCCGGCCCCTGTTCGTAGAGGGAGGTCTCGGCGCGGCTGCCCAGGCCCTGGCTGCGGCTGTGCCCCGTTTGGTCGCCCACGCTGAGCCCGACGCCGAGCCCGGTCCCGGCCACCGACGTGCCGGCGCCGCGGGTGGTCGGGCGCAGGTGGCCGACCGACCCGGCGACGAAGGCGGCGAGCTGGTCGCGGAAGACCCCGCGCAGTTCCGTGTTGGGACGGCTGCCCACGACCACCCGGTCGGCTAGCAGGTCGGCGCGGACGATGACGTCCACCGCCTCCCCGGGCACGCCCGGCACCGCGTAGCGGCCGAGCCGGTAGCCGTCGGCGGTGGCGATGCGGTCCAGGAAGTTGCTCAGCGGGATCGGCTGCAGGACGTCGAGCAGGTCGAAGTAGTGGCCCAGCGTGCCGGCGCGCCCGAGCAGCTCCGGGCGGGAGATGGCCTCGGTGACCAACCTGGACAGCATCGGCGCGCCGCGGCCGTCGACGCGGACCTGTGTCGGCAGGGTGAACGGGAGGCCGGGCGCCGGCTGGTACAGCATCGGCCCCTTGACCGCGCGCCCGGTGACCGACCTCGCCTGCACCAGTCCGTCGGGCAGCAGCCGCACCGTCTGCCCGGTGAGCTCGACGGGCGGGCCGGTGACCGCGGCGCTCGGCTCCGCGGCCGGGCTGCGCAGCCGCCGCGCCCTGGTCTGCGGCGGTGCCGCCTCCAGCCGCGGGGTGATGGTGATGCGGATCCCGTGCCGCACCCGGTTGGCGCCGTTCCAGCTCGCGACCCCGCGCAGCGTCGTGGCCTGGCCGGACACGCCGGCGGAGCGGCCGCGGTTGCGCCCGGTGCCGACGGAGGCGTTCGGCCCGAGCCCGGGGCCGCCGTCGACCGGGACGGCGGCGCCGTCGCCGCCGAGCTCCGCGCCGGCCCCGCGGCCGTACCGGCGCCCGCCGTCGAGCTGCAGGTAGGCGTAGTCCTGCAGGATCAGCCCGACGGTGTCGGTCTTGCCTGCCCACACCGTGTTCGGGTCGAACTCGGCGCGGATGGTCAGGGTCACCCAGCGGGTGCGCCGCACGACCTTCGCGCCGTCCCAGGTGCGGGTGCTGACCCGGATGGGCACGGGCATGCCGTCCGGCCCGAGCATCCGGTCGAGGTGGCCGCGCCAGCGCTTGCCGGCGAACTGGTTGGCCAGCACGTTCCACAGCAGCGTGTCGCCGTCGAGCGCGTCCGGTGCCACCTGCCGCACCGCGGCCAGGACCTGGTCGAACAGCTCGGTCGGTCGCCCTGCGGCGTCGGTCAGGTCGGCCCGCTCGATCACCGACTCGCCCATGCCCGTCTCGAAGTTCGGCGGGACCTCCACCGGCTCTTCGATCGGGACCAGCTCCGCAGCGCGGCGCAGCACGGCCTTGAGCGTGGGCCGCTTGCCCGGCCGGACCGCGGTCGCCGGGACGTTCCCGGCGGGGCGGCCGGCGATCTCCTTGCGGATCTGCTCGTTGAGGTAGGCGGTCAAGCGGACCAGGTGCCGGTCGATGGACCGCTTGTCGATCCCGTCCGGCAGCTCGTGGGCCCGGCCACTGGCCAGCCGGCCGCGCAGCTGCCCGACGTAGCGGCTGACCAGCAGTCGGGTGGTGCGCAGGTCGAGCAGCAGGTCGCCGGCCACCATCCGCTCGACGGCGTCGGCGACGACGTCGAGGGGTAGGTCGTGCTCGCCGGCGGCGTACCGGTCGAGCACGTCGCGCTCGGGGATGGCGTGCCAGACGCGGACGTCGACCTGCGCACCCGGGGGCTGCTCGGACCCGACCGCCCGACCGACCCGGACCTGCACGACCATGTCGAGCTGGCCGACGTGGTGCTTGCCCAGCTCGATCCCGAGGAACTCCCGGCCCCAGATGCCCAGCGCCGAGCGGTTGGCGCCGCGGTCGACGCTGCCCGAGCCGCCCAGCTTGCCCCCGGCGGCCGGCGCCTCCAGCTGGCCGACGCCACCGCCGGCGGACGCGCCGCCGCCCCCGCCGGCCGACCACCCGTGCTCGCCGCCCTGCGAGTTCAGCGTCAGGTTGATGTCGCCGGTCAGCAGGTCGCCGATGGTGAGCAGGCGGGTGCGCGCCGGCCCGCCGCGCAGCTCCACGTCGATCCACCTGGTCCGCCCGGTCACCGAGCGGACCAGCACCGACCGGCGCAGGCCCGAGGTGCTCAGCTCGAGCAGCGAGGCGGCCAGCCGGTCGACCCCGGTGAACTCGCGCAGGTCCTGCACGCCCTCCGGGTCGAGGTACCAGCCGCGGTCGAGCTGGCCCTCGACCTGCGCGAGCGCCGCGGCGAACAGCTGATCGGCCTGCACGGCCATCGGGACCAGCCGGGTGCGCATCCAGTCCGGCAGTGGCCCCTCGGCGATGCCCCGGTACCCCCGTGCGTCCGGTAGCAGGTCCGCGGCCAGCCAGATCGACAGCGGGAAGGACCCGACGCCGTGCTCGACGACCTCGTCCGCGGCGCCGCGGCGGCGCAGCGTCACGACCACGCGGTGGCCGACCTCGAAGCCCGCCGTCGAGCCCATGCCCTCGACGAGGGTCACCACGTTGACCGTGGTGCCCGCCGACTGGCCGCCGCTGCGGCCGTGCCCGCCCCGCCCGTTGACGCCCGCGGACACCTGGTTCTCGCCCTGCACGCCGGGATCGGCCGGGACCTGGTCGGCACCGGGCACGTACCCGGACCCGACGTCGAGGGAGTAGCTGGTGCCCCACGAGCCGCCCGCCGACCGGCTGGAGGTGTTGGACTGGATGTACAGCCCCACCTCCAGCAGCGACGGCGAGTGGCCGAGGTAGCGGGTCCGCTCGTTGGTCCGGCCCCACTCCGGCACCAGCTGGACGACCACCTCCATGCGCTCGGCGCTGCGTCCACCCCACAGCAGCGACAGCGGGTTCTCCACGGTGATCGCGAGGCCGGCGTTGACGGCCTGGTCGTAGCCGGTCTCCCAGCGCTCCGGGGAGAAGAGGTCGCGGACCTCGCGCTGGTTGGCCAGCTGGGCGGCCAGCACAGCGGGGTCGTGCGTCCAGCGGGCCACGTCCCGCGGCGGCAGCACCTCGAGCCGGCGCAGGCGCTCCTCCACCGCGTGGCGCACGCGCAGCACCTCGGCCCACGGCACGTCGCGGACCAGGCCGTGCCCGACGGAGCGCATCTGGCCCCGGCCGTTGCCCAGGTTGGTCGGCGGCGCGGCGAGCCGACCCGGCGGCGCCTCCTGCACCGGCGTGCCGCGCACCACCGTCGTGCCGTCGCCGGCCTGGGTGAGGGCCGCCTTCGCGACCGGCAGGCCGTAGCGGTAGGCGTCGCGCTCGCCGATGCGGACCATCGCGTCACCGCTGCCGGTCACGGTGTCCTCGCGGTAGGCGACGCCGTCGCGCCCGCGCAGGTGCTGGATCCGCACCGTGTACTGCCAGCGCAGGACGTAGGCCTGGGAGTGGCCGGCCAGCCGGTGCACGCCGGGGCGGATCGCGGCCTGCGAGCTGGACATGCCGTCCGCCCGCGAGGTCGACCTGCTGCGGTTGGCCCCGCCGCCCGGACCGAAGTTCTGCGCCGCCTCCCGCGCCTGCTTGGCCAGCTCCACGGCCACGGCGCGGGTCGACGACCGTCCGGAGGTCGTGGTCGCCCCCGCGCTGATCGTGGAGAACCAGACGTGCAGGTCCTCCAGCAGCTCCTTGCGCGTGGCCCCGCCGACCAGCCGGACCTTCTCCAGGACCGGGGTGGCGGTGACCTCCAGGTGGGCCGCGGGCCGGCCGAGCCGGTCGGGCAGCAGCAGCCGCAGGCCGTCCTCGGCCGCCACGTCGAGCCGGCCGCCGAGCTCGGCTACCAGGAACGCCCGCAGCTGGCCGCGGGTGAAGCCGCCGATCCCGGCATCGCGCGTGCCCAGCGCAACCGCGACCTTGTCGACCAGCTGCTCGAGCCCGCCGACCCAGATCGGCGCGTAGGCCGGGAACGGCGTGCCTGGCTGCCGTCCGGCCGGGTTGGCCTCCGCGTCCGGCGGGCCGCGCTCGTCGTAGGCGTGCGACACCCACAGCCGGGTGAGGTCGGCCTGCCTCCTCTCGTCGGCGTAGCCGCCGGTGCCGCCGGGGGCCGCCGATCCGCCGATCCGCCCGAACTCCTTCCACGCCCCGGGCGCGCCGGGCGCGCGCCCGCCGGTGCGGACGGCCAGCCGCCACTGCGTGTCGACCTCGTAGAGCGTCGACGCCCCGCGGTTGTCGGCCACGCCCCCGCCCAGCGAGTAGCTCCCCGCCGAGGCCGAGCGGACCGTGGTCCGCGTGCTCGACCAGCCGAACCCGCCCTTGATCTTGACGACGTCGCGCAGCCCGCTCAGCCAGCTCGGCGCGGTCGACTCGACGACGTCGGTGACGTCGACCTCGGCGCCGCCGTGGGTGGTGCGGGTCTGCACGGTGCTCGCGCCGGCGACGGCACCGCCCTGCGGCAGGGAGCCCAGCATCAGCTCGGCGGCGGTGCGGCCCCAGGCGCTCAGCGGGTCGGGGACCGCGACCAGGCCCAGCGCGTGCCAGGTGATCCTGACCTCGGCCGCGGTCCGGCCCCGGCGCGTCAGGGCGGCCCAACGGCTGTCCGCGGCGCGCCGGGCCGGCACCTGCAGCACCAGGCCGTTCTGCTTGACGCCGACGATCGGCTCGCCGCCACCGCCGGCGAGCTGCGGCGCCGCGGCCCGGCGGAACTCCGCCCGGATCACCGCGTCCAGCTCGGCCTCGGTGAACCGGCGGGGCAGCCCGAGCCGCGCCAGCTCGGCGTTGACCTGGTCGGTGACCTCGGCCAGCCGCGGCAGCGGGCCGGTGGGCGTGCCCGACGGCAGCGCTTCGGGCTCCGGCGTGGTGCGGGCGAGCACCTCGCGATAGGTGGTGGCCCCGGTGAGCACCTCGGCGGCCGCCGACCGGATCCGCTCCGTCGCGGCCGGGTCGACGGCGCCCGGGCCGGCGGCGTCCTGCAGCGCCTGCAGCAGCTCGTCATGGGCCCGGCGCAGCTCGTCCAGGGCCGCGGTGGCCTGCTGGAGGGCGTCGTGCGAGGCGCGGGCGCGCCGGGCGTTCTCCAGCTCCAGGTCGAGGTCGGCCTGCTCCTTGCGCACGCCCTCGGCGGCGCCGCGGTCCCGCTTGGTCCTGGCCTTGACCAGCTTCTCGCGGTGCTTCTGCCCCTCGCCATCGGCGTCGGTGGCCTGCTTCTCCCGCCACGCGGCCGCGGCCACCAGCGCCTCGCGCGCCTGCTCGAGCACGGTGTCGGCGGCGCGCACGTCCCGCTCCAGCGCCGCCCGGCCGGACCCGTCGCCCTGGCGGTGCAGGGTGTCGGCGGCCTGCACGATGGCGCGGGCCGGCTCGACCGGGTCGGCCAGCAGCGCCAGGCGCTGGCGCGCCGCGGCCAGCGCCGGGCGGACGTGCTCGACGAGCTGCACGGCGACCTCGGTCAGGGCCGGGTGGTCGAGGACGGCCGCCGGCTCGTGGGCCAGCAGCCCCGCGACGGTGTCGACGAGCGGGTCCTTCGGGTCGAGCCGGGCGTCGGGCGCCGGGGGGCCGCGCAGCTGGGCCAGCGTGTTCAGCGCGGACACGACCGGCGGGACGTCCTTCGGCGCGGCCAGCAGGCCCCACCAGACGGCCGCGTAGAGCCGGCTCAGCTCGGCGGGCAGGTCCGGGGTCGGGGCCGCCTTCCCCGCGGCGGTGACGATCGCGGCGCCGGGCACCGTGAACACGACCTCGGAACCGGCCCGCTCGGCGAGCCACCCACCGGGCACCCGCACCTCGACGCCGCCGCGGACCCAGCGCAGCTCCCAGCCCAGGTCCTGCTCGGCGGCGGCCCGGACCTGGGCCATGCCCCCGGCCCACGGCGCGCCCAGGGTCTCGGCGTCGACCAGCAGCTCGTGGACGCGGTCCCATCGGGCCCGCGGGACCTCGACGCCGGCCCGGGCGTCCGCCCAGACCTCGGCGATGCGCGTGCGCAGTTCGTCCTGCAGGTCGCGGCTGCGCGCCTGCAGCTCGGTCTCCGGGCCGTACTCGCCCGCGTTCGGCACGCGCGGCATCCGGCTCACGGTGTCGCGGTGTCCGAGGACCAGCGCGACGACCGGCTCGGGCAGCCCGACGACCCCGGCGATCTCCGCGGTGTCCACACCAGCCCGCACCGCGAGCCCCATGGCCCACACGAGGGCCCCTCGGGGCGCCTCCCCGACGGTGCCTTCCTGCTCGACGATCGTGCGGAGCCGGTCGATGGCCTCCTGTCGGTCGTGGCGCGCCTCGCGAGCGGCCGAGACACGTCCGGGCAACCCGCCAACCGCCTCGACGACCGGCCGGACGCGCTTGCCCACGACGCCGAGGGCACCGAGCAGACCACCGGGCACGACGCGCGCCACCGCACGGCGCACCACCAGCCCGCCGGCCGCCGCGGCGGTCCAGCCGAGCAACTCCCGCAGCGACCCGTCCCACCAGCCCGGGATCTCGAACGCCTCGTTGGGCGCCGAGTTCCGGGCGACCTGCACGGCCACCAGCAGGGTTCCCACGACGACGAGCGCCGTGGCGTGGCGGGCGATGCCCGCACCGAGTGCGCGCAGCACGGCCGGGGGGCCGCGCGGCTGCGCCGCCGAGCGGATCTGCTGGAGCACCGCGGGAACCAGGGCCACCGCCCCGCCGACGGCGGCGAGGACGAGGCCGCCGGGCCCGCTGCCCAGCACGGCCAGCCCGCCGCCGGC
>NZ_JAHDTH010000025.1 GCF_018531445.1 Pseudonocardia lacus
GCCGAGCCGGCCCCGCCGGGCGGTGCCGAACCGGCGCCGGCCGTCGAGCGCGGCCGCGGTCGGCTCGCCGCCGGCGGCCTGCCCCGGTTCGTGCTGCGCCGGCTGCTGCTGTTCGTCCCCACCGCCGTGGGCGCCGGCCTGCTGACCTTCCTCCTGGTCAAGATCATCCCGGGCGGACCGGCGTACGCGAAGCTCGGTGAGGAAGCGACGCCGGAAGCCATCGCCGTGGTCGAGCGGCAGCTCGGCCTGGACCGGCCGCTGCCCGAGCAGTTCTTCGGCTGGCTGGGCAACGCGCTGGTCGGCGACCTCGGCGTGTCCTTCCAGACCGGGCAGCCGGTGATCAACCTGATCGTCAACGCGCTGCCGGTGACGATCGAGCTGGTGGTGCTGGCGATCCTGGGCACCATCGCGGTCGCGGTGCCGATCGGCGTGTACGCCGCCCGGCGGGCCGACCGCCCGGTCGGGCGGTGGATCCGCAGCACCTCGGGCCTCGGGCTGGCGGTGCCGGACTTCTTCCTGGCCCTGGTGCTGATCAGCATCTTCTCGGTGGGTCTGGGCGTGCTGCCGCGGCTGGGCTACCCGCGGCTCACCGAGGACCCGCTCGACAACCTCTATCACGTGATCCTGCCGGTGCTGCCGATGATCCTGGGCGGCAGCGCGATCGTGATCCGGCAGGTCGGCGCGGCCATGGTCGACGCGCTGGCCAGCGACTACTGCCGCACGGCGCGGGCGATGGGCCTGCCCGAACGCGTGATCACCTGGCAGTACGCGTTCCGGGCGGCGCTGCCGACCGTGCTCAACGTGGTCGCGCTGCTGGCGCTGGGGCAGCTGGGCGTGACCCTGGTGCTGGAGAAGATCTTCGTGCTGCCCGGCATGGGCAGCGCCCTGATCAACGGCATCGGCGTGCGCGACTACCCGCTGATCCTCGGGATCGTGCTGGTGTACGTGGCGATCGCGCTGGTGGTCAACCTGGTGGTGGACATCCTGGCCGGGATCGTCGACCCGGCGAGCCGGGGGGCCTGACATGACCACCACCGTCGCGAAGCACGCCGCGAAGAGCGGCGCCGCGGCCCGCACCGCCCAGCGCGACCGACCGCACCCCGGCCTGGTCGTCGCGGTCACCGTGCTCGGCGCGCTGCTGCTGGCCGCGTTGCTCGCCCCCTGGGTCGCGCCGTACGACCCGCTGGCCCAGGACCTGCTGAACCGCAACGGCGGACCGTCGGCGGCGCACCTGCTGGGCACCGACCAGTTCGGCCGCGACGTGCTGAGCCGGCTGATCTGGGGCGGGCGCAACGCCTTCGGCGGGGTCGTGATCGCCGTCGGCGTGACCACGGTGGTCGGCGTGAGCTGGGGGACGGTGGCCGGGTTCTGGCCGCGGTTCACCGGCACCGCGCTGATGCGCCTGGCCGACATCATGATCGCCTTCCCGACGATGGTGCTGGCGGTGGCCATCACCGGCTCGCTCGGGCCCGGCCTGACCACGTCGATGGTGGCGATCGGGCTGGTGCTCGCGCCCAACACCGCCCAGCTCACCCGCTCGGGCGTGCTGGCACTGCGCGAGCGGCAGTTCGTGCAGAGCGCCCGGCTCTCCGGGGTGCCGGCGCCCGTCGTGCTCCTGCGGCACGTGCTGCCGCTGGCGCTGCGGCCGGTGGTGGTGCAGCTGACCATCTACACCGGACTCGCCTTCGTCATCCAGGGCGTGCTGTCGTTCCTCGGGCTCGGCGTCGCGAAGCCGACGCCGAGCTGGGGCAGCGACCTCTCCGACGCCTACTCCCAGATCCTGTCCGCCCCGCTGCAGATCATCGCCCCGGGCGTGCTGCTCGGCGTGGTCGTGCTGTGCGTCTACCGGATCGGCGACGCGCTGCGCGACCGGATGAGCTCCGGAGCGGTCCGCACCGAGAGGACCGAGGACGATGTCATCGTCGCTTGACCCGGCCCCCCGCCCGCGCCCCCTCGACGGGCTCCGCGTCGTCGACCTCTCCTCGTCGGTCGCCGGCCAGTACGCCGGGCGCCTGCTGGCCATGCAGGGCGCGGACGTCGTGCTCGTCGAGCCGGCGGAGGGCACGCCGACGCGGCGCACTCCCCCGCTCTCGCCCGACGGCACCGAGTCCTACCTGTTCCGCCACCTCAACCAGGGCAAGCGGACGGCCGCCGCGCCGTTGGCCGAGCTGCTCGACGGCGCCGACGTGGTGCTGCGCGACCAGGGGGCGCCGCTGCCGGTCCCGCCGGCCGCCACCGTGGTCGACTGCGAGCTGGGCGACTTCCCGCCCGACGGCCCGTACGCCGGGTGGCGGGGCTCGGAGATGGTGCACCAGGCCCTGTCCGGGGTCATGAACGCCACCGGCTCTGTCGACCGCGAACCGATCTACGGGCTGGGCCAGCGGGCCTCCTACGCCACCGGCACCACCGCCTACATCTCGGTGCTCGCCGCGCTGCACGAGCGCCGCCGCTCCGGGCGCGGCCAGCGGGTGCGGGCCAGCGTGTTCGAGTCCACCGCGGCCATGGGCCAGAACCTCGTCAGCCAGGCGAGCTACAACGGCACCGAGGAGACCCGGGCCGCCTACCCGGGCTTCCTGGCCGTGCTGCGCTGCCGCGACGCCTGGGTCGTGCTGTTCGCCATCCGCAACTGGCCCAGCCTGTGCCGCGTCTTCGGGCTGGACGAGCTGCTCGACGACCCGCGGTTCAGCACCTCCGGCGACCGGCTGGCGAACTGGCCTGCGGTCGTCGAGCGGCTCCGGGAACGGGCGGCGGCGATGGCGGCCGACGACGTGGTGGCCGGGCTGCAGCGCGGCCGGGTGAGCGCGGAGAAGGTGACCGGGCTGGCCGAGCTGGTCGAGTCCGAGCAGTGGCGGGTGCGCTCGATGCTGGGCGAGGTCGGGGACCCCGCCACCGGCACCGAGACGGCGCTGCGCAGGCTGTTCGTCGTCGACGACGCCGACGGCCCGGTCGACGCGGACGTCCCCGGCCCGAGCCCGCGGCTCCCGGTCGGCGAGCCGGCGGGGAGCGCCCGGTGACCGCGGGCCCGCTGTCGGACGTGCGGGTGCTGGAGTTCAGCACCGCGTGGGCCGGGCCGTTCGCCGGTCGCTGCCTGGCCCACCTGGGCGCCGACGTGATCAAGGTGGAGGCACCCAGCCACCCGGACTCCTGGCGCGGCACCCGGGTCGGCGGGGCGCCCCGCTACTACCCCGACCTGGACCCGGGCGACGACCCGCAGAACCGCAACATGCTGTTCAACTCGCAGAACATCGACAAGCGCTCGATCGCGCTGGACCTCAAGGTGCCCGGTGCCGGCGAGGTCATGCGGGACCTCGCCCGCACCGCCGACGTCGTGCTGGCCAACTTCACCCCCGGCGTGCTGGACCGGCTCGGCGCCGGCTTCACCGCCCTGAGCCGGGTCAACCCGCGCATCGTGGTGGTCGAGATGCCGGCCTTCGGCCCCGGCGGGCCGATGTCGGGCCACCAGGGCATGGGCAAGACCATGGAGCCCGCCACCGGCATGACCGGCCTGATGGGCTACCCGGAAGGCACCCCTGTGCTCACCGGCCCCGCGCTGATGGACCCCACCGGCGGCCTGAACGCCGTCGCCGCGGTGCTCACCGGCCTGGAGCTGCGGGAGCGCACCGGGAAGGGGTGCCGGGTCGAGGTCCCGCAGGTCGAGGCGGCGGCCCACTGGATCGGCGAGTACGTCCTGGAGCAGCTGGCCACCGGCGCGACCTGGCGCCCCGACGGCAACCACCGCGACGGCTGGGCCCCGCACGACGCGTTCCGCTGCCGCGGCGACGACGAGTGGGTCGCGATCGCGGTGGCGACCGACGACCAGTGGCGGGCGCTGTGCGCGGCGATGGGCCGCCCGGACCTCCTCGACCGCGGCGCGACCGCCGCGCAGCGGCTCGCCGACCAGGCCGCGCTGGGCGCCGAGATCGCCGCGTGGACCGCCGACCGCGACAAGGTCGAGGTCGCCGAGCGGCTGCAGGCGGCCGGGGTTCCGGCCGCGCCGGTGCTGGGCGGGCGGGAGATCGCCGCGAGCCCGGCGATGCGGCGGGCCGGGATGATCGCCGAGCTGGACCACCCGCTGGTCGGGCGCCGCGCGTACAGCGCCCTCGGGTTCCGGTTCGACCGCACACCCGGCGGCCACCGGCGAGCCGCGCCGCTGTTCGGCCAGCACAACGACGACGTCCTGGGCGGCCTGCTCGGCTACGACGACGCCCGGATCGCGCGGCTCCGCGCCACCGGGGTGATCGCCGACCGCCCGACCGCGGACACCGACACCCCACGCACCCCCGCCCCGCCGACGTGACCGGGAGACGCCGATGAGCACCGGAACACCGATTGCACCAGCACCGTCACCGATCGACTACAGCCCGGCCGCGCAGGAGTTCCGGGCCGAGGTCCGCGACTGGCTCGCGGCGAACGCCCCCGACGAGATGCGCGGGGTGCAGGTCCCCCGCGAGCCGGCACCCGAACTGGCCGCGGCGCTCGCGCGCTGGGCGGACACCCTCGCCGAGGCCGGGTACATGTGCGTGGCCTGGCCGCGCGAGTACGGCGGGCGCGGCCTGTCCGGCGTCGAGGTCGCGATCATGAACGAGGAGTTCGCCCGCGCCGACGTGCCCCGGCTGACCCGCGGGATGGGCGAGGGCCTGGTCGGCCCGGCGATCATCGCGCACGCCACCGAGGAGCAGAAGGCCCGCTTCCTGCCCCCGATCATCTCCGGGGAGCACGACTACTGCCAGGGCTTCTCCGAGCCGGAGGCCGGCTCGGACCTCGCCGGCCTGCGCACCCGCGGCGTGCTGGACGGCGACCACCTGGTGATCAACGGCCAGAAGGTGTGGACCTCCGGGTTCTTCAAGGCCAACATGATCTTCACGCTGGTCCGGACCAACCCCGACGCCGCCAAGCACCGCGGGATCTCCTACGTGCTCGTCCCGATCACCGTGGACGGCGAGCCCAACGGGATCGAGTTCCGTCCGATCACCCGGATGACCGGGCTCGCGCACTTCTCCGAGACCTTCTTCACCGACACCCGCGCCCCGCTGGACAACGTCATCGGCGGCCTCGACAACGGCTGGCGGGTCGCGATGACGACCCTGGGCAGCGAGCGCGGCGGCCGCGCCACCACCCAGCACCTGGGCTTCATGCGCCAGTTCTGGCGGCTGGTCCGGGAGGTCCGCGAGCGCGGGCTGATCGACGACGTGCGCGTGCGCGAGCAGCTCGCCTGGGCCTACTCCCAGGTGGAGGTGCTGCGCTACACCGGGCTGCAGCTGGTCGCCGAGCTGGCCGCGGGCCGCTCCGGAGCCGGGCTCGGCAACGGCTCGACCACCAAGATCCGCTGGTCGGAGTACGAGCGCAGGCTGGCCGAGATCGCGATGGACCTGCTCGGTCCGGACGCCCTGGTCGTCGGCCCCGGCTACGAGCTCGACCACTGGCAGGAGGAACTGCTCGTGACCCGCTCGCACACCATCTGGGGCGGCACCGCCGAGGTCCAGCGCAACATCGTCGCCGAACGGGTGCTCGGGCTGCCCAAGGACCCGGCGGTGGCGCCGGCCCGTGCCGCAGGAGGTGAGCGATGAGCCTCGCGGTCACCGCCGAGCAGCAGGAGCTGCGCGCCACCGTCCGCCGCTGGCTCGCCGACAGCGCGCCGATGGCCCGGGTGCGCGAGCTGATGGCCACCCCCACCGCGTTCGACCCGGCGCTCTGGCGCGGCCTGGCCGAGCTCGGTGTGCTCGACCTGGCCGTGCCCGAGCAGTACGGCGGCGCCGGCTACGGCGTGCAGGAACTGGCGCACGTGTTCGACGAGTGCGGCGCCGCGCTGCTGCCCGGCCCACTGCTGGCCACCCTGGGCCTGGCCCTGCCGCTGCTGCTGGCCACCGACGACGAGCGGGCCCGGGCCCGCCACCTGCCCGGCATCGCCGACGGCTCCACGGTGGCCACGGTCGCCTGGCTGGCCCCCGGCGCCGGCTGGGACTCCGCGGGCCGCTCGATGGGCGTGACCGGCGGGAAGCTCTCGGGCAGCGCGTCGACCGTGCTGGACGGCATGTCGGCCGACCTCGTGCTGGCCGTCGCCGGCACCGGCGACTCCGCCGTCGTCGTCGCCGTCGACCCCACAGCGCCCGGGGTCACCCGCACCGCGCAGCCCACCCTCGACCAGACCCGGCCACTGGCCCAGCTGCACTTCGACGACGTGCCCTGCACCCCCGTCGGCACCGGCGCGCACCTGCTGGAACGCGCCCTGGACACCGCCGGTGTGCTGCTCGCCGCCGAGATGGTCGGCGGTGCGCAGGCCTGCCTGGACATGAGCGTGGCCTACGCCAAGGTGCGCCAGCAGTTCGGTCGGCCGATCGGGTCGTTCCAGGCGGTCAAGCACAAGTGCGCCGAGGTCCTGGTGGAGCTGGAGGGCGCGCGGGCCGCCGCGGCGTACGCGGCCTGGGCGGCCGCGGAGAACCCGGCCGAGCTGCCGGTCGTCGCGCCGCTGGCCAAGGCCGTGGCCGGCGAGGCGTACTTCCGGGCCGCGGCCGACAACGTGCAGATCCACGGCGGCATCGGCTTCACCTGGGAGCACGACGCCCACCTGTACTTCAAGCGGGCCAAGACCTCGCTCATGCTCTTCGGCGACACCGGCGCGCACCGCCGCACCCTCGCCGACCGCATCGGACTGTGACCACGACGAGGGAGTCAGCCATGGCAGCACCGACCACCACCACCTACGAGTCCATCCTGGTCGAGCGGGACGGCCCGGTGGGCATCGTCACGCTCAACCGGCCCGACGTGCTCAACTCCTGGGACTGGCTGATGTCGGAGGAGATGGCGCACGCGTTCGCCGCCCTCGACGAGGACGACGACGTGCGGGCGATCGTGCTCACCGGCGCCGGCCGGGCGTTCTGCGCCGGCGCCGGGCTGCGTCCCGCCGGCCAGACCTTCGACGGCTCGCTGCGCCGCGAGGACGCGGCGGCCAAGGTCGCCGGGCCGAAGCGCAGCGCGGAGAAGCTGCGCACACCGGTCATCGCGGCCGTCAACGGCGCCGCCGTCGGCGCCGGTCTCACCATGGCGCTGCGCGCCGACATCGTCTACGTCGCCGAGGACGCCAAGCTGGGGTTCGTGTTCAACCGGCGCGGTGTCGTCCCGGACGCCGACCTGATGTGGAGCGTCCCCCGCATGATCGGCTTCTCCCGGGCCATGGAGCTGCTGCTCACCGCGCGCATCTTCCGCGGCCGGGAGGCCGTCGAGGTCGGGCTGGCCACCAAGGCCCTGCCGGCGGCGGAGGTGCTGGCGGCGGCCGTGGCGACCGGCAAGGACATCGCCGAGAACGTCGCCCCGGTGTCGGCCGCGATCACCAAGCTGGTGACCCGGGCGTTCCTGCAGGAGACCGACCAGGCCGCGGCGCTGGAGCTGGAGCGCCGACTGTTCCGCTGGGCCGGCCAGCACGCCGACGCACCAGAGGGTGTCACCGCGTTCACGGAGAAGCGCCCGCCGCACTGGACCCTGTCCAAGACCCGCGACTTCCCCACCGAGCTGTTCGACGACGGCCGTTGACCGGGCGAGACCCGGTCCGCGCGTAGATTCCCGGGTGCAGCGGCGGAAGGAGGACCGGTGGTGACGTCGTCGGACGCGGTGCCGGACGCGGTGCCGGACGCGGTGCCGCCGCGGCCCGGGAAGGGCGCGCCCGCCCCGGCCGAGCGCCGGGACGGGCGGGCCCTGCGATCCGAGCGGACCCGCCAGGCGCTCGTCGACGCGCACGTGGCCCTGCTGCTGGAGGGCGACCTGCAACCCACCGCGGCCCGCGTCGCGGAGCGCGCCGGCGTGTCGCTCGGCTCGTTCTGGTTCCACTTCAAGGACGTCGAGTCGCTGTTCGCCGAGTCCGGGGCCAAGATCGCGCAGGCGCAGGAGGCCGCGCGGGGGCAGATCCCGCTCGACCTGCCACTGGCCGAGCGGATCGAGCGGTTCTGCCGGCAGCGCGCCCGGATGCTGGAGGCCGGGGCGGGCATGTACCGGGCCGCGCAGGCGCGGCTGTCGTCCTCGCGCCAGCTCCAGATCAACCGGATCCGGCACACCGCCCGGCTCCGTTCCGAGCTCGAGGAGCTGTTCGCCGGGGAGATCGCGGCCGCCGGGCCCGCGGGCAACGAGCTGTCCAACGCGCTGCAACTGGCCTCGACCTGGCCGTCCTGGATGGGCTGCCGCGACTACCAGGGCCTGTCGCCGGAGGAGTCGACCGCGGTCATGCGGCGGACGATGACGGCGCTCCTGGCCGCGACGAGCACGGAGGACGGCTGATCGGGTCAGACGTCGTCGGTGCGGCGGCGTTCGAGGAAGACGGTGTCGCGCCAGCGGTCGCGGTGCCGGCCGATGCGTTCGCGCAGGCCGAGGGTGCGGTAGCCGGCCGACTGGTGCAGGGCGATGCCGGCGCGGTTCTCCGGGAAGATCGAGGTCTGCAGGGTCCACAGCCCGGCCTCGTCGGCCGCGGTGACCTGCTTGTGGATCAGGGCCTTGCCGATGCCGCGGCCGCGGTGGCCCTCGCCGACGTAGATCGAGGTCTCGGCGACGCCGGTGTAGACCGGGCGCGTGGAGACGGGCCGGGCCGCGGCCCAACCGACGACCCGGCCGTCGAGTTCGGCGATCCACCGGTGCTCGGGTAGCCAGGAACGGTCGAGGGCGCGCCGGTCGGGCACCTCGGTCTCGAAGGTGGCGTCGCCGGTGGCGATCCCCTCGGCGTAGATGCGCCGCACGTCCGCCCAGTCGCCGGCGTCCATGGCCCGCACGGTGACGTCGTCGGGCAGGTCGGTCGGGCAGCACGGGCGCGGTCCGAGCATGCCCATGACGGCGTCGGCGGCGTGCGGGAGCCCGGTGCAGCAGGCCGGGTTGACCGACACCAGGGTGGCGGTGCGTTCCTTGCGCAGGTGCACGAACCCGACGTCGGCGAGCTTGCGCAGGTGGTGCGAGCAGGTGGACTGGCTGATCCCCAGCTGCTCGGTCAGCTCCCCGACGGTCACCTCCCGCCCGCTCACGGCGACGGCGTGCAGCAGCCGGACCCGCATGGGCTCGGCCAGGCACGCGAACCACTCGGCGTATCGCGCGGCATCGACCGGCGCGAGCTGGCCGGGTGTCGGCGCCGCGCTGATGTCGGAGAGAGGCAGGGTCGTGCTCATGCCGACCAGTATCGACGAACATCGATGGTTGCGTCAATCGACGCTCGTCGATACAGTCGGGCCGCATTGGATCGACGCACATCGATGGAGGGACGCCATGAGCGAGACCGCCCGCACGACGACACCCGACGAATCGCCCGTGGTGGTGATCGGCGCGGGTCCGGTGGGCCTGGCCGCCGCCGCGCAGCTGCTGGAGCGCGGGCTGCCGACGGTCGTCCTGGAAGCCGGCGCGACCGCGGGGGCCGCGGTGCGCGAGTGGCACCACGTGCGGTTGTTCTCCCGCTGGGGCGAGCTGGTCGACACCGCGGCGGCGAAGGTGCTGGCCCCGACCGGCTGGCCGGAACCCGACCCCGACACGTACCCGACCGGTGCCGAGTGGGCGCAGCGCTACCTGCAGCCGCTGGCCGACGCCCTCGGCGACCGGGTCCACTACGGGGCCCGGGTCACCGGGGTCGCCCGGCGCGGCTGGGACCGGATCGTCGACGCCGCCCGCAGCACCGAGCCGCTGACCGTGCGGGTGCGGACCGCCGGCGGCGAGGCCAGGATCGCCGCGCGGGCCGTGGTCGACGCGTCCGGCACGTGGGAGCTGCCCAACCCGCTGGGGGCCGACGGGATGCCCGCGCTCGGCGAGGCCGCCGCAGCCGACCGCATCCGCTACCGCGTCCCCGACCTCACCGACCCCGCCGAGCGGATCCGCTACGCGGGAAAGCGGGTCGCGGTCGTGGGCAGCGGACACTCCGCGCTCACCGCGCTGGTCGCGTTCGCCGACCTCGCCGAGGTCACCCCCGGCACCCGCGTGGACTGGCTGCTGCGCCGCGGCCAGGTCGGCACCGCCTTCGGCGGCGGCGACGCCGACCAGCTCCCCGCCCGCGGCGCACTCGGGCAGCGCGCCCGCCGGGCCGCCGCGGCCGGGCACATCGGCACCGTCACCGGCTTCCGCACCAGCGCCGTGCACACCACCCCCGACGGGCTCGAACTGGAGTCCTTCGACGGCGCCCGCGTCGGCCCGGTCGACGAGGTCGTGGTGCTCACCGGGTTCCGTCCCGACCTGGGCCTGCTGTCCGAGGTCCGCCTCGACCTCGACCCGGTGCTGCAGGCCCCGCGCGCGCTGGCCCCGCTCGTGGACCCGAACGTGCACTCGTGCGGCACGGTCTACCCGCACGGCGCCGCCGAGCTGGCCCAGCCCGAGCCCGACCTGTACGTGGTGGGCATGAAGAGCTACGGCCGCGCACCGACGTTCCTCGCGCTGACCGGCTACGAACAGGTCCGCTCCGTCGCCGCGGCGATCGCCGGCGACCGGGCGGCCGCCGAGCGGGTCGAGCTGGTGCTGCCCGAGACCGGCGTCTGCGGCGGCGCCGGCCTAATCGACCAGGCCGGCCCCGCCGAGACCGACGGCCCCGCGGCGGACGCCGGGGGTGGGTGCTGCGGGCCGGTCGCCCCGGTGCGACTCTCGCTCACCAGCGGCACACGCGGTTAGCCACCCGTCCCGAGCGGAGTCCGAGTCCTGGTGCGATCCGAGCCCACCGACGCGGCGCCCGGCGCGCTCTCGCCCGCCGGGCTCCGCCGCGTCCTGGCCGTGCTCTGCGGCACCGAGATCACCAGCTGGGGAGTGCTCTACTACGCCTTCCCCGTGCTGGCCCCCGGCATCGCGGCCGACACGGGCTGGTCGATCGGCACCGTCACCGCGGCGTTCTCCCTCGGCCTGGTCGTCTCCGCGGTCGTCGGCATCCCCGCCGGGCGCCGGCTCGACCGCCACGGCCCGCGCCGGGTCATGACCGCCGGCTCGGTGATCGCCGTGCCCGCGGTCGTCGGGATCGCCACCGCCCCGACGCTGCCGTGGTTCTTCGCCTCCTGGGCGCTGGCCGGGGTGGCCATGGCCGGGGTGCTCTACCAGCCCGCGTTCGCCGCGCTCACGCGCTGGTGGGGACCGCGGCGGGTCACCGCCCTCACCGCCGTCACCCTGCTCGCCGGACTGGCCAGCACCATCTTCGCCCCGCTCACCGCCGCCCTGGCCGGGCCCCTCGGGTGGCGCGGCACCTACCTCGTCCTGGCCGGCGTGCTCGGCGTGCTCACCATCCCCGCGCACCTGTTCGGGCTGCGCGGCCCGTGGCCGGACGCCGACCCGGGCGAGACCCCCGCCCACCTCGACGCCGACCCGGCCCGCGTCACCCGCAGCCGGCCGTTCGTGCTGCTGGTCGCCGCGGTCGCGCTGGGCACGTTCTCGGCGTTCGCGGTGGTGGTCAACCAGGTGCCGCTGCTGATCGAGCGCGGGATGACCACCAGCGCCGCCGCCTGGGCGCTGGGCCTCGGCGGCCTCGGCCAGGTCCTCGGCCGGCTCGGCTACGCCCGCCTGTCCGCACACACCGGCGTGCGCACCCGAACGGCGCTGGTCCTGGCCGCCACCGCCGCGACCACCGCCCTGCTCGCCGCCCTGCCGGGCCCGTCCGGACTGCTGATCGCCGTGGCGATGCTCACCGGCGCGGCCCGCGGGGTGCTCACGCTGCTGCAGGCCACCGCCGTCAGCGACCGCTGGGGCGCGGCGCACTACGGGCGCCTCGGTGCCGTCCTGTCCGCACCCGCCATGATCGCCACCGCCCTGGCCCCGTGGGCCGGTGCCGCGCTCTCCGAACTGCTCGGCGGCTACCCCGCGGTGTTCGGACTGCTCGCCGGGATCGCCGCGCTGGCCGCCGTGCTCGCGCTCGGCACCGTTCCGCGCCACCCGGCGAGCACCGCCCCCGCTCCGGAGGCGCCTCGGCCGGCCGGCGGCGAGTAGCCCGCGGTCAGCGCGCCGTCGCGGGCTTGCGGGCGCGGACGATGGCCGAGGCGGCGTGCTCGTGCACCCGGTGGGTCTCGACGATCTCGACGTCGGCCAGGCCGGCGGCGGTCAGGGCCCGCTCGAACTCGGTGCGGGTCAGGGCGCCGGCCACGCACCCGGTCCACCGGGTCGTGTCGGCGCGGGTGGCCGCGTCCATGTCGGGGTCGGCGATCACGTCCGACACCGCGAACCGGCCGCCGGGGCGCAGCACCCGCGCGGCCTCGCGCAGCACAGCGGTCTTGTCCGCGGCCAGGTTGATCACGCAGTTGGAGATCACCACGTCCACGCCGGCGTCGGGCAGCGGGATGTCCTCCAGGTAGCCCTGCAGGAACTCGACGTTGTCCACCCCCGCCGCGGCGGCGTTGGCCCGGGCCAGCTCCAGCATCTCCGGGGTCATGTCCAGCCCGTAGGCGCGCCCGCCGGGCGCCACCCGCCGCGCCGAGATCAGCACGTCCGCCCCGGCGCCCGAGCCCAGGTCCAGCACCACCTCCCCGGGGCGCAGGTCCGCGACGGCGGTGGGCACCCCGCAGCCCAACGACGCCGACACCGCCGTCGGCGGCACTCCGGCGGCCTCGGCGGGGTCGTAGAGCCGCCCGCCGAAGGCGACCTCCACCGGTCCGCAGCCACCCCCGGGTCCGCAGCAGCCGTCGCTCTCCAGGGCGTGGACCTCGACGGCGCGGGCCTCGTCGGGAGCGCCGGCCGCGGCACGGACCGCGGCGGCGGCGTAGCGGGCCCGCACGACATCGCGGATCTCCTGCGGCGTCGCGGTCGAGCCGGTGGCCGGCTGGTTCTGGTCGGGCACGTCGCACCCCCGTGTATCGACGAATGTCGAATCAGAGGTTGCTCGCTTGCATCGACAGCTGTCAAGGTAGACGCGTGTCGAATCGGAGCCGGGTGGTCGCCGAGCCGGCCGACGTGGTCGGCTGCTGTTCACCGCTGGCGCGCGAGCCCCTCGACGCCGAGCAGGCCGTCGACCTGTCCCGATCGTTCAAAGCGCTCGGCGACCCCGTCCGGCTGCGCCTGCTGTCCCTGATCGCCTCCCACGAGGGCGGCGAGGCGTGCGTGTGCGAGCTGACCGACACCTTCGAGGTCACCGGCCCGACGATCTCCCACCACCTCAAGGTGCTGCGCGAGGCCGGGCTGATCACCGGCGAGCGCCGCGGCACCTGGGTCTACTACCGCGCCGACCCCGACGCCCTGCGCCGGCTCTCCGACGTGCTCGCCACCGGCCGGCCCATCCCGGCGTGAACCCCAGGGAGCCATCGTGACGACCGTCCCCGAAGTGCTCTTCGTCTGCGTCCACAACGCCGGCCGCTCCCAGATGGCCGCCGCCCTGCTCGACCACCACGCCCACGGCACCGTCACGGTCCGCTCCGCCGGATCGGCCCCCGCCGACACCGTCAACCCCGCCGTCCGCGAGGTCATGGCCGAGATCGGCCTCGACATCGCCGGCGAGTACCCCAAGCCCCTCACCGACGACGCCGTCCGGGCCGCGGACGTCGTCATCACCATGGGCTGCGGGGACGCCTGCCCCGTCTTCGCCGGCAAGCGCTACCTCGACTGGGAGCTCGCCGACCCCGCCGGCAAGACCGTCGACCAGATCCGGCCCATCCGCGACGAGATCGACCGCCGCGTCCGCGCACTGCTCACCGAGCTCGTTCCGGCGATCTGACGCCGTCGTACCCGCCGGCCGCGCGATGCCGGGCGCGGCGACGTGATCACCGGCGAAGAATTCCGGGACGGCGGTCGGATCCGGCGGCCTCCCGGTCGTCTCACTGGTAGCGGCCCCGTGCCGCGGGACGACCGACCACCAGGAGGAGCACCACGATGACGACACCGGCCAAGCCCGACCCCGTTCCCGACACGTACCGGCGGGTGACGCCGTGCCTGGTCGTGCAGGGCGCCGCGAAGGCGCTGCAGTTCTACGCCGAGGTCTTCGGCGCGACCGAGCGCATGCGGTTCCCGGGCCCGGGTGGCAGCATCCCCCACGCGGAGATCGTGATCGGGGACGCGGTGGTCATCGTCGAGGACGAGGACCCGCAGCGGGGCACGACCGCCCCACCGGCCGGCGGGCTTCCCGGCACCCCGGTGTTCCAGTTCGTCTACGTCGAGGACGTGGACGCCGTGGTGGCCCGGGCTGCCGCCCTGGGCGCAACCGTGCGGCGCGCCCCGCAGGACCAGTTCTACGGTGACCGGGACGGCTTCATCGTGGACCCGTTCGGGCACGGCTGGGTCGTCGCGACCCACGTCGAGGACGTGGGTCCGCAGGAGATGGCGCGTCGGATGGCGGCGTGGACCGAGCCGGCGCAGGCGGAGGAGTGACCCGTGAAGTACGTGCTGATGTTCGCCGACACCGAGCAGTTCGCCGCCGACCTGGCCGCCATGGGAGAGGGTGAGCGGGCGCGCGCCTACGCCCGCGTGCAGGAGTGGTTCGCCGAGAACCAGGACAAGATCACCCACCACGCGCACCTGATGCCGCCGGAGACCGCCACCACCGTGCGGTTGGACGGCGGCGAGCCGTTGACCACGGACGGGCCGTACGTGGAGGGCAAGGAGGTGGTCAGCGGCTACGCCGAGATCGACGTGGCCGACCTGGACGAAGCGCTGCGGCTGGCCAGGACGTGGCCGGCGTGTCCGGTGGTGGAGATCCGGCCCATCGCCTCATGACCCGAGCGGGGCACGCCGAGCTGGCCCGCGTGGTGCGCGACCACGCGGGCCGGCTCGCCGCCGCCCTCGTCCACCTCGTCGGCGACTTCTCCGCCGCCGAGGACCTGGTCCAGGACGCCATCGAGGCCGCGCTGGCCCACTGGCCGGTCGAGGGCATCCCCGATCGCCCGGACGCCTGGCTCTACGCCGTGGCCCGCCGCCGCGGCCTGGACGTGCTGCGCCGGGAGAGCCGGCACCGCCAGAAGCTGGCGCTGGTGGCGTGGCCCGCCGAGCCGCTGCCCGACGACCGGCTCCGGTTGATCTTCACCTGCTGCCACCCCGCGCTGCCCCGCTCCGCCCAGGTCGCGCTCACCCTGCGGGTGGTGTGCGGCCTGACCACCGCCCAGATCGCCAAGGCGTTCCTCGTCCCGGAGAGCACCGTCGGGCAGCGCATCACCCGCGCGAAGCGCAAGATCAGCGACGCCGGCATCCCGTACCGGATCCCCGCCGACGACGAGCTCCGCGACCGCCTCGGCGTGGTCCTCGCCGTGATCTACCTGCTGTTCAACGAGGGCTACCTGTCCAGCGGCGGCCAGCAGGCGCAGTCCCGCGACCTCGCCGACGACGCCGAGTTCCTCGCGGCCCTGCTGCACCTGCTCATGCCCACCGAACCCGAGGTCGCCGGGCTGCTCGCACTGATCCGGCTGCACCGGGCGCGGCGCGCGGCCCGCTTCGACGAGGACGACGAGATCATCCAGCTCCAGCACCAGGACCGCTCCCGATGGGACCACGACGCCATCGCCGACGCCTCCCGGCTGATCGGGCGCGCCGCCGCCCTCCGGCGACCCGGGCCCTGCCAGCTGCAAGCCGCCATCGTCGCCTGCCACGCCGAGGCCGAACGCTGGGAGGACACCGACTGGACCCAGATCGTCGTGCTCTACGACATGCTGCTGCACCTCGCCCCGACCCCGGTGACCCGGCTGCACCGCGCGATCGCCCTGCGCTACGTCACCGGACCGGCCGCCGCGCTGCGCGAAGTGGACGCCCTCAGCGACGACCTGGGCGACTACCACCTGTTCCACGCCACCCGCGCGGAACTCCTCCGCGACCTCGGCCACGCCGACCGGGCACGAGCGGCGGACGAACGCGCCCTCACCCTCACCGCCAACCCGGCCGAGCGGTCGTTGCTCCGCCAGCGGCTCAGCTGGGCCTGACGGACCTCGACACTCCGCGCGGGACCGCATCCATGCGGAAGTCCGTGCGATTGTCCATGAACGTCCGGCCACGGCCCCGACCACTCGAACCGCCCGGCGCGCACACCGCCGAGGACGACGTACGCGGACTTCCGGACCGATCAGCCGAGGCTGAGCTGCCAGGACACCCCGAACCGGTCGTTGGCCCAACCGAACGGGCCGAACCCGTAGTCGTCGAGCGGCATCAGTGCGATGCCGCCTTCGGAGAGGCCGGCCCACAGCTTCTCCAACTCCTCGCGCGACCCGCAGCGCACGAACAGCGACAGCGACGGGGTGAAGTCGAACTCGTGCACGGCCGGGCTGTCCAGGCAGCGCAGCTGCTGGCCGGCCACCCGGAACACACCCTGCTTGATACCGCCCTCCGGGCCCGGCTCGCCGGGGCCGAAGCGCTCGACGACGAGCACCTCGCCGTCGTCGAACAGCCCGGTGTAGAAGGTCATGGCCTCCTCGGCCTCGCCCTTCTGGAACATCAGGAACGGGGTCAGCTTCTGCAGTTCGGGCACGGGGATCAGCTCCTCTGGGTCGCGGCCAGCCAGGCGGTCCAGCCGGCGGTCAGCGCCATGGGGTCGGCGCCTGGGGTGTAGTCGTGGTGGCCGATGGCGGGCGGCAGCCCGATCGGCGAGCGGTCGTGGAACCGGACCAGCGCGCTCGCGGTGCGCAGGCCCACGTGGTGCGCGGTGCGGATGTCGACGGTGCCGGTCAGACCGGCGACGTGCACCCGGTCGCCCTCGGCCGGGTCCCCGATCGCGGCCCGGACCCGCTCCCACGCGTCCGGGGCGGCCGGGGCCTCGGCCTCGGCGTAGACGGCGGGCCGGTCGGGGAAGTGGTGCAGGTACTGGCCAAGGGTGTGCAGGTAGAGGTGCCAGCCCGCGCTGGTCATCGCGTCGAACTCGTCGCCCCATTCCTCCTCGACGATCCCGCTGTGCACGAACCGCAGGACCGTCGTGCTCCCGTCCGCCGCTTCGAGCAGGTACTCCATCGCCTGGGTGCCGAACCGCACGGCGAACCGGTTCGGCGGGTCGGTCTCGGCCGCGACGCCGGCGCCGCCCTCCGGGCCGGGCATGAACCACCCGGCCTGGCCCTCCGGGGTGGCGATGGCCCGCCACACCTGCTCGATCGGGACGGGGAACGCGACCTCGCGGCGGATCTCGAACGGTCGGCTCACGGCCGCTCCTCGGGGGGCATCGCCGGGTGCAGGGCCACGACCAGCCGGTGCGGGCGCGCACCCGCGTCCTCGCCGCGGTGGTAGCGGGCGACGAGCGCACCGACCGCCTCGCCCAGTTCGCGGGCGAAGGCGGCCCGGTCGGCCGCGGTCGCGAAATGGACGTCGCCGTCGATGCCGAACGTGGCCACCCGGCTGCGACCGGCCGCGCCGATCAGCCGGCTCACGTCGCGCAGCAGTCGGGCCGCGAGGGCGAGCAGCCATTGGGCGGAGAGCTTGTCCGGCTCGTCGTCCGGGTCGGGGGCAAGGGCCGCCCAGGCCCGCGGGGAGACCACGAACGCCCGGGCCGTGGCGCGCAGCACGCGTTCGGTCATGTTGCCCTTGCGCCGCTCCTCGACGAGTTCGACCAGCCCGTGCGCCTCCAGCGCGCGCAGGTGGTGGTTCACCAACTGCCGGCTCAGACCCAGCGCGGCCGCGAGCGTCGTGGCCGAGCCGGGCTCGCGCAGCGCGCCCAGTAGCCGGGCGCGCAACGGGGCGAGGGCCGCCGCGGCCGCCGCCTCGTCCTCGATGACCATCGTGCCCGTCGACACCTCCATGCGCCCAGCATCTCGCTGACAGCAGACGCTGTCAAGAAAATAGAGACTTTCGGTGCGACCGCCTCTCGGGAGGACCGTCGTGCGAGGACGAGGTCACGCCGAGCGGGCCGTGGTCCCCGCTCCCCGGACACGCCGGAACGGTTCACTCGGCCGATCCCTCACGCGGGCCCGGCCAGCGCGGCCCGGGTCCGCAGGCCGGCCAGGAACGCGGCCGGGGAGGCGCCGGCGAACTGGTGGAACTCGCGGATCAGGTGGGCCTGGTCGGCGTACCCGCACTCGTCGGCGATCCGGTCCCAGCGCGGGGCCGGGTGGGTGGCCATGCGGCGCCACACCGCATCGAAGCGGGCCAGCCGGGCGGCGGTCTTCGGGGCCAGGCCGACCTGCTGCTTGAACCTGCTGATCAGGTGCCGGTGGCTCCAGCCGACCTCGTCGGCCAGCCGGCCGACCGGCAGCCTGCCGCCGGTGGCGGTCAGCCGCCGCCACGCCCAGACGACCTCCGGTGCGGGTCGCGGGCCGTCCTCGGCCCGCCGCAGCAGGTAGGCGTCCAGCAGCGCGGACTGCCGGCGCCGGTCCGCGGTGTGGCGGAGCTGGTCGGCCAGCCGCCGGACGCCGCTGCCGAGCACGTCGGTCAGGTCCATGACCTGACCGCTGATCGCGCCGGTGGGCAGACCGAGCCGGTAGGCGCCCAGCCACGTCAGCCACTGCTGCATGGCCGGGTGCGCGGGGGCGTCCGGGTGCACGTGGCAGACGTCGTGGGCGCCGATGAGGAGTTCCGGGGGGTGCCACGCCGAGTCGTCCAGCTTCAGGACGATGCCGACGCCCGCGGTGGCCGGACTGATCAGGTCGTGGGGCGGCCCGGCGGGCTCGGTGAAGCCGGCGTAGCCGCGGGCGAGCAGCCCGCGCAGCCGCGGGTGCGGCGAGCCGCCGGCGCGTGGCGCACGGGACCGCTCGGAGACCAGCACGATCCTCGTCCCGGACACCGCACGTGACCTCCCTGCGCTGCTGGACCGTCGGCCGTGGTCGGGGTGGTCCGCCAGTGCAGCGCCGGCCGAAGCGCTTGGCAACCCGCCAGGTCAATTTCCTTCAAGACCCTCCCGCGGACCGGTGCCTATCGTCGCCGTGGTCCGAGGGAGGTGCGGTGTGACCGGTCGTGGTGGTTCGGGGGACGCCCATCCCCTGCCGTTGACCGCGGACGAGGTCACGGCCGGGTGGTTGAGCGCGGCGCTCCGCACCCGCCACCCGCGCGCCGTGGTCGGCCGGGCCGAGCCGGTGCAGCTCATCGACGGGACCGCCACCAAGGTCCTGCTGCGACTGGCCTACGACCCCCACGGTCCTCGTGCCGGGCTGCCCGACCGGATGTGCGTCAAGGGCGGGTTCGGCGCGTACCGCGAGTACCTCGGCGGCATGGGCCTCTACAGCGGCGAGGTCCGCTTCTACAACGAGATCGCGCCGCTGTACGAGCTGACCTGCCCGACGAGCTACTTCGGCCTGACCCAGACCGATCCCGTCCAGGGCATCGTCGCGCTGGAGGACCTGGGGGCGCGAGGTGCCACCTTCGCGCGTGCCACGAGGCCGCTGGGCGTCGAGCTGGCCCGGGCCGGCCTCGACGCCCTCGCGGCCCTGCACGGCCAGTCGTGGCAGGACGACCGTCCCCGGCAGCTCGGTGTCGACCTGCTGCTGCCCACCGCCACCGAGCCGATCCTGCGGGACTTCCTCACCGCGTTGCCGGAGCGGTTCGCCGCACCGCGCGGCTTCGCCGCACCGGTCGTCCTGCACGACCCGGACCGGCTTCGCGCGGCGTTCACGACCTACCGGGCCGAGGCACAGCGCGCCGCCGCCTGCGTGGTCCACGGCGACGCGCACATCGGCAACGCCTACGTCGAGCCCGACGGGCGCGTGGGCTTCCTCGACTGGCAGACGGTCGCGATCGGGCCCTGGGTGCACGACGTCAACTACTTCCTCGTCTCCGCGCTCGACGTGCCCGACCGGCGGGCCCACGAGCGCGACCTGCTCGGCCACTACCTGAAGGCGCTCGCCACGTTCGGGGTGTCGGCGCCCGGGCCGGACGAGGCGTGGAGCGGCTACCGACAGGCAACGGTCCACGGCTTCCTGAGCTGGCTGTGCAACCTGGACCGCTGGCAGCCGGCCGAGGTGAACACCGCGACCTACGCGCGCTTCGGCATGGCGATGGTCGATCACGACACGTACGCCGCACTGGGGGTGTGATGTCCATCCGGGACCGCGCAGTGGTGGGCGGCGTCGCGGTCGCGCCGGACCCGTCCCACCGCGACCCGGTGTCCGACGTCCGGGCGGCGGTCGAGGTCGCGTTGCCGCTGGTGCGCGAGCGTGCCCACGCCGCGGGCGCCGGTCGCCGGCTGCCGGAGGAGGTGGTCCGGGCGCTGCGCCGGACCGGGCTGTACCGCCTGCTGCTGCCGACCGAGCTGGGTGGGGCACAGGCGCCCGTCGTGGCCGTGATGGACGTCCTGGAACGGATCGCGGCCGTCGACGGAAGCACGGCGTGGTGCGCCATGATCGGGGCGGGCAGCAACGCGTTCGCCGGCTACCTGCCCGAGTCCGGCGCCCGTCGCGTGTTCGCCGACCCCGACCAGGGCAACGCGACCATGCTCGCGCCGGTCGGTCGCCTGGTCGGCGACCGCGGGCGGCTGCGGCTGTCCGGACGGTGGCCGTTCGCCAGCAACTGCCTGCACAGCGCGTGGATCGGGCTGGGCGCGCTGTCCGAGGGGCCCGATCCGACGCCGCGGATGGTCTTCGTCGACCTGCGGTCCGTCACCGTCGAGGACACCTGGGACGCCGTCGGCCTGCGCGCCACGGGCAGCCACCACGTGAGCGTCGCCGACGTGCCGGTCGCCGACGACGAGCACTGCGCGACCGGCGACCGGCCGTGGCCGGAGGGGCCGCTGTGGCGGCTGCCGCTGCACACCGTCCTGGTGCCCCTGCTGGCCTCGGTCCCCCTGGGCATCGCCCGCGGCGCGCTCGACCACATCGCGGGCGCAACCGGCGCCGGCAGCACCGGCCTGCGCGGCCGCCTCGTCGACGACCCCGTGGCCATGAGCGACTTCGCCGTCGCCGACACCCGCTTGCGGGCGGCCCGCGCGGCGCTGCGCGAGGCCGTCGCCGAGGCGCTCGACCGGGCGGAGCAGCACGAGCCGATCGACCAGCACCTGCGGGCGCGGATCTTCCTGGCCGGGCTGCACGCCGGCGACGTCGGCGTGGAGACGACGTCGCTCGCGCACCGGCTCAGCGGAGCCGCGGCCGCGGCCGCCGGCCACCCGGTCCTGCGCGCGCTCACCGACGTGCAGGCGGCGCGCCAGCACCTGCTGCTCGCCCACCGCCACCGCCCCGAGCTCGGCCGGGCCGTGGCCGGCAACCCCGTGCGCTACCCGCCGTTCCTGCCCTGATCGGCGAGCGTCGGCGAGGTGGCCAGGTGCGTTCGAGGATCCGACCGCCGGAACCGGATCGTGCCGTCGCCGGGGGCCGGGGCCACAATCGAGGCATGCGGGCAGCCGGTCCCGCCGCGCGAGCGGCCTGGTACCTGGAGAACGAGCGGCACTCGTGGCGCGTGCCGCACCGGCCGCCGCACCCGCGCATGCGCCAGTACGTCGCCCGCGACTACGAGGGCTCGACCGAGCAGATCGGCAGCCATCGCCTCCTGCTGCCGGCGACGACATCGGTGACACTCGTCGTGAAGGTGCTGGACTCGCCGTACCGGCCGGCGGAGTTCGTGCGCGGGCCGGCCGACACGTTCCACCTGCTCGACGGGGTATGCGCCCCGGCCTACCTGCAGATCATGCTGAACCCGCTGGGCGCCTACCAGTTGCTGGGCGTCCCGCTCGACGAGCTGCGCGGTCGCGTCGCGGACCTGCGCGACGTGCTCGGCCCCGCCGGCGCCCGGTTCGCCGACCGGGTCCGCGACGCGGTGACGTGGCGGCAGCGCTTCGCGATCGTCGACGAGGTCCTCGGCGGTCGGGCGGCGACGGCGACGCCGCCGTCACCGGAGGTCGCCAGGGCGTGGTCGATCCTGGTGGCCTCCGGCGGCCGGGCGCGGGTCGGCCGGATCGCCGCCGAGGTCGGCTGGAGCCACGAGCACCTGACCCGGCGGTTCACCACCCAGGTCGGCCTGGCGCCGAAGGCCGCCGCCCGGGTGATCCGGTTCGGTCGCGCTGCCGACCGACTCGGGAGCGGCGGGTCCTCGCTGGCCGGGCTGGCCACCGAGTCCGGCTACGCCGACCAGGCCCACCTCACCCGCGACTTCCGCGCCCTGGCCGGGGTGACGCCCACCGACTTCCTGGCTCGGCTCCGCACGGCGGCGCCCCCCGACCCCGGGTGAGCACATCGCCGACCGTCCCAGCCGCGTCGATCATGTGATTCGGCCACCTCGCAGCCGTGGGTGGGTCGCCGCGCTCACCTTCGACGACGGCCCCGCTGATCGAGCAGGGCGAGCAGACCCGCGAACGCGAGGACGAGGCCGGCGAGCAGGCCGGTGAGGTGTGCGGTGCCCGCGAGACCGGACGCACCGCTGTAGGCGTCGACGCCGACGACCAGGAGCAGGTGGTAGAGCCCCCACGTGAACGGGACCGCGCTGCCGGTCCACACCGCGATGACGGCGCCCGCCCGAGCGGCCGGTGAACCGCCGACCAGGGTCACCAGTCCGGCCGCGCCGAGCAGCGCGAACACCGCGATGGGCGCGTGCACCAGGGTGGTGGCCACGTCGTCGGTCGTCGTGGCGGTGGCGAGGTGCAGGCCCGCCGCCAGTACCGCCGTGCCGGCGCCGACGGCGGTCAGCCGGCGCAGCAGCGGATGAGCCCTCCCTCGCGGCGCGCTCACCACCCCGGACCAGCGGCTCCGTGCGTGCAGCCCGAACGCGGCGACCAGGAAGACGCCCTGCCAGGCGAACCCGCCGTAGACCAGCAGCCCCACCCACGGCGCCAGCGACCCGTCGCCCAACCCGGCCCCGACACCGGCCGACACCAGTGTCGCGGGCAGGTTGACCAGCGCGATCGGGACGAGCAGCCCGGTGCCGGCCCAGGCAGGCGGCAGCAGCAGCCAGGCGGGCAGCCGATACCCCCAGCCGTGGGTCAACGCCATGGCCAGGACGATCACCAGGACGTCCAGCGCCGCGGTGATCGCGTTGCCCGCGACCCTGGCGGGATCGGTGAGCATCCCCGGATCGGCCAGGCCGACGTCGACCCGCGCGAGCCAGAGCGCCTTCAGCGCCAGGTAGGGCAGCACCCCGACGGCGACCGCCCATCCGGTGGCCCGGTGCAGGATCGGCGTGCGCGGTCGCGACCTCGGCCGGACGGGATGCGGGGTGGTCGTCGTGGTCGCGCTCATGGCCTCGATGCTGCCGTCGCCGCTCCACCGCGGCCTCCCGCTCCAGCGCGATCCGACTCCCCCGCGCGGGGGACCGCGCCGGTCCGGAGGCCGTGGTCGGGCCGGGGCCGAGATCACTGAGGTCGTCCGGGGCCCGGCCGGACGGCGGCGTCCCGCCGAGCTGGTCGAGCAGCTCCCGCCGCGTCGCCCACTCGGGTCCCCCCACCCCGACTACCCGCTCGGGTGGGTGTCGGGACCCGGTCGCGCCGCATGCTGTGACGGCCGACACGGCAGCACACGCCGACGAAGGAGCAGCAGCGACGATGACGTCCGCCACGCAGACCGCGCCACCCGCGACCGGTGAGACACTCGAACTGGACGCCGTGATCCTCGGCGCCGGCGTAGCCGGCCTGTACCAGCTCCACCAACTGCGCCAGCAGGGCTTGCGCGTGCGCGTCTTCGACCGGGCCGGCGACGTGGGCGGCACGTGGTGGTGGAACCGCTACCCCGGCGCCCGCTTCGACAGCGAGGCCTACATCTACCAGTACCTGTTCGACGAGGACCTCTACAAGGACTGGAGCTGGAGCGAGAAGTTCCCCGGCCAGCCGGAGATCGAGCGCTGGATGGGCTACGTCGCCGACCGGCTCGACCTGCGCCGCGACATCCGGTTCTCCACCACGATCACCAGCGCCCACTACGACGAGGACCGCGGTCGCTGGACCATCCGCACCGACCGCGGCGACGTCGTCGACGCGCAGTTCTTCGTCAGCTGCGCCGGGATGCTGTCCGCGCCGCTGGAGGAGGTCTTCCCGGGCCAGTCCGACTTCGCCGGGCGGATCTTCCACACCTCCCGGTGGCCGGCCGAGGGCGTCGAGCTGGCCGGGAAGCGGGTCGGGGTGGTCGGCATCGGGGCCACCGGCATCCAGGTGATCCAGACCGTGGCCGACCAGGTCGCCCACCTGACCGTGTTCGCGCGCACCCCGCAGTACGTGCTGCCGATGAAGAGCCCGGCCTACGGGGAGGCCGAGCAGGCCGCCTACAAGGCCCGCTTCGCCGAGCTCAAGGCGACGATCCCGCACACCTTCACCGGCTTCGAGTACGACTTCGAGCACGTGTGGGCCGAGTGCACGCCCGAGCAGCGCCGCGACGTGCTGGAGGAGATCTACGCCGACGGCTCGCTGAAGCTGTGGCTGGCGAGCTTCGGGGAGATGTTCTTCTCCCAGGAGGTCAACGACGAGGTCTCCGAGTTCGTCCGGGAGAAGATGCGCGCCCGGCTCAAGGACCCGCGGCTGATCGACGTCCTGGTGCCCACCGACTACGGCTTCGGCACCCACCGGGTGCCGCTGGAGCGCGACTACCTGGAGGTCTACCACCGGGAGAACGTCGAGCTGGTCGGGGTGCGCGACAACCCGATCACCCGGATCACGCCGACGGGGATCGAGCTCGCCGACGGCACCGTGCACGAGCTGGACGTCATCGTGCTGGCCACCGGGTTCGACGCCGGCACCGGGTCGCTGACCCGCATCGACGTGCGCGGGCGCGGTGGGCGCAGCCTCACCGAGGACTGGGGCCGCGACATCCGCTCGATGATGGGCCTGCAGGTGCACGGCTACCCGAACCTGCTCACCACCGCGGTCCCGCTGGCCCCGTCGGCGGCGCTGTGCAACATGACCACCTGCCTGCAGCAGCAGACCGAGTGGATCAGCGACGCGATCCGGCACGTCCGCGACCGCGGGCTGTCCACGATCGAGGCGACCGCGGAGGGCGAGGCCGCATGGGTCACCCACCACGACGAGACCGCGGGCGCGACCCTGATCGCGAACACGACCGGCTGGTACCTCGGCTCCAACGTTCCCGGCAAGCCGCGCCGGGTGCTGTCCTACACCGGCGGCGTGGGCACCTACCGGCAGAAGTGCGACGAGGTGGCGCGCGCCGGCTATCCCGGCTTCGATATCCGCTGACCAGCAGACCCTCCGCATCGACCGAAGGAGTTCGACCATGGGTTCAGGGTTCGACGGCGCCGCAACCGCCGCCATCGACGAGGTGCTGGCCGGCGCGGTCCGCACCGGCGCGGTACCGCACGTCGCGGCCATCGTCGCCGACCGCGACGGCGTCCTCTACGAGGGCGGCGCGGGGGTGCGGGTCGCCGGGGAGAGCGACGACCCGGTGACCACCGGCACCCAGTTCCGGATCATGTCCATGACCAAGATGGTGGCGACGGTCGCCGCATTGCAGCAGGTCGAGCGGGGTGAGCTGGAGCTGGACGCGCCCGTCGACACGTTCCTGCCCGAGTTCGCCGACCTGCAGGTGCTGGAGGGCTTCGACGGCGACACCCCGAAGCTGCGCCCGGCCGGCAACCGGGCCACCGTGCGCAACCTGATCACCCACACCTCGGGGTTGGCGTACTGGTTCTGGGACGCCGACCTGGCCCGCTACGAGAAGGTCACCGGCCTGCCCAACGTCGTCCCGGGCTCGCTGGAGGCGTTCACGGCGCCACTGGTCACCGACCCGGGCACCCGCTTCGTCTACGGCATCAACACCGACTGGTTGGGCAGGGTCGTCGAGAAGGTCGCCGGCACCACCCTGGACGTCGTGGTCAAGGACGGGATCACCGGCCCGCTCGGCATGGACGACACCATGTTCCGCCTCGACGCGCAGCGCTACGCCAACTGCGTCTCCGTGCACGTCCGGGGCGAGGACGGGGCGTGGACGTCGGCCGGGGAGATCCTCAACCAGGAGCCGGCGTGGTGGGCCGGCGGGCACGGGCTGTACTCCACCCCGCGCGACTACATCCGGTTCGAGCGGGCCCTGCTGCGCGGCGGCGAGCTGGACGGCGCACGGATCCTGCGCCAGGAGACCGTCGACGCGGCGTTCACCAACCAGATCGGCGACCTCGACTTCCCGGCCGAGATCCCGACCGCCGACCCGCCGATCACCGCCTCGCTGAACGTGGGCCCGGGCTGGAAGTGGGGCTACGGGCTGCTGCTCAACACCGTCGACGTGCCGGGCGCGCGGCGGGCCGGTACCGGGGCATGGGCCGGGCTGTTCAACACGCACTTCTTCATCGACCGCACCAGCGGGATCTGCGCGTCGATCTACACCAACTCGCTGCCGTTCATCACCGAGGAGGCGTGGCAGACCTACGCCGACTTCGAGGCCGCCGTCTACGCGGCGCTCTGACCGTCTCCGGGGCGGGCCGCTGTCCGGCTCAGGACAGCAGCCCGCCCCGGCGCGCGAGCGACACGGCCTCGGCCCGGTTGGTGGCGCCGAGCTTGCTGTAGATGTTCTTCAGGTACCACTTGACGGTGTTGACGGTGACCGTCAGCGAACGCGCGATCTGCTGGTTGCTGCGGCCGAGGTCGAGCATGCCCAGCACGGCCAGCTCGCGGCCGGTCAGGTCGACAGCGGCCCGCTCCCCCGCCGGCTCGGCGCCGGTGCGGGCGAGCAGCGCGGCCAGCTCGCCGGGGGCGATCGGCGCACCGGTCCCGCCGTCGGGCCAGGTGTCGGCCTCGGCCCGGGTCACCAGCCGGCCCAGCACCGCGGCGACCTCCGGGCCACCGTCCAGGACCGGCTGGCACAGCCCGGCCGGGAGCGCGTGGGCCAACGCGGCGGCGAGGCTGCGCTCCGCCGCCATCTGCCGCGCCGCGCGCTCCTGGACCACGCTCAGCTGCACGGTCGCGCTGACCGCCGCCCGGAGCTGTCCGCGCCGCCGCAGGTCGGCGATCAGCTCCTCCAGCAACGCCGTTGCGCCCTCGTGGTCGCCCTCGGCGGAGCGGACGGCGGCCAGCGAGGCGGTCCGGATCTGGTCGATCACCACCCCGATCCCGCCCGATCGGCCCGTGCCGTCGGGAAGGTCCTGCGCGGCCCGGCGCGCCTCGCGCAGCCGGCCGGCGGCCAGCAGTTGCCGGATCCGCTCGGCCTCGATGGCCGCCCGCAGCCGGGTCAGGCCGAGCCGCTCGGCGACCTTGGTCCCCTCGGCCAGCAGCTCCCCGGACTCGGCCGCGGCCCCTCGGTCGGCCCGGATGCGGGCGAGCAGGGCGTAGCTGGCGACCATGAAGTCGACGACTCCGCTCTCCGCGCCCAGCTCCCGGCTGTCCTCCAGCAGCCGCTCGGCCTCGTCGAGCTCGCCGCGCTCGTAGTGCAGCTCGCCGAGCAGGGCGCCGGCCAGCCGGGCCGCGTGCGATCGCCGCCCGGCCGACTCCCTGGCCAGCGCGACCGCGCCCTGCAACTGCTCCTCGGCGGCGGGCAGGTCCAGCTGGGCGAGTGCGGCGATGCCGGCGAAGCAGCGCCCGTAGACCCCGGCGAAGGGCCCGATCGTCCGCTCGTGGAACGGCCGGGCCCACGCCTGGCGGTCGCGCGCCGCCCGGTACCGCATGGCGTGGATGTCGCAGAACGCCTGGATGTTCGCCGCCACCGCCACGATCCACGGCCGGTAGGCCGCCGACCGCGTGAGGCTGCGCTCGACGAGCTCCTCGGCCCGGTCGGTGCGGTCGCCGTAGATGTCGATGCACGCCTGCACGACGTCGGCCTCGCTGTGCATCTCCTCGTGCTCGGGGCCGACCGGCACGGCGAGGTGGAGGTCGTCGAGGGCGAGTTGCGCGTCGTGCGGGCGCTGCAGCAGGCAGTTCGCCCAGGCGACGGCCATCAGCAGCCGCGGGCGGTCGTGCGTGGCGCGGGCCGGCAGCCGGCCGGTGAGCCCGAGCAGGCTGACCATGCGGCTGTGCTCGACCAGCGCCATCGCGTGCGACTCCACCAGGTCGGTGGCCCGGCCCGGGTCGCCCGCGGCCAACGCGTGCGCCACCGCCTCGGGCACGAGATCGTGCGCGGAGAACCAGTCCGATGCGCACCGGTGCAGCCCGGGCACCCGCTCCGGGCGGTCGCGCTCCAGCCGTCGCCGCAGGTGGTCGGCGAACAGGTGGTGGTAGCGGAACCACGTGCGCTCGGCGTCGAGCGGGCGCAGGAACAGGTCGCGCCGCTCCAGCTCCTCCAGCATCGCCTGCCCGTCGCCGCGCCCGGCGAGCGCCCCGGCCAGCTCCCCGCAGAGCCGGTCGCAGACCGACGTGGCCAGCAGGAAGTCCAAGATCTCGCCCGGCAGGGCGTCGAGCACGTTCTCGGCGAGGTACTCGCCGATCGAGTGGTGGCGCCCGGAGAAGTCCCGGATCAGCGCGGCCGGGTCGGCGCTGTCGCGCAGCGACAACGAGACCAGCTGCAGGGCCGCGACCCACCCGTCGGTGCCCTCCGACAACCGCGCCACCTCGTCGCCCCGCAGGGTCAGTCCGTTGAGGTCCACCAGGAACGCCCTGGCCTCGTCGAGGTCGAAGCGCAGCGCCGCCGCGTCCACCTCGGTCAGCTGCTGGCGCACCCGCAGCCGGCTCAGCGGCAGCCGCGGCCGGGTGCGGCTGGTGAGCAGCAGCGAGAGGTTCGGCGGCGCGAAGTCCAGCAGGTGGACCAGTGCCCGGTGCACCCGCGCGTCGTCGATCACGTGCCAGTCGTCGAAGGTCAGCACGAACCGGGCGGGGTGCCCGCCGATCAGCTCCAGCACCGCCGACAGCGTGTAGCGCTGGGCGTCCTCGACCCCCTGCTCGATCAGCTCCCGCAGGTCGTCGAGGGTGTCCGCGCTCTCCGGCAGCGCCCGGCGCACCGCCTGCAGCAGGTGCGAGAGGAACCAGTGCGGGTCGTTGTCGTCGCGGTGCAACCCGAGCCACGCGACCGCCGCACCACCGTCCTCCAGCACCCGCAGCCACTGCACGGCCAGGGTGGTCTTCCCGTACCCGGCCGGGGCCTGGATGACGGTGAGCTGGCGCCCGGAATCGGCGCGCAGGACCGCGAGCAGGCGCCGCCGCTCGATGACGTTGCGGACGTAGGTCGGCGCCCGGAACCGGCTCGACGCGTCCGGCGGGTGCGCGGGTCGCGGGGCAGGCGTCATCGGCGCACCTCATCGGGCTCGGGCGAGTCCGTGCTCAGCACCGATCGTCGCGCCTCGCCGGCCCGTGGGCAACGCCGTCGCCGCGGGTCGGACCACGCCGACTACCCGCTCGGGTAGTGGGACCGGCCGCTCACGCGCGTCGACTGCTGCCCGGCACCGCGGGAGAACCGCCCATCGGGCCTCGGAAGCCGAGGCCTGGGACGGGGCGCTCGCGGGTGCGCGGGCGCGGCCGGGCGGGCCGCACCGGGGGCAGTTCGTCCCCGGCGACGACGCGGTTGCGGATGGTGCCGATGCCCTCGACGGTCATCTCGACGCCGTCGCCGGGGCGCAGCGGGGGCGGGTCCTGGCCGCCGCGCCGGCCCCAGAGCAAGGCCGGGCAGCCGCCGTTGCCGCAGGTCCCGGAGCCGAGCACGTCGCCGGCGCGGACCCAGGTGCCGCGGGAGGCGTAGGCGAGCAGCGCATGCGCCCATCCCCTCACACCGGCGGTGGCACGAACAGGCCCTTGTCGGGGTCGTTGAACGACCGGGAGGCCACGAACTCGTTCATGGCGTCGGCCGTGGCCCACTGGTCGGACACCTCGGGCCGGGTGAAGTCGTAGAGGTGCGGGTACCAGGTGTCCTCGTCGATCGTCTCCAACTCGGTCGTGACGGGACATGCGCGCGGACGATCCGCCCGATCGCGATGGGCGCAGAGCAGGACCCGCTCCCGGCCGGGCTCCTCGACCGGGGGCACCCCGTGTCCACGAGTCGGGGTCAGCGGCCCGGCGGGTCCGGGTCGAGCCGCGTGGTCGGGGCGACCCCTGCGTCGAAGACGGTGCAGTGGCGGGTCAGGGTGCGCTCGACGGTGTCGAAGCGCCGCCGCAGCGCGGTCTCGATCCGGCCGAGCGCGGCCTCGTCGAGCAGCAGGGGTCGCGCGGCCCGGCTGGGCGCGCGCCCGCCGTGCCAGCTCAGCAGCAGCCGGCCGCCGGGGCGCAGCAGCCGACGCAGCTCGCCGGCACCGGAGTCGAGATCGGGCCAGATCGCCACGGTGTTGACCGAGACGACGACGTCGGCGCACCCGTCGGGCAGGCCGGTGGTGGCGGCGTCTCCGGGTCGGACCTCCAGCCGGTCGGCGGCGATGGCCGCGGCGTTGGCCCGGATCGCCAGCGCCCGCATGTCCACCGACGGCTCGACGCCCACCACCCGCCGCACGTCCGCACGGGCAGCGAGCAGCCCGAGCAGCACCCCGGGCCCGGGGCCGATCTCGACCACCTCGACCGCCGCGTCCACCCCGCTGGCCGCCAGCAGCGCCAGCACCTCCCGCTGCTGGCCGCGGTTGAGCAGGCGCATCAGCCGCCCGCCCAGCCGACCGAGGCGCCCGGCCGGTAGCGCGGCGAAGCGGTTGGGGGTGGTCCCCGTGGACCAGGACGGAGCGGGCGATGCGGGAGTGGCCGGAGCGCTCATGGATACCACGGTGGGTGCTCGAAGACCCTCGATGTCAAGCCCGGGGCCATCGGCGGGGCAGCCCGCCGGAGCGGGCCGGCCCTTCGGAGATCCGCTTCACCCGGACCGCGCACCCCCCGGGCCGGCCGACCAGATCCGCAACCCGGCGGACCCGATTTGGGGCGCACTTCGCAGCCCTGGACGTGTTATCGCAGCGCGCCGGCGGGCTGCGAGAACACCCCTGACGCTGCGCGGACGCCACCACCTCTGCGAGCCACCGGGCCGCAGCGCGACAAGCCGCTAGCCGCGAACCACGAGTGAACGTTGCGTTTCGTAGGAACGACCCGTACGTTATAAGAAACGTAGCGTTCTCTAGGAGGCCAGGATGGCCGGTTCCGCGGACCGGGTGCTGCCGGGCCTCATGCTCGTGATGCTGCTCGGCGCCCTCGACCAGACCGCGATGGCGCCGGCCCTTCCCGCCGTGGCCGCGGACCTCGGGCGGTTCGACCTGATGCCGGCCGTGATCACCGCCTACCTCGCCGCGGCCACCGTGGTGATGCCGCTGCACGGCAAGCTCGGGGACCGGTTCGGGCGCAAGCCCGTGCTGATGGGCGCGATCGGGGTGTTCGTGCTGGGCGCGGTCCTGTGCGCCACGGCGACCTCGATGTCGGCGCTCGTGGTCTGGCGGGTGGTGCAGGGTGTGGGCGGCGGCGGGCTGATGATCGGGGCGCAGGCCGTGCTCGGCGAGGTGGTGAGCCCGCGGGAGCGGGGGCGCTACCTGGGCCTGCTCGGCGCCGTGTACGTCGTGGCCGCGGTGGGCGGGCCGCTGCTCGGCGGGCTGGCGGTCGACCACCTCAGCTGGCGCTGGATCTTCGCGCTCTACCCGCCGCTCGGCCTGGTCGCGCTGGTCGTCGTCGCCCGCACGCTGCGGCTGCCGGCGCCGCGGGAGCGCCCGCCGTTCGACGTGCTCGGCGCGGTGCTCCTCTCGCTCGCCGTGATCGGCATCGTCCTGCTCAGCAGCGGCATGGGCGGGGCCACCCCGCTGGTCGCGGCGGCGACGGGGCTGGCCGTCGTCGGCTGGCTGCTCACCGCCCGCACGGCCGCCGACCCGGTGCTGCCGCTGCGGCTGGTGCGCACCCGCGCCATCGCGATCCCGATCGCCGTCAGCGCGCTCATCGGATTCGCCCTGTTCGGCACGATCAGCTACCTGCCGGCGTTCCTCCAGGTGGCCAGGGGCGCCTCCGCCACGCAGGCCGGCCTGGTGATCACCGCGCTGATGGCGGGCGTCATCGTCACCACGACGGTGTCCGGCCGGCTGATCACCCGCACCGGCCGCTACAAGGCCTTCCCCGTCACCGGGACCGCGGTGGCCGCGCTCGGACTGGCGCTGCTGGGCACCGTCGGCCCGACGACGCCGCTGCCGCTCGTGCTCGGCGCGCTGCTGCTGATCGGGCTGGGGATCGGGATGGTCATGCAGGTGATGGTGCTGGTCGCGCAGAACGGCGCCGAGCACCGCGACCTCGGAGCGGCCACCTCCGCGGTGACGTTCCTGCGCCAGATCGGCGCGAGCACCGGCGTCGCCGCGATCGGCGCGCTGATCACGTCCCGGTTCGCCGCCGCGCTGCCCGCCGGCATCGACCCGCGGGTGGCGATGCGCCTCGACCCGGACCAGCTCGCCGACCTGCCCGCCGCCGTGCGCGACGCGTTCGGCGCCGCCGTCCCGCCGGTGTTCGGGTTCGTCGCACCCCTGCTCGCACTCGCCTGCGTGCTGTCCATCGCGCTCCCCGCGCAGCCGCTGCGGGAGACCGCGCACGTCCGCCACTCATCGGGAAGCGACCCGTCAGGGAGCGACCCGTCAGGAAGGAGCCCACGATGACCCGTGTCCCCACCCGCAGCGGCACCCGGTTCGTGCTTCCGCTCACCGCCGTCGACCGCGACGACCTCGCGGTCGCCGGGGGCAAGGGGGCCAACCTCGGCGAGCTGCTCCGGGCCGGGTTCCCGGTGCCGGACGGTGCGGTCGTCACCACGGACGCCTACGCCGCGGTCGTCGAGCACGCCGGTCTCGCGCCGGCCGTCGCGGCCGCGGCCGAGGACGCCGGAGCCGCGGTGCGCGCGGCCTTCGCCGCGGTCGAGATCCCCGAGGAGCTGCGCGGCGAGATCCTCGACGCCCGCGCGCTGCTCGGCGACGGCCCGGTGGCGGTCCGGTCCAGCGCCACCGCCGAGGACCTGCCGGGCGCGGCGTTCGCCGGGCAGCAGGACACCTTCCTGAACGTCGTCGGCCCCGACGCGCTGCTCGACGCGGTGCGCCGCTGCTGGGGCTCGCTGTGGACCGAGCGGGCCATCGCCTACCGGGCGCAGCGCGACATCGACCCGGCCGCGGTGCGGATCGCGGTCGTGGTGCAGCGGATGGTGCCGGCCGCGTTCGCCGGCGTGCTGTTCACCGCGAACCCGGTCAGCGGCGCCCGCGACGAACTGGTCGTCGACGCCAGCAGCGGGCTCGGCGAGGCGGTGGTGTCCGGACTGGTCACCCCCGACCACTACGTGCTCGATGCGGACGGGCACGTCCGCGAGCGACGTGCGGGACTGCGCGAGGTCGTCGTGCGCGGAGTCGAGGGCGGGGGCGTCGAGCACCGCAGCGGCGAGGCGCCCGAGGAGCTCCCCGACGCCGTGCTCGCCGAGCTGGCCGCCATCGGGCGGCAGGTCGCGGCCCACTTCGGCAGGCCGCAGGACGTCGAGTGGGCGTGGGCCGACGGGCGGGTCCGGGTGGTGCAGGCGCGCCCGATGACCGCGCTCCCCCCGCCACCGCTGCGCCTGACCCGCATCCAGCGCTTCACCGGGCCGCAGATCGCCGAGATGCTGCCGGTCCGGCCCTACCCGATGGACATGAGCGGCTGGATCGGGCCCGGCGTGGGGCACATGGTCGAGCGGATGCTCGCGGAGATCCCGGGGCTGCGCGTCGCCTTCGCCGACGTGCTCCCGGAGTCCGACGGCGTCGTGGACCGGTTCGTCCCGCCATCCCCGCGGCTGACCCGCAAGGTGCTCACCGCGCCCGCGCGGAACCTGCCGCGGATCCACCGGTTCCGCCCCGCGGAGTGGACCCGTGACCCGCGGTTCGACCGCTTCGACCGGGCGGTGCGCGAGCTCGCCGGGCTCGACGTGGGTGCGCTGGGCTGGGCGGAGCTGCGCGGGCTCCCGCGGCGGGTGCTCGCGGTCACCGAGCTCATCACCGACCTGCGGGTGGACTACCTGCCCCGGGTCGGGATCGACCTGCTGCGGTTGCGCGTGGTGCAACTGCTGCTGCGCCGCCGCGCCGTGTCCGGATTGACCCTGGGCGCGCGGACCCGCACCGAGGACGCCAACCGGGCCCTGCTGGGGCTCGCCGAGCAGGTGCGCGCCGATGCCGCGTTGCGCACCGTCTTCGGGCTCGAACCACCCGCGCTCGCCGAGCGCATCGAGCAGGATCCCGCCTTCACCGCGTTCCGCGCCACGCTCGCGGCGTTCCTCGACGAGTACGGGCACCGCGAGACGGCGAGCCTGCTGCTGATGTCCGCGCCGACCTGGGGCGAAGCGCCCGCCACGGTGCTGGGCCTGGTGAAGGTCCTGGTGGAGGACGCCCCGCCGGCGCCGGCGGCCGACCGCGCCGAGCAGGCCGAGCGGCTGCTGGTGTCGCACCCGCTCGTGCGCGCGACCCGCTCCGGCCCACGCCTGCGCCGGCTGCTGGCCGCCGCCCGCACCGGCATCGCCCTCCGCGAGGACACCCACTTCCACGCCACCCGGGGGCTGCCGGTGCTGCGCCGGGCCGTGCTCGAGATGGGGCGCCGGCTGGCCGCCGCGGGCGTGCTGCGCGCCGCGGACGACGTGCTGCACCTGCGCCTGGAGGAGCTGGAGTGCCTCGGCGACCCCACCGCGCTCGCCGCTGCCGACGCCGAGCGGGTGCGCGCCGCGGCGCGGACCCGCGCGGCCCGCCGGGCCGAGCTGGCGGGGGTACCGCTCATCACCCGGTCGGTGCTGTTCGCCGGCCGGACGGTCGACGGCGACGCCCTGGTCACCGGCACCCCGGCCAGCGGCGGACGAGCGACGGGACCGGTGCGGGTGATCCGCGAGCCGGCCGAGTTCGGCCGGTTGCGCAGCGGCGACGTGCTCGTCTGCCCGTACACGAACCCGTCGTGGACGCCGCTGTTCCAGCGGGCGGCCGCGGTCGTCGTCGACACCGGGGGCATCGGGTCGCACGCCGCGATCGTCGCCCGCGAGTACGGGATCCCGGCCGTCATGGGCTCGGCGACCGGCACGGGGGTGCTGGTCGACGGGCAGATCGTGACGGTCGACGGCGACACCGGCCGGGTGACCGCGGCCCCGACTTCCGGCACGCTGGACCGGTGAGCGTACCGGCCGGGACCGTCGCGGGAGCCGACGACGACCACCGCAAGCGGCCCCGCCGACGCGGGGCCGCCCTGCAGACCGCGATCCTCGACGCGGTGCTCGCCGAGCTCGCCGAGGTGGGCTACGCGCGGCTGTCGGTGGAGCGGGTGGCCGAGCGCGCCGGCGCGAGCAAGGCGTCGCTGTACCGGCGGTGGCCCAGCAAGGTCGAGCTGGTGATGGACGCGGTGTACCACGTCCTGCCCGACCAGGGGGCACCGCCGGACACCGGGAGCCTGCGCGGCGACCTCCTCGCCATGATGCGCGCGGTCGCCGAGCAGCTGGCCGGCCCGGCGGGTCAGGCGCTGGGCGGCGTGCTCAGCGACGCGCTCGGCGACCCCGACAAGGCCAGGCGGGTGCGCGCCTACGCCCGCGGCACCAGCCAGGTGGGCATGCACGAGATCGTGCGCCGCGCGGTCGCCCGCGGCGAGGTGGACGTCGCCGCGCTCAGCGAGCGGCGACTCGAGACCGGGCACGCACTGCTGCGCCACCACTTCATCACCCGGGGCGTCCCGATCCCGGACCAGGTGATCGTCGAGATCGCGGACGAGGTGGTCATCCCGCTCCTGCGGCTGCCGGGAGCCGCTGACCGGTGAGGGCAGGCCGTCCCCCTGAGGAGGGACGACCTGGCCGTCGGTCCCCCTGGGGAGGGAGGACCCGGCTGCGCGACAGCTGTTGACTACCGGGATGACCGCCTCCGCAACCGATCGTCACCCGGCCCCCGCGCGACCCGGCGCCGGCATCACCGCGACAGGTCGTCTCATGGCCCTGTGCTGCATCGGGTTCGCGGTCGTCAACATCGTCTTCGAGCTGACCGGCCACTTCGACGGAGGTCCCTACGCCGAGTACTCCGCCGGGATCGCGGTGATGAACTGGCTCGTCGTCGGGCTCAAAGCGGTGGGTGCGGCGGTGGCGCTGTTGTCGGTCGCCGGCCGCGCGAGGTTCGTTCCCCCGGTGGTCCTCGGCGTGCTGGTGTGGGGGGCGTTCGCGATGCTCGCCGTGTACGCCCTGGGCAGCGTGGGGCAGGCGATCGGCATGGCCTCGGGTCTGGCGGGCAGCGCCGACCAGATCGACCTGGCCGGAGTCGCCTACGTGCTCTTCTTCCTGGTGGTGGCGACCGGCTACGGCGTCCTGGCGCTCTCGTACACGCGGCGCTACGAACTCCGGAAGGGCGTCGTCGTCCTCGGCGCGCTCGGCGCACCTGTGGCGTTGGGCGTGATCCTGCTGGTCGTGCCCGCGCTGCTGGCCGCCGCCGGCGTCATGCCCGCGTCCTGAGCTCGATCACCGCGTTCGTCGGGCGGGCGAGCAGGCCCGTCGACGAGCCGGTCCGAAGGTCACGTGCTCGGCGTTCGCTGCTCGTCGCGCAGCAGCACGCCGTGGAGCACGAGCCCGGAGAGCGCGCAGAAGGTGATCGCCCCGTAGGCGCCGAAGATCGTGAACTGGTCCGCGACGGCGATGCCGCCGAGCGTCGTGACGGTCCAGCCGAGACCCCAGAGGACCGGGGTGGTGAGGCCCCAGAGCCAGCGCGGGTGCGTCGTCGGGGACAGGGCGAGGACCTGCGCGACGCCCAGCGGGACGCCGGTCAGGACACCCATCAGCGCCAGGTCGCCCAGGGAGGTGCGGTAGCCGACCGCGGCGGCGCCGACCCCCAGCCCGACGGCCATGCCGAGGGCGGTGGCCGGGATCCAGCGGCGGCGGAGGGCTCCGCGGGCCGCGAGGTACTGCCCGGCGCCGAGGACGAGCCCGGTCACCGCGCCGCCGAGGACGGCGGCGCGGAGGTCGTCGACGGGGCCGGCGACCGCCCGACCGGCGAGTCCGGCGACGGGGAAGGCGAGGAAGCCCACCATCCACAGGGCCCACGGTCGCAGCAGGCGGGTGCGGGTGGTGGTCATGAGCGCGGCGGTGCGTCGGGTGTTCACAGGTGCTCTCCCGTTTCCGGAGCGTCGGTGCAACTCGCGGCGATGTGCGCGGCGAGCAGGCTGTCGGGGTGGTCGGCCAGGTGGTCGCGGGCCAGCAGGAGCACCCGGTCGACCTCACCGCGCAGGTGCGCCGCGGCGATCTCGACGAGTTGGCGGTCACGTCCGCTGCGCGCCGCCCGGGCCGCCCGGGCGAGCAGCGGCGCCCAGGCCGGGACGACGAGCGCGGCGGCCACGAGGACGGCCGGCTCGTCGCTGCCACCGGCACGCTCGACGAGCACACCGCTCGCCGCCCGGTCGCCGGCGATGAACCGCCGGATCAGCCGGTCCGAACTGGTCGTCTGCACGTCGGCGAGCATCACGACCGGCGCTGACGACCCACTGACGATCGTCTGACGCGCCTACGCTGGCCGGCATGCTCACCGTCGCGGTGCTCGGACGGGTGGAGGCGCGCGACGACGGCGTTCCCGCGGTGGTCCCCGGCGGGCTGACCACCGAACTGCTGGTGCGGCTCGCGCTCGACGCCGGGCGACCGGTGCGCGCCGAGCGCCTCCTCGACGACCTCTGGTCCGACCCGGCGGGCGCGCGGCGCAACACCCTACAGGCCAAGGTCTCCCAGCTGCGCCGGGCCCTGGGCGACCCGGCGGCGCTCACCGGCGGCGCCGCCGGCTACACCCTCGTGGTCGACCCCCGGGCCGTCGACGCGCTGGAGGCGCTGCGGCTCGCCGACGCGGGCGCCGCGCTGCTCGCCGCGGGCGACGCGGCCGCGGCACTCGCCACCTGCCGCGCGGGCCTCGCGCTGTTCGGGCCCGAGGTGCTGCCCGCCGCGGGCGGGGCGGACTGGGTGCTCCCCCACCGCGCGCGGCTGGAGGAGGCCCGCCTGCACCTGGTGGAGGACGGGCTGGCCGCGCGGCTCGCCCTCGGGGCTGCCGGCGAGCTCACCGGCGAGCTGGAGTCGCTGGTCGCCGTGCATCCGCTGCGCGAGCGGTTGTGGGGGCTGTTGATCACGGCGCTGTACCGCTCCGGCCGGCAGTCCGACGCGCTGGCCGCGCACCGCCGGGTGACCGCGTTGCTCGCCGACGAGCTCGGCGTCGACCCCGGCCCCGAGCTGCGGGCGCTGGAGCGGCAGGTGCTGGCCCACGACCGCGGCCTGGACCCGGCGGCCGCCGATCGCCGCCGCGGGAACCTCCCCGCGCTGACCACGTCACTCGTCGGCCGCACGACCGAGCTCGGCGCCCGGCTCGCCGACCTGGCCGCCCACCGGCTCGTCACGCTGGTGGGCCCGGCCGGCGTGGGCAAGACCCGCCTCGCCACCGAGATCGCCCGTGGCAGCCCGGCGCCGGACGGGGCGTGGCTGGTGCGCCTGGAGGGCGTCCGGACCGCGGCGGAACTGCCCGCCGCCCTCGCCGACGCGCTGCCGGGCAAGGACGGCGCGGACGGGCTGCGGGGCGCCGAGCTGCTGCTCGTCCTCGACAACTGCGAGCACCTGGTGGAGCCGATCGGTGCGCTCGTCGGCGCGGTGCTCGACACGGCTCCCGGTGTGCGCGTGCTGGTCACGAGCCAGCGGCCGCTCGGGCTCGACGGCGAGGTCGTGCGGGCGCTCGGCCCGCTGCCGGAGGCCGACGCGGTCACGCTGTTCGCGCGGCGGGCCGCCGAGCGCCGGCCGTCGTTCACCCTCACCGTCGACACCGCGCCCGACGTGGCGCAGCTGTGTCGCGCGCTGGACCGCCTGCCGCTGGCGATCGAACTCGCCGCGGCCCGGGCCCGGATCCTGACCGTCCCCGAGATCATCCGCCGGCTCGACGACCGCTTCGCGCTGCTCGCCGACCCCACCTCCGCCCGACCCGAGCGCCGGCGCACCCTCGCGGCCGCGCTGTCCTGGAGCTACGACCTGCTCTTCCCCGACGACCAGCGCGGCCTGTGGGCACTGGCCCAGTTCCCCGGTGGGGCCACGCTGGCCGGCGTGGAGCACGTGCTGGCCGCGCTCGACGTCCCCGCCGCATCGGCCGTCGACGTGGTGGAACGCCTGGTCGACCGCTCGCTGGTCATCGTCGACCCCGTCCCGGACGGCACCACCCGCTACCGCCTGCTCGACAGCGTCCGGGCCTTCGCCGACGACCGGGCCGCCGCGGCCGGCGCCGCCGGCACCGCCGCGGACGCGGTTCTCGACTGGGTCGGCGGGGTCGCCGACACGGTGGCCCGACGGGTCCGCGGACACGGCCAGGCCGCGCACGTGGCCGTCACCGCCGCCGAGCGCGCGACGATCGACGCCGCGCTGGGGCATGCCCGCGTCCACGATCCCGTCGCGGGCCTGCGCGTCGCCGTCGGCTTCGGCTGGGCCTGGGTGCTGCTCGACGACGCCGCGGCCGCCGCCCGATTGCGCGCCGCACACACGGCCGCGAGCTCGGCTCCCCCGGATCTCCGCGTCACCGCCCTGCTGCTGGAGAGCTGGCTGGAGGCCATGTCGGGTGACCTCGGCTCCGCGCGCCTCGCACTCGACGCGGCGACCGCCCTCGCCGCCGACGACGCGCGGCTCCGGGAACTCGCCCGCTGGCACGGGGGTTTCGTGCTGCTGCAGGAGGGCCGGTTCCGCGAGGCGTTGGACGACCTGCGGCACAGCCGCGCCGCCTCCGCCCCGGACGGCTCGACCTGGCACGAGGGTGGGAGCCACCTCCTCGCGGCGTTCGCGCACCTCGCCCTCGGCGACACCGTGGCCGCTCGGGAGGCCGGCGAGGACGCGATCCGCATCCTCGAACCCCTGGGCGACGCCTGGGGTCTGCTGCACGCCGAGGGACTGCTCGGGCGGGTCGCCCGAACCGAGCACCGCTTCGACGACGCGGCACGACACCACGCGCACGCCGCCGTTTCGGCCTCCGGTCTCGGCTTCCCGGGTGCGGCCGCGTTGCACACGGCCGACCTCGGCCGGGCCCAGCACAGCAGCGGCGACCCCGCCGCGGCCGAGACCCTGAGACGGGCCATCGCCGGCGCCGAGCACGAAGGCGATCTCCGCATGCTCGCCGAGACCCGCGTGAGCCTGGCCGAGGTCCACCTGTCCTGCGGCGACCGGGCCGCGGCGCACGACCTCCTGGTCGCCGCCGACCGCTGGTTCACCGAATCCGGAGCAGGCGATGGCGCCGCCCTCGCCGCCGGCCTGCTGGCCACCCTGCGCGCCGAGGACGGCGACCCGCCCGCCTGACCCCGTCTGCGCTGCTCGAACACCGATGGCGGGCACCCGACTGCGAGCGCGGACGAAGCCGCTGCGGGGTTGCGCAGCGGGTGGCACCGGAGGAGGGTGCGCGCACCGGCGGACCCCGCCGGGCCGGCGCCCGAGGCACGCAGGCCCAGAAGTGCCGGGGATGGCCCATCTGACCAGCCCCGATGGCGCCCGCCACGGCCCACATGAGCACGGTCGTGTCGTGCACACCGCAGACACGGGCTCGATGCGGCCCGGGCGTACGCGGACGGACATGACGCCGCTCGCGCCACCGAACCGGCGCACCCGCCGCAGACACGGAAGGACCATCACATGAACTCGACGAACCCGCCCACCACCGACGTCCCCGCCGACGCGGACCGGTCGTACCCGATCAGCGTGCACGCCGGTCGCGACGGCCCACTCTCGCGCTGGCTGTGGCTGGTCAAATGGCTGCTGGTCGTGCCGCACGTCCTGATGCTGATCCCGTTGTGGATCGGCTTCTGCCTGCTCAGCCTCGTCGCACTGGTCGCGATCGTCATCACCGGCCGCTACCCACGAGCCATCTTCGACTTCAACGTCGGAGTGCTGCGCTGGAGCTGGCGGGTGGGCTACTACTCCTACAGCGCGTTGGGCACCGACCGCTACCCGCCGTTCACCCTCGCCGACGTCGCCGACTACCCCGCCCGCCTGGACGTCACGTACCCGGAGCGGCTGCACCGCGGTCTCGCCCTGGTGAAGTGGCTGCTCGCCATCCCGCACCTGATCATCCTCGGGATCCTGTTCGGCGGCGGGGGCTGGCTCAGCGGACAGGCCGGCGCCGAGGCCTGGACCTGGGGCGGCGGGGGTCTGGTCGGCCTCCTCGTCCTGATCGCCGCGATCGCGCTCACCGTCACCGGCGACTACCCGCGCCCGCTGTTCGACATCATCGTCGGGTTCAACCGCTGGGCTCTGCGGGTCGCCGGCTACACCGCGCTGATGACCGACCGCTACCCGCCCTTCCGACTCGATCTCGGTGGCGACGAACGCACCACCGACGCCGCCTCCGCCACCGACGCCGCCACCGACACCGATCCGAGCAGCCGGCCGGCCGCCCACGACGCCGCGGTCTGACATACGGCGATCACCTGCGCACCACGGCGTCGGGCCCGGCCGTGCATCGTCAGCGCGTGGCGGGTCGGCCCGGAGGCGCATCGGATATCGGCCGGGGTCCCGCGCCACGTCGCCGACACCATCGCGCGGGACCTCGACGGGGCGGCTCGGCGGTGACGCGTTCGCCGTCGTCCCGGCGGACCGGGAGCCCACCGCCGACGTCGCGCTGGAATCGGTTCATGACCTGGCCCGCGGGGTGCGCGCCGGACGTCGTGCCGGAGAACGTGACCATCGGCACGTGTGTCCGCGCACCTCGCGCTCCTAGCGTCTCGGCAGCACGACACACCCGCCGCCGTACCTCGGCAGCATCCGCGAGCAGCTCCACCGTCACGAGGCAGAGCGCCGGCAACGGCGTTTCCTGTCACCCCCGCAGGCGATGACCGATGAGATCCGGCCCCGATCCCGAGTCACCACCGGGTAGGGAGTCCCGAGTGATGAAGGAACGACCATGAGCTACGAACTGAGTGCCGAACGCGCCCGGCGAGCGCTGAAGCAGCACACCGGAGGGCTGGCGGAGTCCGCTCGCGCGGCCGGTCCCGATGCACCGGTGCCGACGGCGTCGGACTGGAGCGCCGCTGACGTGGTCGAGCACCTCGGCCAGACCCAGCACTGGGTGGCCGAGATCCTGGAGCGCCGCATCGCCGACCCGACCCAGCTGCCCACCGAGATGGCGGCGATGCCGGCCGACCCGCAGTCCTGGCCGGCCTGGCTCGGCGACAGCGCTGACCGGGCGGCCGCGGCCGCTTCCGGCGCGGCGCTCGAGGCACCGGTGTTCAACGCTGCGGGCGACGAACGGACCGGGGGGCAGTTCTGGCTGCACAGCCTCCTCAACGAAGCGGTGGTCCACGGTTTCGACGCGGCCTCGGCCGCCGCCGGGTCCGCCGAGGCCGCCGCCGGCAGCTACGACATCGACGCGGATGTCGCCGCGGAGCTGATCACCAACCACCTGGCGATGCTCACCTCGCTGACATGGGCGGCCCGACGCTCGGACTCCGCCGACGCGCTGCGCGGCACCGGGCAGACCCTGCACTGGCACGCCACGGACGAGCCGACCCTCGGCACGTCCCGCGACTGGTTCATCGAACGCGGGCCCGGCGGTGCGAGCTGGCGGCACGCGAACGACGCGGCGGACGTGACGGTCCACGGACCGGCCGGTTCGCTGCTGTTGATCCTGACCCGCCGCCTTCCCCCGACCGGTGGGCACGCCGGCGACGTCGCGATCGAGGGAGATGCCGACCTGGTTCGACACTGGGTCCAGCACACGGCCCACGTGGCCGACTGAGCACTGGTCCACGGCGTCGCCTGCACAGCTGATCAGCCCGGCTCAGGCTCCCGGAGCGGCGGGGATCCCGCGAGCGACGCGGAGGAACTCCAGCTTCTCGGCGTCGACGGACCCGGTCGCCACCGTGTAGACGACGATCCGCAGGCTGCTGCCGGGCACGGTGAGGACGTCGCAGTCGCAGGTGATGTCCCCCACCAGCGGGTGCTCGACGGTCTTGCGCGCCGAGACGTGCCGGCCCACCGCGCCCTGGTCCCACAGCCGGTTGAAGTGCGCGCTCCTCGTGCGCATCTCCCCCACCAGCGCGGCGAGGCCCGCGTCGCGGGGGTGGTCGACGAGCGCCCCGCGCAGGTCGGCGACCAGCGCGCTCCCCAGCGCGTCGTCCTCGGCGTGGCGCACCGGCCACGACGCGAGCCCGCTCGGGCCGTCGACGAACACCGCGCGGACGAGGTTGAGCCGCTCGGGGTCGCGACCGCTCGGGTCCCCGATCAGCGCCGCCCAGGCCGGGGTCCACATCACCAGCGTCCAGTCGGCGCTGAACACCCCGACCGGGAACTCGTGGAGGCGGGCGAGCACGCGCTGCACCCCGGCGGGCACGTGCGTCGAGATCGTTCCCGCGGCGGGCGGCAGGAGGCCGGCGAGGCGGTAGGCGTGGTCGCGTTCGGCTGGCTGCAGCTGCAGCGCCCTGGCCAGGGCCGCGACCACCTGCGCCGACGGGCTCGTCGCCCGCCCCTGCTCCAGGCGGACGACGTAGTCCACCGACAGGCCGGCCAGGTCGGCCAGTTCCTCCCGCCGCAGCCCCGGGGCCCGGCGCCGGGAGCGCCCGGGCAGGCCGACGTCGTGCGGGGAGAGCCGGTCGCGCCAGCGGCGCAGGGCCACGGCCAGGGTCTCGTCCACCCGGCCATGGTGCCTCGACCGCGCGTCGGCAGCCTGGTACTGCCCGTCCCCCCGTCGCGCGGGGCACTGGCTCGCCCGCTGCCGTCCCCGCACGGTGGAGCGGTGACCACCACCTTCATCACCGGGGCCAACCGCTCGCTCGGCTTCGAGACCGCGCGCCGCCTGCGCGACGCCGGCCACACCGTCGTCCTCGGCGCCCGCGACCCGGAACGCGGCCGAGCCGCCGCGGACGCCCTCGGCGCGCGCTTCGTGCACCTCGACGTCACCGACGACGCCTCGGTCGCCGCGGCCGTCGCCGACGTCGCCGCCCACGAGGGCGTGGTCGACGTCCTGGTCAACAACGCGGGGGTCAACCAGCCGCCCAAGCCCGCCGACGAGCTCACCGCCGCCGACGCCGCCGCCGTGTTCGACGTCAACGTGATCGGCGTCGTCCGGGTGACGCGCGCGTTCCTGCCGCTGCTGCGGGCGTCGGCGAACCCCGTCGTCGTCAACGTCTCCAGCGGGATGGGCTCGTTCGCCGTGACCCATGACCCCGACCGGGTCGAGTCCACGTTCGCCGCCCCGCTCTACACGGCCTCGAAGTCGGCATTGACGATGCTCACCACGCAGTACGCCAAGGCATGGCCGGACATCAAGGTCAACGCCGCCGATCCCGGCTACACCGCGACCGACTTCAACGGGCACAGCGGTCCGCAGACGGTGACCGAGGGGACCGACGCCGTCGTCGAGCTCGCCACGATCGGCGCCCAGGGACCGACGGGGCAGTTCCGCGACCGCCACGGCGTCGTCGCCTGGTGATCCTCGGCCGACACGATCGTGATGCGTGTGGGCGGTGGCGGCGTATCGCAACCCGGGCGCGGGTCTTCGACGCCGGCGCCTTCTTCGACCTGCGCTTCGACGACTTCGCCCGGCTGGCCGGGGTGGGCACCGGCACGCTGTACCGCCACTTCCCCACCCGGGAGGCCCCGGCCGAGGCGGTCTACCACGGGGAAGTCGCCGCGCTGTGCGACCGCGCCCGCCAGTTGCAGGCCACGCTGCCCGCGGCGAAGGCCTTGGCGACCTTCCTGCGCGACATGGTCGACCACATCGCCGTCCACGAGGGCCTGGCCCGGACGCTGGCCACGCTCATGGCCGATCGCTCTGGCGCCCTCGCCGAGGGCGGCCGGGCGCTGGAGGAGGCCGTCACCGACCGCCCCCGTTGGCGGGCCGAGGCCGACGACGTCATCACCCTCGTGCTGGACGGGCTGCGCCGCCCGCGATGACGAGGCGGATACCGGCTACCGAGGACCGGCGGCCGCCGATCCGGCTCCGCCGGGCGTCCAGTCCGGTGGCGGGCCGACCAGCTCGAGCCCGAACCGGTGGTGGATCGCGGCGAGGGCCGCCGGATCGGGCTCACCGCCGGCCGCGAGCAACTCCTCCTCGGCCTCGATCCACTCGGACTCGGCAGCGGGGGAGATCAGGGTCAACCAGCGGACGGGCCGCGACGCCAGATTGGCGAGCGCGTGCGTGGTCCCACGCGGGATCAGCACGAACGCGCCGGCGGGGGCATCCACCCGCTGCCCGTCGGCCAACACCGCGAGCTCCCCGGCCAGCACGTAAAAGGCCTCTTCGGCGCGTCGGTGGATGTGCAGCGGCACCCGTCGGAAGTCGGGCGGGGCGATGTTCTCGCGCACCGCGTAGGCGCCATCGGTGTCCCGGCGCCCCACTGTGACCACGGTCTGCTCGCCGTTGAGCCGGGTCACAGCCCGTCCTGCACCCGGCCCGACGACGACGACCGGACTGCCTCGTCGCATGTCCCGATGCTCGTCGACCCGTCAAGCCCCCGGGCGGGACCGGGCGCGCCGACGTCGGACATCCTGATGAGGGCGTTCACCGTGTTCAGCGGCTCGACCGGGAGCGCACCGCGACCCGATCCGGGCGCGGATCAGCAAGCGGCGTGCGTCCGGCGGCAACGACGCAGCCGACGACATCGAGACTGCGACGATGCACCGGATCCGACCGTGCACGGGCGATCGGTACTACGGTCGCGCCATGGCCACTCGACTCGTCAGACCCGGTTCCGGGAAGTTGATCGCCGGGGTGTGCGCCGCGCTCGCGGACCGGTTCGGCCTGTCCCGCGGGTTCGTCCGCCTCGTCTTCGTGATCTTCGGGCTGGTCGGGGCCGGTGAGCTGGCCTACATCATCTTGTGGATCATCATCCCGAAGGAGCGGCGGTAGGCGGCGGGGGTTCGCCGATACCCTCCCCCGACATCGAGGTCGTGGCCCAGGCGGGAGACGGGTGCCATGCGCAGCCGGAGCTCGCGAGGAACTCAGCGGTCAAGGCCGGCCCGCCACCCGGCGCAGGATCCCGGCCGGGTCGGCCGGCGCCTCGTCGCCCGCCCACGCCACGTACTGGTCCGGGCGGACCAGGACCAGCCCGGCCCGGTACGCCCCGAGCGGCCCGTCGCGGGTGTCCCGGACGACGGTCAGCGGTAGCCGCACGGCTTCGGCCGCCGCCGCGAAGCCGGTCGGGTCGGCGTCCAGGGCCAGCAGGGTGCAGCCCCTGCCGAGCGCGTCGAAGACGTCACGGCCGTCCGACAGCGGCCCGGGCGCGAGGTGGTGGCCCGCCCGCGCGGCGAACGAGTGCGCACCCCGGGCGCCGGACGTGCCGCCGGCCGGGCCGACCACGACCGGGGAGCCCTCGTAGTGCGGCTCGACCTCGCGCAGCCGGGTCGCGGTCTCGTCGAGCAGCGTGCGCAGGCCGGCCGCGAAGCCGTCCCCGTCGCGGCCGGGGTCGTGCGCCCGGAGGAACGCCGCCTCCTGCCGGATCGTCGCGGCGATGACGTTCTCGGCGATGTCGTCGACGACCGCCCGGCGCTCCGCGGTGTAGGAGTCGAGCAGGGCGTCGCCCGCCCATCCGTCCAGCACCGCGGACAGCTTCCACCCGAGGTTGACCGCGTCCTCCAGCCCGGTGTTGAGCCCGAACCCGCCGTAGGGCGGGTGGGTGTGGGCGGCGTCGCCGGCCAGGAAGACCCGCCCCGACCGGTAGCTGTCGGCGATCCGGACCCGCAGGTCCCACCAGCCCGTGTGCTCGATCTCGCAGGCGAACTCGAAGCCGGCGGCCTCGTGCAGGACCCGCCGCACGTCCAGGTCGGCCGCGGCGGCGCGGGGCACCGGGGCGTGGAAGAAGAACCCGCTCGCCGGGTCGACGCGGCCGAAGAACCGCCAGAAGCCGCGCAGGTCCGGGTGCATGATCCGGTACGTCGCCTGCTCGGGGAACCGGCGCAGGGCCCGGTCCAGCTCCGGCGACCGGAACACCACCAGCGCCATCAGCGCGTCGAAGTCGGTGCCGTGGCGCGCGATGCCGCTGCGCTCGCGCACCAGCGAACGCCCGCCGTCGCAGCCGACGAGGTAGTCGCCCCGCAGCACCGACCGCTCCCCCTCGTTCTCCACGAGCACCCGGACGCCGTCGGCGTCCGCACCGACCTCGACGGCCCGCCAACCGAGGAGGACGTCGATCGGCTCGACCTCCGCGATCCGCTCGCGCAGCACCCGCTCGGTGCGGTACTGCGGCAGCCGGCCGTTCGCCTGCGCGTAGTAGGCGCTCACCGCCTCGCGGCCGCGCGGAGCCAGCCAGTGCTCACCCCGCAGGTCCCCGTACACCGTCACCATCCCGGTGGGGCACCCCGGCGGCATCACCGCCGCGGCCCGCACCCGCTCGGCCACACCCCACGACCGGAAGTGCTCGAAACTGCGCTGGGTGAGGTTCTGCCCCTTGGGGATGGTGCCGAGCCCGGTCCGCCGCTCGACCAGCGCGCACCGCACACCGCGCAACCCCAGTTCGAGCGCGAGCCCGGCACCGACCGGGCCGGCCCCCACGATCACCACCCGGTGCCCGTCCGCCATGCGTCCCCCTGATCGCGACGGACCCGCGGGGCCGCGCCATGCAGGCAGGCTAGCCACGATTCCGCATCCCACGAAGGAACTCACCTAGAATTCCCGCATGTCGAATCCGCCTCGCCGCAGGACGCCTGCCGCTCCGGCCTCCGACGGCGCGACGTCGACGTCCGTGGACAACGCGCTGTGGCTGCTGCAACTCGTCGGGGAGCACCAGGCGTTGCGCGTGGCCGAGGCGGCCGACCTGCTCGGGGTCGCCCGCTCGACCGCACACCGCCTCCTGACGGCGCTGCGCAGGCGGGGCTTCGTGATGCAGGACCGCCCCAACGGGGCGTACCGGCCGGGTCCGGCGCTCTACGAGATCGGCCTGGCCGCGGTGAGCCGCATCGACATCCGCCGCGTCGCCCGTCCCGTGCTCGAACACATCCAGGACACGACGCAGGAGACCGCGAGCCTCGCCGTGCTGGAGGGGACGATGGTGCGCTTCCTCGACTGCGTCGAGAGCCCGCGCTCGGTCCGGGTCGGCAACCGCATCGGGGTGGTCCGGCCCGCGCACGCGTCCGCGGTCGGCAAGGCGATCCTGGCCGGGTTGTCCGACGCGGAACTGGACCGGCGCTACCCCGGCGCCGAGTTGCCGCCCGCCACCACCTCCGCCGCCCTCACCGAGGTCGCCGCGCTGCGTGCCGAGATCGCGGTCGTCCGGACGCAGGGCTACGCGCTGAACTGGGAGGAGAGCACCGACGGGGTGTGCGCGGTCGCGGTGGCGCTGCGCGACACCGTCGGCCAACCGCTGGCCGGGCTGGGCGTGGCCGCCCCGAGCAGTCGGGTGACCAGCCTGGACGGGATCCGCGCGTTCGCCCCGGCCGTGCAGCGCGGCGCCGAGATGGTGCTGGAGCGGCTGCGCGCGCCCGAATAGCCCGTGCTCGGAGCGATCGTTCGACCTAGCGGAATTAGCTCCCACATGAGTCCGCATGCGTGGACATCTCTCCCGCCGCGACCCTAGTGTGACCGGCATCTCGCCCTCGGGAGGCCGACATGCGCAACCGTCTGACGCCGTGCGTGCTGGCCGCCGTCGCGGTGCTGGCCGCCGCCTGCGGTGGCGCCACGGGCCCCGACGGCGGCGAGCTGACCGAGGTGACCGTGGGCATCGTGCCGTTCAGCCCGAACGCCGTGCTGTTCATGGCCATGGAACGCGGGATGTTCGCCGAGCGCGGTCTCAGCGTGACCGTGGAGCCCGCGGCCTCGCCCGTCCCGGTCGTGGCCTCGCTGGTCGCCGAGCAGGCCGAGTTCGGCTTCGTCACCACGCCGGTGCTGATCAACGCGAACCGGGAGGGCACGCCGATCAAGTGCGTGAGCCCGATCGACGGCCAGGTCAGCCCGGACCGTGACTCCAGCGCGCTGGTCGCCGCGGCCGGCAGCGGCATCGACTCGCTCGACGACCTGTCCGGCCGGACGGTCGCCGTCGTGCAGTTGGCCAGCATCAACCTGATCGGCGCCAGGAAGCTCATCGAGGACGCCGGGGCCACCGGCACCGAGTACATCGCGATGCCCTTCCCGCAGATGCCGCAGGCGCTCGCCGACGGGCGGGTCGACGCCGCGGTGATCACCTCGCCCTACGTGGAGACCGCGCTCGACGCCGGAGCGGTCACGCTGGCCAACCCGAGCTCGGACCTCTTCCCCACCGGAACGATCTACTGCTACGCCGCGACGGACGCGTACCTCACCGCGAACCCCGAGGTCGCGCGCAGCTTCCAGGAGGTCATGACCGAGGCGATCACCTACGCCAAGGACCACGAGGACGAGGCGAAGGCGACGCTGGTCGAGCACCTCGGGCTCAGCCCCGAGCAGGCGCAGGCGCAGATCATCCCGAGCAACTACGTGCCGGAGATCAACCTGGACTCGATCGCGGCCATCCAGGAGCTGATGCGCGCGCAGGGCGCGATCGAGGGCACCGTGGACCCGGCCGACACGGTCTGGCAGCCGCCGCGATAACCGCCCCGGGCAGGAGGGATGACGTGAGCGCCGACAGCGGCCGGGTGGGCGCGCGCTGGTCGTCGATCGCGGCGCGGACGGCGGTCGTCGTCGCCGTGCTCGCGGGCTGGGAGTACCTCAGCGCCTCCGGCTCGCTGGACGCGAGCTCGTTCCCGAGCATGACGGACACGATGGCGGAGCTGGCGCGCCAACTGGTGTCCGCCGACCTGTGGACCGCGCTCTGGCACACCGTGCGGGGCTGGGCGACCGGCCTGGCGATCGGCGCCTCGCTGGCCGTCCTGGTCGGCACCCTGCTCGGCCTGAACCGCTTCGCCTACCTCAGCGTCATCCCCGTCGTCGAGTTCCTCAAGACGGTCCCGGTCATCGCGATCCTGCCGCTGGCCATCGTCGTCTGGGGCGCCACGCTGCAGATGAAGGTCTTCCTCGTCGCGTTCGGGGTGTTCTGGCCGCTGACCATCCAGGTCATCTACGGGGTCCGCGCGGTCGACCCGGTCGTCCGGGACACGGCCGTCGTGCTGCGGCTGCGGGGGGTGCGCCGGTTCGTCGGCGTGACCCTGCCCAGTGCCGCGCCGTTCATCGCGACCGGTCTGCGGGTCGCCGCGGCCGTCGGGCTGATCCTGACGATCATCGCCGAGCTCATCGGCGGCGCGAAGGGCCTGGGCCTGAGCATCCTCACGACGGTGAACGCCGGTCCGCAGCGGCTGCCGGCGACGTACGCGCTCATCCTCGTCACCGGGGTGGCCGGGGTGGTCGTGACCAGCGCGTTCGCCCGCCTCGAGCGCCGCGTCCTGCACTGGCACGAGAGCCAGCGCAACCTCGCGCCGACGGGGGTGTGAGGCGATGTCGAGTGGGGTGACCGGCGCGGTCGCGCTGCGGTGGGTCTGGTCGAACGTCTGGCGGCTGTGGTTCTCCGCCGCGGTCCTGGTGCTCTGGTGGGTGCTCTCGGCGGACAGCACGTCGACGTTCTTCCCGCCGCTGCAGCGCATCCTGGAGCGCCTGCACGCGCTGTGGATCGTCGGTGACGCCCGCAGCGAGCTGTGGTCGAGCCTGGGCCACTTCGCCGTCGGCTACACCGTCGCCGGGGTCGTCGGCGTCGGCGTCGGCGCGCTGCTGTGGAAGTTCCGCCGCATCGGGGACGCGGTGTCCCCCGTGCTGTACTTCGTCTACGTGATCCCGACGGCGGCGCTGCTGCCGGCGATCGTGGCGATCATGGGCATCGGATCGGCCATGAAGATCACCATCATCGTGCTGGCCGCGGTGTGGCCGACGATGCTCAACACCCTGGACGGGATGCGCGGCGTCGACCCGCTCAAGCTCGACACGGCGAAGGTCCTGCACATGTCCGCGCTCCGGACGGTCCGGACGGTCGTGGTGCCCGCGGCGATGCCCCAGGTCATGGCCGGGCTGCGGCACAGCCTGCAGGTCGCGGTGATCATGATGGTGGTCAGCGAGCTGATCGCGTCGCAGTCGGGCATCGGCTTCTTCATCCTGGAGGCGCAGCAGCGCTTCGCCATCACCGAGATGTGGACGGGGATCATCGTCCTCGCCCTGGTCGGGAGCGTGCTGACGGTCGTCTTCATCGCCGTCGAGCGCGTCGTGCTGGCCTGGTACATCGGCGCTCGCGCCGTCGAGCGGAAGGGTTGAGCCGTTGCCGCGACCAGAGGTGGCCGGCCCCGACCCGTCGGTCGCGGCGGCGAAGCGGGCCGGCGAACCGGTGCTGTCGGTCCGCACCCTCGCGAAGGCCTACGACGCCGGCACGTCGAGGGAGAAGCTCGCCATCGCCGAGGTGTCCTTCGACGTGGCCAGGGGCGAGTTCGTCTGCGTGGTCGGGCCCAGCGGCGCGGGCAAGACGACGCTGCTGCGCTGCCTGAGCGGGCTGCTCGGACCGACCTCGGGCGAGGTCCGGTTCGAGGGCACGCCGCTGCGGGCGGTCCCCGACCGGCTCAGCGTCGTCTTCCAGGACTACAGCCGCTCGCTGTTCCCGTGGCTCACCGTCAACCGCAACGTCGCGGTGCCGCTGCGGGTCGCCGGCGTCGGGAAGCAGCAGCGGGAGGCGCGGATCCAGGAGGTGCTGCACGCCGTCCGGCTCGGCGACGTCGGCCGCAGCTACCCGTGGCAGCTCTCCGGCGGCATGCAGCAGCGGGTGGCGATCGCCCGGGCGCTGGCCCAGCAGCCGGACATGCTGCTCATGGACGAGCCGTTCGCCTCGGTCGACGCCCAGACGCGCTTCGACCTGGAGGACCTGATCCTCGAGGTGCGCCGCGAGCTCGACATCACCGTCGTGCTCGTCACCCACGACATCGACGAGGCGGTGTACCTCGCCGACCGGATCGTCGTGCTCACCGGGGCCCCGAGCCGCGTCCAGGAGATCGTCGACGTGCCGCTGGAGCGGCCGCGCACCCAGCTCGGCACACGGTCGAGCGAGGCGTTCGGCCGCCTGCGCCGCCACCTGATGGAGCTCGTCACCACCTCGTCCTGACCGTCCGCGCGAGGAGACCCCGACCATGCCCCGACCCGCCGAGGCCCTGCTCGACGTGATCAGCGACTGGGGCGTGGACCGGCTGTTCACCTGCCCGGGCAGCACCGAGGCCGCCGTGCTGGACGCACTCGTCCTGCGCACCGACGTCGAACTGGTGCTCACCACCCACGAGGGCGTCGCCGTGTCGATGGCCGACGGGCTCGCCCGCGTCACCCGCCGTCCCACCGTGGCCTACCTGCACGCGAACGTCGGGCTGACCAATGGACTCAGCAATCTGGGCGCCGCCCAGCTCGCCTACTCCCCCGTCGTCGTGCTCAACGGGCTCAAGCCGTCGTCGATCCAGGCCCGGGAGGGCTTCACCACCGCCCGCCGGATGCGTGACCTCGTGCACCAGTACGTGAAGTCCGACTGGCAGTCGCTCACCGCCCCGGCGATCCCCGAGGACGTCAACCGCGCCTTCCGCACGGCCGTGACGGAGCCGGCGGGTCCGGTCTGGGTGGCGCTGAGCCAGGACCTGATGGAGAGCACCACCGACGTCGCCGTGCCGGACACGGCGTCCTACCGGTTCGACTCCCGGGTGCGGCCGGCGCCCGACGCCGTCCGCGCCGCGGCCGACCTGCTCGCCGCCGCCGAGCGGCCCGTCCTGGTGGCCGGCAGCGAGCTCGCCCGCGTCGGCGCCGTCGACGCCTTGGTGCGCCTCGCCGAACGGCTCGGGGCACCGGTCCTGCACGAGGACCGGCGCGGGTTCGAGCGCCCCGGTTTCCCGACCGACCACCCGCACTTCCGCGGCCAGTACGAGGTGGGGAACCCGCTGGTGCGCCGGGCCGACCTGCTCGCCTTCCTGGGCGCCCGCGTGTTCAACGAGTTCGAGCCCGCCCGCGTCCCCCCGCTGCCGGCCGGAGTGCCGGTCGTGCACAGCCACATCGACCCCAAGCACGTCGGGATGATCTACGGCGTCGACGCGGCGCTGATCGGCGACCAGCGACTGGTGCTCGAAGCCCTGTTCGACGCACTGCCCCCGGTCCCGTCGCGCGAGGTCCCACCGGCCGCGCCGGCCGTGCCCCGCACGCCGTCGGCGCCGGGCGGCCCGCTCCAGCCCGCGGACGTCGTCGACGTCATCACCGACTCGCTGCGCGGCTCGGCCATCGTCGGCGACGCCACCACCGCGGGCGGGATCCTGCAGCAGCGGGCGCACCAGCACACCGGCGACGACTACTTCGTCTCGACGTCGGGCTCGCTCGGGTGGGGCATGGGCGCCGCGCTCGGCATCGCGATGGGCATGCCGCACCGGCACGTCGCGGCGGTGCTCGGCGACGGCGTGTTCCAGTTCGGCCTGCCGGCCCTGTGGTCGGCGGCCCGCGGCGGCCTGCCCGTCACCTACGTGGTCATGAACAACCAGAGCTACGCCGCCGTCGGCGCGGCGCTGCGCCGCTACGGCGGCGAGGCGGTCGCGCGGCAGCGCTACCCCGGCGTGGACATCGCCGGCCCCCGGATCGCCGACATCAGCACCGCGTTCGGCGTGCCCGGTCGGCGGGTCGACAACCTCGCCGATCTGCGGGAGTGCCTCGACACCGCCCGCACGGTCGACCACCCCACCCTCGTCGAGGTGATGACCGACCCGGCGGCGTTCGGTCCCTAGCCGGCCAGCATCAGCGGCGGGCCGGCGTACCCATCAGCGCCCCAGCACGCGCCGGACGGCCGCCACGACCGAGGCGGCGTCGGGCAGGTAGGCGTCCTCCAGGCCGGGGCTGAGCGGGATCGGCTGGAACGGCGCCCCGACCCGTTCGACCGGGGCGTCGAGGTCGTCGAACGCCGCCTTCTGCACCGTGGCGGCGATCTCCGCGCCGAACCCGCCGTGCGCGACGGCCTCGTGCGCGACGACCAGGTGGTGGGTGCGCCGCACGGAGTCGAGCACCGCGGGCAGGTCCAGCGGGACCAGCGTGCGCGGGTCGACGACCTCCACCTCGACGCCCTCCGCGGCCAGTTGGTCGGCCGCGTCCAGCGACTCCGACACCATCCGCGACATCGCCAGCACCGTCACGTCCCGGCCCGGCCGCAGGGTCGCCGCCACGCCGATCGGCACCGGCTCGACGACCTCGGGCAGCTGCTCCCTGCGCGGGTAGAGGATCTTGTTCTCCACCACGACGACCGGGTCCGGGTCGGCGATCGCCGAGGCCAGCAGGCCGGCCGCGTCCACGGCCCGGCTCGGCATCACCACCTTCAGCCCGGGCACGTGGCACAGCCAGCTCTCCAGGCTCTGCGAGTGCTGCGCCGCGCCCCGCTGCCCGGCCCCGCCCTGGGTGCGCAGCACCATCGGCACGCCGAGCTGGCCGCCGGACATGAACCGGGCCTTGGCGGCCTGGTTGACCAGCTGGTCGAGGGCCAGGGTCAGGAAATCCACGTACATGATCTCCAGCACCGGGCGCAGCCCGGACTGGGCGGCGCCGATCGCGACGCCGCAGATCGCCGCCTCGCTGATCGGGGTGTCCAGCACCCGGCCGGCGCCGAACTCCTCGGCCAGGCCGGTGGTGACGGTGAACGGACCGCCCACCGAGACGTCCTCGCCCAGCACCACCACCGACGGGTCCGCGCGCATGGCGGTGGCCAGGGCCGCACCGATCGCCCGGGCGTAGGTGGTGATCACCGGCCGTACACCAGCGATGCGGCCAGGGCGGCGTCGGGGAACGGGCTCTCCCGGGCCGCCAGCACGGCCCGCTCCACCTCGTCGCGGGCGGCCCGCTCGAACCCGGGCAGCTCGTCCGGGTCGAGGCGACCGTCGCCGGTCGCCGCCCGCTGCAGGCGCGCGATGGGGTCGCGCTCGCGCCACTCGGCCGACGACACGGCCTCCCGGTAGCGGTCGGGGTCGCCCTCGTAGTGCCCGCGCAGCCGGTGGGTGAGGCACTCCAGCAACGCCGGCCCCTCCCCCGCCCGCACCGCCGGGAGCAGCCCGGCCACGGCGTCCCACACCGCGTCGACGTCGTTGCCGTCCACGGTGCCCCCGGCCAGCCCGAAGGGGGCGACCACGTCGCGGACCCGTTCCACCGGGGTGTGCGCCGAGCGCGGGCTGAACTCGGCGAAGCCGTTGTTCTCGCATACCAGTAGCACCGGCAGCCGCCACAGCGCGGCCAGGTTGACCGACTCGGCGAACAGGCCGGCCTGCACCGCGCCGTCGCCGAAGAACACCACCGCCACCGCGTCGCGGCCGGCCGCGCGCAGCGCCAGCGCGCTGCCCAGTGCCAACGGGATGTTGCCGCCCACCACCCCGGTGGCGCCCAGGAACCCGTGCTCGACGTCGACCAGGTGCATCGACCCGCCCATCCCCCGGCACAGCCCGTCGCGGCGGCCCATCAGCTCAGCCAGCGCGCGCGCCATCGACGCGCCCTTGGCCAGCGCGTGGCCGTGCGCCCGGTGCCCGCTGTAGACGGCGTCGGCGGTGCGCAACTGCCCGCAGACGGCGGCGGCCACGCCCTCCTGGCCGATCGAGAGGTGGATCAGCCCGTGCACCTCGTCGGCCCGCTTGAGCTGCCCGACGCGCTCCTCGAAGGCCCGGATGCGCCACATCATGGCCAGCACCGCCCGGGTCTGCTCGGCGTCCACGCTCAGACCCGGGTCCCGGAGTGTTCGACGACCCGGCGCACCGCGGCGACGACCTTCGCCTCGTCGGGCAGCACGTGCTCCTCCATCGGCCTGCTGTAGGCGATCCCCGCGTCCAGCCCGGTGACCTGCACGATCGGGGCGCGCAGCGCGTCGAACCCGGCCTCGGCCACCTCGGCGGCGAGCACCGCGGCGACCGAGGCGTGCCGGGTGGCCTGGTCGACCAGCACCAGCCGCCCGGTGCGCCGCACCGAGGCCAGCACGGTGGCGGTGTCCAGCGGGGCGATCGTGCGCGGGTCGATCACCTCGGCCTCGATGCCGTCGGCGGCCAGCGTCGCGGCCGCCGCCAGCGCCATCGGCACGGTCCAGCCGGTGGCGACCAGCGTGACGTCGGCGCCCGGCCGGCGGATCACGGCCTGCCCGAAGGGCACCAGGTGCTCGCCGTCGGGCACCTCACCGCGGTCCAGGGTCAGCAGGTAGTGGTGCAGGAACAGCACGGGGTTGTCGTCGCGGATCGCGGTGGCCATCAGCCCCTTCGCGTCGGCCGGGGTGGAGGGCAGGGCGACCTTCAGCCCGGGCACGCCCATGAACATCCCGTAGATCGAGCCGGTGTGCTGGCCCGCCCAGCCAGCGGTGAACCCGTAGCCGGCCTTGAGCACCATCGGCACCCGCACCCGCCCGCCGCTCATGTGGTGGAACCGGTTGCCCTCGTTGACCACCTGATCCATGGCGACCAGCAGGAACTCCGCCATCGTGGCGTCCACTACCGGGCGCATCCCGGCCAGTGCGGCGCCGACGGCCATCCCGATCTCGGCGGTCTCCGAGATCGGGGTGACCCGCACCCGGTTCTCGCCGTAGCGCTGCACGAACGGGTCGTCGGGTCGGCCGCCGACGCTCTGCCCGAGCAGCAGCACCCGCTCGTCGCGGGCCATCTCCTGGTCGATCGCCTCCATCACGGCGCCGATGTAGGTGGTCTCGTGGGTGCTCATGCCGGGGCCTCCGCGTACACGTGCTCCAGTGCGGCCGCCGGCTCCGGGAACGGGGCGGCCAGGGCGGTGTCGACCGCGTGCTGCATCTCCTCGGCGGCGTCCGCGGCGATCGAGCGGGCCGGCGCGTCGCCGAGCACGCCCGCGGCGACCAGCGCGGCCCGGAAGCGCGGCACCGGGTCGCCGCGCTTGGCCGCCTCGTACTCCTCGACCGCGCCGAACCGGGAGATCGCCTCGTGCTCCGGGTAGTGCAGCGGCACCCCCGGTGGGGCGATCGAGTTGCCGTGCGCGGAGAGGCGGTACACCCGCGACTCCACCAGCGTGGGTCCCTCCCCCGCCCGGGCCCGCGCGACGGCCGCCGACAGCGCGTCGTACACGGCCAGCGGGTCGCCGCCGTCGACGGTGACGCCGGGCATCGAGTACGCCTTGGCCTTGGTGGCCAGCGGCTCGCCGGCGGCGGCGTTCGCGTCCTCCTGCTCGGTGCGCACCCCCGCGCTGAAGCTGTTGTTCTCCAGGACGTAGACCACCGGCAGCTTCCACAGCGCGGCGATGTTGAGCGACTCGTGGAACGCGCCCTGCTTGCTGGCGCCGTCGCCGAAGAAGCCCAGGACGACGTCGCGGTCGCCGCGGATCTGCGCCGCCCACGCCGCGCCGGTGGCGTGCGGGATGCCCTGGCCGACGATGCCGGAGGTGCCCAGGAACCCGCGCTCGGGGTCGCACAGGTGCATCGAGCCGCCGTACCCCCCGCAGGTGCCGGTCGCCCGCCCGTAGATCTCGGCCATCATCGCGGCGGTGTCGCTGCCCAGCGCGATGGGGTAGCCGTGGCAGCGGTAGGTGGCGGTCAGCTGGTCGCCGGGGCGCAGCGCGGCCACCGACCCGACGATCGAGGCCTCGGCCCCGTCGGCCAGGTGGGTGTGCCCGCGGATCACCCCCGGGTGCTCGGCGAAGGTCCGCTTGACCCGCTCCTCGAACTCGCGGATGCGCACCATCTGCCGGTACAGCTCGACCAGCCGGTCGGGGGCCAGGCCCCGAGGATCGAACGCCGGGTCGGTCACGGGGTTCCTCCCTGTCCCGCGCCGGCCAGGTCGAGCTGGGCGCGGGTGGTCTCGACGGTGCGCCGGAACATCTCCGGCATCGGCAGGGCGCGCAGGTCGTCGGAGAGCACCTCGACCCCCCACGGGCCGCGGTAGCCCAGCCCGGTCAGCGCCCGGACGTAGCCGGGGATGTCGAACTCGCCCTCGCCGGGCAGCCGGCGGAACCGGGTGGTCTCCACGCTGTGGTCGGGCATGTCGGCGCGCATCCCGTCGCTGAGCTCGACGTAGCCGAGCAGGTCGGCCGGGACGGTGGCCAGCTCGTCGGGCGCGATCCGCATCTTGCCCAGGTGCCAGGTGTCCAGGGCGATCCCGCCGTTGGCGGCGCCGGCCCCACCCACGATCCGCACCACCGCCTCGATCGAGCCGGCGTTGACGTCGAAGGGCATCAGCTCGTAGGCCAGCGGCGCGCCGTGGCGTCCGGCCGCGTCCGCGCACAGCTCGGCGAAGGCCGTGGTGAGCTGGTCGAGCCCGGCCTCGGTGCGCTTGAGGTTGCCCAGCTTGATGTGGTGCGCGCCGAGCTCGGCCGCGGCGCCGAACAGCAGGTCGCGCTGCTGGTCGGAGGCGGTGCGCCGGGGGTCGCCGGGCGGGACGAACCAGTCGTTGAGGAACTCCAGCTCCAGCACCTCCAGCCCGTGGTCGACGAAGATCGAACGCAGCTCGGCGAGGCTGTGGGTCCGCAGCAGGTGCTCCAGGTCGGCGTGCCACAGGCCGAGCCCGCGCATCCCGACCCCGGCGGCCTCGGCGCAGCGCTCGGGCCAGCCGAACAGGCTCCACTCCCGGCCGGTGCCGATCTGCACCGGCCCGGCCGTGGTCCAGTACGAGCCGAGCACGTCGACGGTCATGGGACCTCCTCCTGCGGGTCGAGCACCAGGGCGAGGGGCTGGTCGAGCAGGGCGGTGAGCCGGGTGAGGAACCGGGCGGCGGTGGCCCCGTCGAGGACGCGGTGATCGCAGGTCAGCGCCACCGTCATCACCGAACGCACGACCACGGCGCCCTCGCGCACCACGGCGGTGTCGCGGGCGGCGCCCACGGCCAGGATCGCGGCCTGCGGCGGGTTGACCACCGCGGTGAACGCGCGGACGCCGAACGCGCCCAGGTTCGACACGGTGAAGCTCGCCCCGCCCAGCTCGGCGGGCGTGCACCGGCCGGCCCGGGCCCGCGCGGCGAGGTCGCGGGTGGCCGCGCCGACCGCGGACAGGCTGCGGGTGCCGGCGTCGGTGACGGTCGGGACGAGCAGCCCGTCGGGGGTGTCCACCGCCATCCCGACGTGCACCCGCTCGTGGGCGACGACCTCCCCGTCGCGCCACTCGGCGTTCACCGCGGGGTGCTCGCGCAGCGCCCGCCCGGCGGCGGTGACGACCAGGTCGGTCACCGTGGGCACGGCGGCCCCGGGGACCTCGGCGATCCGCGCCCGCAGCTCGGCGCAGCCGGTCATGTCGACCTCGGCCATGAGCACGAAGGTGGGGACCCCGCCCGCGGCGGCCAGCCGCTCGGCGGCGACGCGCTGGGCCCGGGTGCGCTCGACGACCGCG
>NZ_JAHDTH010000241.1 GCF_018531445.1 Pseudonocardia lacus
CTAGGCTGTGGGTTGCGGCCACCGCTTCGTCTTGAGTCCACACAACCCGAGATGATCATGCGGTGGCCGCGCCACGTTCCGGGCACCCCCCACGGAGCAAGATCACGAAGTCCGGCTGTAGTACTAGCCCTGGGGGCCACGAGGTCGGCGCGCCGTTCGCGGGTGCGGAACGTGGATCCAGCTGGGCGAGAAGCCTCACCGTCCTCCGGGCGGTCGGTGCGGCCGTCGACGGTCTCGCCGGCGGTGAGGGCTCAGACCAGTGCATCGAACCCAATGGTCGCGCGAGACGGACCTGGCCCACTCGTCCTCGGGGACTCGCGTCGTCAACCTGCGGCTACCGGACGTGCAGAGTGGTTCGCGGCCGGACGACTGGGCCGGTTGCGTCGCGGCGCTGTGACGGGTCTCTAGGATCGCCGCCATGCGTCCCCCTGGTGTTCGCCAGCGGGTGCAGGAGGTGGGTCGGCACGAGTTGGCTCTGGTGGAGTCGCGGCCGCAGTGGCGGTTGCGGGTCCGGCTGACGACGCTGATCGACGTGTGCGCGCGGCTGTACTTCGACGACCACCCGGTATCGGTGGTGTTGAAGCGCTACCGGCAGGTCGATGCCCTGCTCGCCGAGCCGGGGCAGGCGCGCACCGGCACGGACTTCGAGGCCCGGTGCCTGCGTTGTGTGGAGCGGCTGCGTCCGGTGATCGGGGCGATGGCGGTGCGTCCGGTCGAGGAGGTCCCGTTCGACGAGCAGGGCGCCGTCGCTGCGGACGTGGTGTCGATTCCGCCGCAGGTCGTGCTGGGACAGGCGGGGCCGGGCAGCCAGTTCGACCTGCTGTGCTGGAACCAGGCGAACTCGGTGGCCGAGGGCGTGCAGCGGCCGTATCGGGCGGCGCGGGCGATCGCCGCGGAAGGCTTCCACGAGCCGGTGGACGTGTTCGGGTTGATCGAGCCGATGACCGAGCTGACCGAGCGCTACGAGGACCGGCCGCAGGAGCGACCGGCGACGGCGGCGGAGATCGTGCGGGTGCTGGACGAGTACCGGGCCGCGGCGCCGTGGCCCGTGAGGTGAGCCTGCTGACCGTCGGTTACGAAGGTCGTTCGGCCGAAGAGGTCGTTGACGACCTGGTAGCCAAGGACGTGTCCCTGCTGGTCGACGTGCGGTTGACCCCGATCTCCCGCAAGCCCGGACTGTCCAAGCGTGGCCTCGCCGAGCGGCTCGCCGCGGCCGGGATCGAGTACCTGCACCTGCGGGCGCTGGGCAACCCGGTCGACAACCGCGACGGCTTCCGCGCCGGGACCTCGGCGGCACGGGACCGGTTCCGGGAACTGCTGGGCAGACCCGAGGCGGCGCAGGCCGTGGAGACGGTGGCCGACCGCGCGCGGCGGCAGCGGGTTGCACTGCTGTGCTTCGAGGCAGACCCGGCGCGCTGCCACCGGCAACTGGTCGGAGAGGCGGTCGCCCGGGTGCTCGGCGACGGGCCTGTGCCGCCTGCCGGGGCGCCGGCTTGACAAGCACGGTGCGGGCCGGCTGCGGACCGGTGGCCAGCACCGCCCGGGACCGTGAAGCTGCTGGTCAACCTCGCCACGATCGTCGACCAGCGGGTGCTGCCGGGGAACTCGGTGCGGACCCGGATCGCACGCCGTGGTCGGGGACGCGGACGGAGATGGTCGTTCCGGGAGACGGGTCGCTCGTCGCCCTCGGCCGGGCGTCGTGCCGCGTCCGCGACGGACGACGTGGTCGTCCCGCGACGGAGACCCGCGCCGAACCCGTCATCAGCGGCGTTCGCGACGGCGCTGGTTCTCCTAGTTTCAAGTGGGGCCCGCGCGTGCGCACGGCCCCGTCGCCATCGCGTCGTGGCGAGGTCGAGGACGCCCGAAGGGCGCAGGAGGAGGGCACATGCTCGACGGCAGGGTCGCCGTGGTGACCGGTTCCGGACGGGGGCTGGGGCGGTCCTACGCCCGGGCGCTCGCCGCGGCCGGTGCGTCGGTCGTGGTGAACGACATCGATGCCGATGTCGCCGAGGAGACGGTCGCGTCCATCGTGGGGGCGGGGGGTGCCGCGGTCGCCGAGGTGGGGGCCGTGGGTGGGGCCGAGGTCGCCGATGCGCTGGTGGAGCGGGCGGTGGGTGAGTTCGGGCGGCTCGACGTCATGGTCACCAACGCGGGGGCGTTGCGCGACAGGACGTTGCGCAACACGACCGACGAGGACTTCGACCTCGTGGTGGGCAGCCACCTCCGGGGCACCTTCACGTGCGGTCGGGCGGCCGCCGCCCGGTTCCGCGAGCAGGGCGAGGGGGGTCGGCTCATCCTGGTGGGGTCGCCCGCGGGCCAGCGGGCGAGCTTCGGGCAGACCGCGTACTCGGCGTCGAAGGGCGCCATCGTCGCGATGATGCGCACGTGGGCCGTGGAGCACGCGAAGATCGGGGTCACGGTCAACGCGATCGTCCCGACCGCCCTCACCCGCATGGTCGCGACCATCCCCGGCCTGGGCGAGTTGGTCGAGAAGGTGGACCGGGGTGAGCCCGTGCCGGCGGACGTGCGCCGACGCGGCCTGGGGACCCCGGACGACGTCGCTCCGATGATCGTCTACCTGGCCTCGGCCGCGTCGGCCGAGGTCACCGGCCAGGCCATCGCCGCGGGCGGCGACCGGATCGCGCTGTGGACCCACCCCGAGCAGGTCGCCGAGCAGTTCCACGAGGGCGGGTGGACGCCGGAGGCGGTGGCCGAGGCGTTCGCCGGTCCGCTGAAGGGGGAGCTGCGGGAGTACCTGCCGGCCCGCGGGGACGGCTGAGCCCCCGGGGCCGCGACGCCCCGAACACCGCGTTCCCGGACGCTCCCGCGCGGAGCGGCCGGGAACGCCCGTCTTCCCCGCGTGAGCGGCGACCCGGACGGGTCGCGAAACCGGAGATGCGCCTTTTCCGGCGATCGACGAGCTGAGGTATGGTCCCCTCGTCGGTCTGCCGTGACAAATCGCTGAAGGACCCGAGCCGGGCTGTTGAATCATGGCTGTGGCGAGTGCCGGCGATTGAAGCACGGACGCCTTCGCCTGCGGGTCCGTAGTTCTGCGTATTGACGATCGCGTGCTGCTCGGGACGGGTCGCCGAGCCGCCGCGGGGCGCTCCGCCGATCGGGTCGAGGGTGCGTTTCACCTGATCAGGCTAGTCGTGACCGGCCGTGGCCGATCGCCCCGGCCGTGATGTTCGCAGTAATGCGTATTGCTGGTCGGCGACCCTCCGTCAATTGACGTGGCAGGGTCGGTCGAATCGTCGCAATGCGGACATCTCGACCCACGCGGAATCAATTCAGTGCGTCCCGCGGATGGCGTTCACCAATACGGGTCACTCGACGTCGTCGGGCTCGGGATGCACGATTGCCCGCACATTCACGACGGACGACGAGGGGACCTCCCGTGGCTTCGAAGCGCGCGCTGCTGGTCGGCATCGACCTCTACCCGGACCACCGGAACAACCTGAACAGCTGCGTCGCGGACACGCAGCGGTTCCGGGGGCTCCTGCTGGACCACTACGGCTTCCGGTCCGAGGACATCACGTTGCTGCACAACAGCGCCGCGACGCTGGCGAACGTCCGGATCGGGCTCTCCCAGCTCCTCGCGGGCGCGGCGGCGGACGACGAGATCGTCTTCTTCCAGTCCTCGCACGGCTACCGCTACGTGAAGGGGGCGACCTACATCGAGGTGCTGTGCATGTACGACCAGTTCCTCGAGGACACCGAGCTGGTGCACTTCAGCAACCAGGCCCCGGAGGGCGCGTTCACCTGCATCATCGACGCCTGCCACGCCGCCGGGATGGAGAAGCTGTTCTTCGCCCCCAACGGGTTGCAGGTGACGCGGGCCAAGGTGTGGCAGCCACCGCCCGAGCAGGCGGCCGCGGACATGGCGCTGCTGGCCCAGGCCAGCTCGTTCAAGTCGTTCGGCCGGAAGGCGACCTCGGACACCGGGGCGGTGGCCAAGCAGTTCTCGGGCGAGGCGCTCGGCGCCGAGGTCCCGCCGGCCAAGGCGGGCGAAGGCCAGTCGGAGCTCAACGGGGTGCTGCTCGCCGCCTGCCTGGCCGACCAGACGGCCGCGGCCGGCAGCCCGCCGACCGCCGGGTTGTCGGCGTTCACCTGGGCGCTCGGGCTCGAGCTCGACGCCGGCGGGGCGACGGTGCCGGTCGCGGCGCTGAGGGATGGCATCGCCCAGCGCCTGGCGGAGCTGAACATGCGCCAGACACCGGTCGCCGAGGCGCCGATGGCGCACGGCGGCTGGCTCACCGAGCCGCTCATCACCCACGGCGCCTCCGGCGCGACGAGCACGCCGTCCGCGGACGACGAGATCGAGGCGTTCCTCCAGTCGCTCGGGATCGGGGTCTGAACGCAGCCATGACCACCTACCAGAGCGGCGAGGGGCAGACGCGCTCCAAGGCGAAGCCCCGGACCAGGCGGACCGCGCAGAGCGGCGTCGCCGCACGGGGTTCGGCAAGCACATCGAAGAAGGAGAAGGAGAAGGACATGAGTCTGACCACCAACGCGCTGACCACCTCCGTCAAGGGGGCCGGGCTCGCGGACGACCCGGAGAAGGGGTTCGGCGACTTCCTCAGCGGGCTCGGCGGGATCCTGCCGGGCGTCGCGCAGACGCTGGCGCCGACGGTCGGGATCGACCCCCGGATCGCCGGCCAGACGGTGAGCCAGGTACTGAGCATCTTCGGGATCGGCAAGGGCAAGGCCTTCGTCCCGGCCGTTCCCAAGGAGCAGGCGGTGGCGCAGCTGCGGGAGATCGTCAGCCCGCACCTGAACGACCCCGCGTTCATGACCGCGCTCCAGGCGTGGACGAAGGCGGCCGTGGAGCCGGTGGCGGCGCTGCAGCAGGGCAAGGCGTTCCAGCCGTCGGTCGACATGACCAAGAACTGGTTCACCGACGCCATCGACTCGATCGGCGACGCGGTCTCGTCGGTCGACTGGGGCAGGGTGGCCCAGGTCGGCATGCAGGTCCTGCCCGTCGTGCTGGCCGCGCTCTGAGCGAGGGGGGCGGGCTCGTGGGGGACGACCGCGCCGTCTTCGAGGCGATCGCGACGGCGATGGCCGGATCCCGCGAGCCCGACCTGTCGCCGTTCGACCCGGAGGGGGTGCGGGCGGCGCTCGGGCGGGTCCTGCGGGACCCCGGTGCCCGCCGGGAGTTCCTGACCTGGCTCGCGGCCCGGGTCGCGGAGCTCAGCGGCGGCCGCGTCCACGTGGAGGAACGGCCCGTCGCCGGTGATCCCCCGTCGAGCGGGCAGCAGCCCGAGTTGCCCGTCCGCCTGGTCGTCGACGGCGAGCCGTTCGCCGAGCCGGTGACGCTGCGGGCCGACGACCCGGTCGTGCTGTTCCCGATGCGCGGTTAGCGGGGTGGGGCGGATGACCGGCGACGACCTGCCGGCGGAGTACACGATGGCCCCGGCCGCGGGCGAGCCGAGCGGTCGACCCGGGGAGGGGCAGCAGGTGCCGACCTCGCCGGACCTGGTGATGGACAGCATCATCTCGCGCCCCCTGAAGGAGTTGATGCGCACTGCGGGCGAACGGCCCATCGGTGTCGTCATCGAGGTCTCGACGAACTACCCCCTCGGCGTGCGAGCCGCTGTCGAGGCCATCGAGTCGCTCCTGCGGGAGGTCGCGCCCGATCGACCCGTCCGGGTCGCCGACGGCTACGTCGGGGCGGCGCTCACGGCCGGGGAGATCCGGCGCGTCGTGCGTGCGTCGGTCGGCCTCCCGACCACGCCGGCGCCGTCGCAGCTCGACGCACCGGCGACGCCCAGCCGGGCGCCGCGCTCGGCCATCCACCGGATCTGGCCGAACTTCGAGGTCACTCCGCTGATCACCCGGTCGATCGTCACGACGAAGTGCGACGCGGCGCGGCGCGCCTTCGACGCGGGCGGGCGGCGGATCGTCTGGGCCGTGGTCGACTCGGGCGTCCAGGCCGACCACCCCCACTTCACCCGGCACACGAACCTCGACGCCGGCGCGCGGTGGCACCGCTCGTTCGTGTCGGACTCGCCCGGCGACGCGCTCATCGACGAGTTCGGCCACGGGACGCACGTGGCCGCCATCATCGCCGGCGCGCAGGAGGGGCCCGTCGTCGCCGCCGGCTGGTACCTCGACGAGCAGGAGCAGAGCCGGACCAGGATGCTGGAGTTCCCCGCGATCAGCGGGATGGCCCCGCTCACGTCGCTGGTCTCGCTGAAGGTCCTGCGCGCCGACGGCACCGGCGACCTGCACGCCGTGCTCGCCGCGCTGCGCCACGTCCAGCGGGTCAACGACCACGGCCGCAACCTCGTCATCCACGGCGTCAACATCTCCGTCGGCTACCCGTTCGACCCGGCCTGGTTCGGCGCCGGGCTGACGCCCGTGTGCCGGGAGGTGGACCTGCTGGTCAAGTCGGGCGTGCTCGTCGTGGTGGCGGCCGGCAACACCGGCTACGGCATCGGCATCGACGGCGCCCAGAACGTCGCGCAGGTGGGGTTCGCGATGACGATCCAGGACCCCGGCAACGCCGAGCTCGCCGTCACCGTCGGCGCGACCTCGGCGTCGCCGCACTCGACCGGCGTGGCGTTCTTCTCGTCGAAGGGCCCGACCGGCGACGGGCGGCCCAAGCCCGACCTGGTTGCCCCGGGCGAGCGGGTGATCAGCGCGGCGGCCGGCAAGAACCTCGTCAAGGCGAGGGCGGCCGACGACCGCGCGACCTACGTCGAGGACACGGGCACCTCGATGGCCGCCCCGCACGTGTCGGGCACCGCGGCGGCGTTCCTGTCCGTCCACCCGGAGTTCATCGGCCGGCCCGAGGAGGTGAAGCGGATCCTCATGGGCTCCGCAACGGACCTCGGCCGGGCCCGCACGTTCCAAGGAGCCGGTCTCGTCGACGCGATGCGCGCCATCCAGGCCGTCTGACCCCAGCACCCAACCCGGCAGGAGGATCGCCGTGCAGCTGCCCTACGCCCCGGTCGAGTTCACCACGAGCGGCGCGGTCGCCAGGACCGAGCAGTTCGACGCCGCCGTCGCCCTCGCGAAGGGGGTCGGACGGGCGTCGCCGCCGACCCACGTCCTCTGCCTGTGCCACGGGTGGAACAACACGGTCCAGGACGCGGAGCGCTTCTACACCGTGCTCGCCGACCGGATCGCCGCGCAGCAGCGGGCCCCGGGTGTCCGGCCCGTCGTCGTGGGCCTGCTGTGGCCGTCCGTGCAGTGGGCGGACGAGGGCGGCACCATCGCCGGCGGCGCGCTGGCGGCCGTCGACGCGGCCACCCGGCTCGCCGACCGCATCGACGCCACCGTCGAGGACCCCGCGGCGGCCGCCGCGCTCCGGGCGCAGGTGCCGCTGCTCGACCACTCGCCCGGGGCCAGGGCGGCCTTCGTCGAGGCGCTGCGGCGGTCGGTGCTGCCGTCCCCGGACGCCGTGGCCGACGACGACCCGATGCCCTCGCCGCTGCTGCACGGCGACGTCGAGGAGCTCTTCCGCCAGGTCGAGCAGGGCTACCTCGGGGTGCTGGCCAGGTCGCCCCAGCTGCTCGCGCATGCGGGTGCGCGTCCGGTCGGGGGTCCCGGCGGGGCGGCCGGGTTCGGCGACGGGTTCCTGTCCCCGCTCGTGCTGGCCCGGTTCCTGCTGAACATGGGGACCTACTACCGGATGAAGGAGCGGGCCGGCGACGTCGGCCGGAACGGGGTGGCGAGGCTGCTGCGCCGGCTCGCCACCGAGGCCGGGGGCGCGTCGGTCAGCCTGGTCGGGCACTCGTTCGGGGCGCGGGTCATCAGCGCCGCCGCCGCCGACGGCGCTCCCGCCCACGCGCTGTGCCTGCTGCAGGGCGCGTTCAGCCAGTTCGCCTTCGACGACGCGACCGGTCCGCTCGGCACGGTGGGGGCGTTCCGCAGGGCGGTCCGAGGGGGAGCCGTGGGCGGCCCGATCGTCGTCACGCACTCGCAGAAGGACCTCGCCGTCCGGTTCGCCTACGCGATCGCCTCGCGGATCGCGCAGCAGGTGGCGTCCGGGCTGGGTGACCGCGACGACCCCTACGGCGGGATCGGCGCCAACGGAGCCGTCGGCCTGCCGGCCGTCGAGGTGCGGGAGGGGACGCTGGGGCCGGTCGGGACCACCTACCGCTTCGCGGAGGCGCGGGTGCACAACCTGGCCGGCGACGCCGTCATCAGCGGGCACGGCGCCGTGGACGGACCGGAGGTGGCGAACGCCGTGCGGCAGGCCGCGTTCGGCTGAGCCCTACCGCCGCTCCTTCGGGATGATGATCCACAGGATGATGTAGGCCAGCTCACCGGCGCCGACCAGCCCGAAGGCCACGAAGACGAGGCGGACGAGGCCGCGGGACACGCCGAACCGGTCGGCGAGAGCGGCGCACACCCCGGCGATCAACTTGCCGGAGCCGGGTCGGACGAGTCGAGTGGCCATGACGCGACCGTAGTACCCGATCGCCGTGCACCGAGCGGATCCGGGCGCGCGCGGGCTGTCGAACATCCCGCGCGCCGCCCGGTTCCGGGTGCCATCAGCCCGGCGGCTCCGGCTGCGGGTTCAGCGCGATCGTCGAGAAGTCGCCGGCGGTCGCGAGCAGGCCGATGCACAGCACGAGGCCGAGCAGGAGGAGCGCGAGCGCCAGCAGGCGCAGCGCCGGGGCGGGAGTGGTCGTTTCGGTCACGCCGGCGAGCATCGCCTCGGCGGACGGGTGCCGAACAGCGGGGCCATCCCGGTCGCGCGCCGGCCCGGTACGGGATTTGCACGTGGCGCCCGTGATCGGCGTATCACGGCGCGTCGCGCACGGGTCCTCCTCGGCGGCCCCGCGAGCGGCGGGACCGCCCGATCAACGAGGTGAACGCCCATGACCACCACGACAGCCGCCCCGACCACCGCCCACCAGGCCCTGTTCGGCCACTGGATCCACTCGCGGGAGGAGGACCGGGACGACGTCCAGGTGTTCCGCCGCGAGGGCTTCGCCTTCCCCGTCAGCTTCGGCCGCGACGGCTTCCGCGTGTACGGCGACGGGGTCTTCCTCCAGGAGGACGTGGGGGCGGCGGACGGGATCGTCACGGTGCCCGGCCGGTGGAGCTGCCGGGTCCCGGGCCGGATCGCGGTGCGCTTCGGCGGGGCGCGGCCCGACTACGACTTCGAGGTCGTCGACGTCGCCGACGACGTGCTGCGGATCCGGGTGCAGGAGCCGCTGGGGTCCGGTCGTGAGCTGGCCGACCGGCGCAGCATCGAGGCCTTCCGCGTCGCCGACCGGGTGGTGCTCATCGCCACCGGCGAGCTGCCCAGCCCGGGCTTCCGGGTGGACGTCGTGCAGTCCCCACTGCGGATCTTCCCGCCGCGGTTCGAGCTGGTCCGCGTGCCGCTGCCCGGGTTCTGGCCGCAGGTGCTCACCCCGTTCCGCTACGCCGAGGTCGTGCGCTACCCGGTCGACCGCGACGTGATCCGGGTGCACCACGCCGACGGCGTGGACGCGGTGCGGATCCAGGAGCCGGGCCGGGATCTGGAGCAGCTCGCCGCACTCGGGCCCGCGACCGATCCGGCCGGGGGCGACGAGGCGACCGGGTTCTCCGCCGCCCTCAGCTTCGACGAGGCGTTCCGGGACGCGCTGGCCGGGCTGCCCCCGCTGGAGGACGGCGGGGTGGCCGACCGGATGGCCACCGTGCGCGTGCTCGACATCGCCGGGCTGTTCGGCGGCATCGCGGGCTTCCGCCACCTGACGGTCCGGGTCCGCCGCACGGTGGACGGCTGAACCGCGGTCAGGTCAGGTCAGGGGACCCCGCAGCACGCTCAGCGTGGAGTGGCCGGGGTCGCCGTCCCAGCGCTCGACGGAGACGTCGACGATGCTGAACTCGGTGATCGGCAGGCCCCTGGGGACGGTGAACGTGCCGTGGTAGGCGCCGTCGCCGGGGGTGAGCCCGCCCAGCGACACCAGCCGGGTGCCGTCGGGGGCGAGCAGCCACACCTCGAGGTAGTCGCCGCCGTCGAGGTCGGGCACGCCCCGCAGGTCGACCCGCATCCGGTCCTCGTCGTCTGCGCGCAGCATCACGACCTCGCCGGTGCCGTCCGGGTCGAGGTCGCCGACGGGGGTGAGCAGTGCGACGACCGCGCCGTCCGGCTCGGGCGGGGCGGACGGGGCCGCCGTGTACCCGATGCCGAGGCCGACGGCCAGGCCCAGCAGCGCGGCGGCGGCCGGCACCGCCACCCGCCACCACGCCCGCCCGCGCCGGTGCCCGGTGCGGGCGGTGGCGATGTGCTGCGGCGGGTCGGCGATCGCCAGCTCCTCGGTGATCGCCCGCCACACCCGCTCCGGGGGCCCGGTGCCGTCGTCGGAGGTGTCGCCACCGGCGCGGGCCAGGTCCACGGTGCGCCGCAACGACGCCACGTGGCCGGCGCACAGCGCGCACTCCGCCAGGTGCGCGGCGACCCCCGGGTCGGGTTCCTCGGCCGGCAGCGCGGCCAGCGCGAGCTGATCAGGATCGGGGTGCCACACCGTCGACCTCCCAGCGTCTGCGCAGCCGCTCCAGCCCCCGGCGCAGGTGGCTCTTCACCGTGCCCAGCGGCAGGCCGGTCAGCGCGGCGATCTGGGTGTGCGTCAGGTCGTGGTAGAACGCCAGCCGCACCACCCGGCGCTGCTCGGCCGGCAGGCGGTCCAGTTCGTCGCCCACCACCACCGCCTCGATCACCTGGTCGGGAACCCCGCCACCCGGTCCGTCGCCCGCGACCTGCGCCGCCCTCGACACCTCGGCGTCGCGGGTCCGGGCGGCGAGCCGGTCGGCCACCTGGCGGCGGGCGATGCCCTGCAGCCAGGCGCCGATCGTGCCACGGCCGGGGTCGAACGTGGCGCGCCCGCGCCAGGCGCGCACGAACACCTGCTGGGTGACGTCCTCGGCGTCGTGGTGGGCGCGCAGGCAGCGCAGCGCGAAGCCGTGGACCTCGCCGGCGTGCCGGTCGTAGAGGGCCCGCAGCGCGGCCGGGTCACCGGCCACGAACCGGTCGACGAGCCCGCGCTCCACGGCGTCCATCAGCCCGCACCCATCAGCCGGCGGTCAACGACCGGCCGGCTCGGCGGTGACCACGACGTTCTCCCGGTAGCTGCGGGCCTGCCGGTCGAAGTCGCCGCCGCAGGTGACCAGCGTCAGCCGGGGAGCGCCGTCGCGCGCGAAGAGCCGGTCGACGGGCAGGTCGTCCTCCGCGATCCGCTCGACCAGCGCCACCCGGTACTCCAGCGACGTGCCGTCGGCCAGTTCGACGCCGACCGGGTCGCCCGGCTGCAGGTCGCTCAGGCGGTGGAACGCCCCGCGGCCCTGCACGCGGTCGTCGACGTGCCCGGACAGCACGGCCGACCCCGCGCCGGCGCCCGGGCCGAACCGGTACCAGCCGACGGTGGCCACGTCCCGCGGCACCTCCATCTCGCCGACGCCGTCGACGCCCACCGCGACCACGGGGGCGTCGACGCCCAGCCCAGGGAAGCGCACCCGGGCCGGTGCCGCGAGTCGATCACCATCGGCCGGCTCGGCCACCGCGACCGCCGGTGCGGGTGGCGCAGCGGGTGGCGCGGTCGCGGCGACCGGAGCCGGCCCGCCGCAGCCCACCAGCGCGGTGAGCAGCAGCGGGCCGACCAGCCCCGCGGCCGTGCGGTTCAGCGGTCCGCGCCG
>NZ_JAHDTH010000242.1 GCF_018531445.1 Pseudonocardia lacus
CCCGGCGCCGAGGCGGCGACCGTGCTCCTGGACCCGCGCTCCGCCCGTCGGCGCGGACGTCCCGCCCACCGGCGCCGGACCCGCCGCCGCCCCGCCCTCCCGGCCCGGGTGGTGCTCGCCAGCGTGACCGGGCTGCTGCTGGTCGGGGCGACCGCCCAGGGCCTGGCCGGCACCGGGCCCGCCGCGGAGAGCGCGGTGACGGCCGACCCCGACCTTGCGGTGCCGGTGCCGAGCACGAGCGACCCCGGGTCCGTGCCGGTCTCCGTGTCCGTCGTCCCCGAGACCCGACCCGACGCCGGTGCGCCCGCGGCCGATGCGGCGCGCCCGCCCGCCGCCGCGCCGCCCGCTCCTCCGCGGCCCGAGCAGCGGTCCGCCGACGAGCACGGCGGGTCCGGCCAGGGTTCGGACGACCGGTCCGACGAGCACCACTCCGACAGCGGGCACTCCGACGGCCACTCCAGCGGGCACTCCGACGACGAGGACTCCGACGACGACCACTCCGGCTCGAGCTCGCACCACGACTCCGACGACGACTCCGACGACGACTCCGACGATTCCGACCACGACTCCGACCACGACTCCGGCGGTGGCTCGGGCGGTGGGTCCGGCGGCGGGCACTCGGGAGGCGGCTCCGGTGGCGGGCACTCGGGAGGCGGCGGACGCCCCGGCGGCGGCTGGAACGGCGGCTGGGGCGGTTGGGGCGGCTGGGGCGATGGCTGGGGCGATCGCTAGACGGTCCGCCCGGCGGCCCCGACGGCGACATGGTGTCGCTCGACCTCGACCACGGCGCCACGCTGCTCTACATGACGGCGGGCGAGATCCACGCCGGGCACGTGGCGCTGCGGGTGGATGCCGGGCGCGTCTACTTCGCCGATCCCGACGGCTACCTCATCGAGATCATCAGCTCCTGAGGTCCCACCGGGCGCGCGGGCCGGCCACTCTGGATTACATCCATCGGGTGACAGAAGTAACAGTGACTTGCGAAGCAAGAAACCTCTATCTATCGTTACAGATATCAGGAAGCGTCCACCGGAGATCATCTCCACCGGAGCTTCCCCGCATCGCCGCCTGACGTCGAGGATGAAGGGAGTGGCTCGCGATGCTGATGCGTACCGACCCGTTCCGGGAGTTCGACCGCATCGCCCAGCAGGTGCTGGGGACGGGGCAGGGGACCTGGTCCCGGCCCACGGCCATGCCGATGGACGCGTACCGGCACGGCGACGTGTTCGTCGTCGAGTTCGACCTGCCCGGCGTCGACCCCGACGGCATCGAGCTGTCCGTCGAGCGCAACGTGCTGACGGTGCGCGCCGAGCGCCGGCCTTCGCTCCGCGAGGAGAACGTCGAGATGCAGGTGTCCGAGCGCCCGCTCGGCGTCTACTCGCGCCAGCTGTTCCTCGGCGAGACGCTCGACACCGAGCACATCGACGCCGACTACTCCGCCGGCGTGCTGACGCTGCGCATCCCGGTGGCCGAGCGGGCGAAGCCGCGCACGATCACGGTCTCGCACCGCGACGCCGACCGCAAGGAGATCAACGCCTGACGGACGGCGACGGGCCGGGCGTCCTCGATGCCGTTCGGGGCGCCCGGCCCGTCCGCGTTCCCTGGCCCGGTCGCGGAACGGCCGCGTAGGATACGTGCACCAGCAGGTACTGATTATGTCCAGCAGACCGACGAGCGGATCGCGAGGTGGTGGTGATGGGTCTGTCCCGGCTCGACGACGAGGACTACCCGGCCGTCGCCATGGGGCAGGCCGCCGAGCTGCTGGAGGTCCAACCCGCCTTCCTGCGCAGTCTGGACGCCGCGGGCGTGGTCAGCCCGGAGCGCTCCGCGGGCGGCCACCGCCGCTACTCGCGCCGGCAGCTGGAGCGGGCCGCCCGGCTGCGCGTGCTGGTCGACGGCGGCATGAACCTCGACGGCGCCATCCGCATCATCGCCCTGGAGGACGACCTCGCCTCGGCGCACGCCCAGATCGCCGAGCTGAAGCGCAGGCTGGCCGGCGAGCCGGCGTCGGAGGAGGGGTCCTGAGCCCGAGCACCGGCTGGACGTGGGCCGAGCTGCGGGCCGCCCGCGCGCTGGTCGCGGACGACGACGTCCTGGCCCTGGACAAGCCGGCCGGCATCTCGGTCACCGGCGAGCGGCACGACACCGACGTCGTCAACCTGGCCGAGCGGGCCGGAGAGCGGCTGTTCCCGGTGCACCGCATCGACAAGGTGACCTCCGGTGTCGTGCTCCTGGCCCGCACCCTCGCCGCGCACGGCCCGTTGACCAGGCAGTTCGCCGACCGCACCGCCGCGAAGGGCTACCTGGCCGTGGTCGAGGGCGACGGGCTGCCCGAGCGCTGGACGGTCGACCTGCCGTTGGGGGTGGGCCGCAAGAACCGGGTGCGGATCGCCGCCCCGCGCGAGCGGCTGCGCTTCGACGAGGCCACCGCCACCTGGACAGTCGACCCGGCCGATGTGCTCACCGGCAAGTCGACCTACCCGTCCCGCACCGACGTGCACCGGCTGCTGAGCACCGGGGGGCGCACGCTGGTGCTGGCCCTGCCGCGGACCGGGCGCCGCCACCAGATCCGGGTGCACCTGGCCTGGACCGGCACCGCCATCGTCGGCGACCCGCTGTTCCGCACCCCCGGGGCCGCCCCGGCCACCCGCACCCACCTGCACTCCTGGCGGCTGGACCTCCCGGCGACCGACCTGGCCCTGGGCGCCGAGCCGGACCAGGAGTTCCTGGCCCCCCTCGGCGACCCGGCGACCACCACCGCGGCGGTCGAGGCCGCCGCGACCCTCTGGCGCACCCGCACCCCCTGACGGCCCGTCGAGAACGAAGTTGTCGCGATTTTGGACCGGTCCACCGAACGACAACGTCGTTCTCGACGGGTGGGCGATGAGTCCGGGGCGCGGCGGGAGTCCACCGGTTGCCGGGACGGTCCCGGGCGAGGAGGTGGACATGTCCGACGACGACGTGCGCGCTGCGGTGATCGCCGAGCGGCGCGAGCAGGCCGACCTGCTGGCCGGGCTGACGCCCGAGCAGTGGGAGGCGCCGAGCCTGTGCGAGGGCTGGCGCGTTCGCGAGGTCATCGCGCACACCACGTCGGCGTACCGGCTGTCGTTCGGACGGTTCCTGCTCGACGTGCTCGCCGCCCGCGGCAACGTCAACCGCGCCGCCGACCGCCGCGCCCGCGCGGACGCCGCGGCGATGACGCCGCAGGAGCTGGTGGCCTGCCTGCGGGACAACGCCGAGCACTCGTGGACCCCGCCCGGCGGTGGCCCGGTGGGCGCGCTGTCCCACGACGTCATCCACGGCCTGGACGTCACCATCGCGCTCGGCCTCGACCGCACCCCGCCGACCGGGCGGCTGGCGATGGTGATGTCCGGGATGAAGCCGAAGAACGTCGCCTTCTTCGGCACCGACCTGTCCGGGGTGCGGCTGCTGGCGACCGACCTCGACTGGGCCTTCGGGGAGGGCGAGCCCGTGCACGGCGCGGCGGCCGACCTGTTGATGGTGGTCTGCGGGCGGACGCTGCCGCCCGGGCGCCTCACCGGCGCCCTCGCCTCGCGCTACACGCGCGCCTGAGCGTCGCGCAGGTGGGCGGCCAGCTGCCGCGGCGGCCGCCCACCGATGCGCTCGATCTCCTCGCTCACCCGGTACAGCTCGTGCACCGCGCCGATCTCCCGGAACATCGCCCACAGCGCGGACAGGTGCTCGACCGCGCGGCCGTCGCGGTAGAGGTCGTCGGCCACCGCCCGCCACGCCTCGGGTGCGACGTCCACGTAGCCGACCTCGTGCCCGGAGGCGGCGGTGAAGGCCTCCGCGACCTCCCGCACGGTCAGCACCTGCCCGGTCAGCCGCAGCACCGGCTCGACCGGGCCGGGGTCGGCCAGCACCCCCGCGGCCACCCGGGCCACGTCCTCGGCGGCCACCAGCGGCAGGACCGTGTCGGGCGGACCGAGCGGCAGGGCGAGCTCCCGGAACCCGGCCGCGGCCGCGACGACCGCGAGGTTCTCGAAGAACACCGCGGCCCGCAGGTGCACCGCGCCCACCTCGAAGCGGTCGAGCACCCGCTCGGCCACCCAGTGCTGGCGCATGTGCGGCGTGCCCGCCGCCGGGTCGGCCGCCAGCTGGGACACCGCGACCACCCGCTCCAGCCCGGCCTCCCGCGCCGCGACGGCGAACGCCCCGGTGGCGTCGACCAGGCCGTGGGTCACCGGGTAGGTGAGGAAGGCCCGGCGCACCCCGCGCAGCGCCGGGCCGAGGTCGGCGATCTCGCGCAGGTCGCCGACCACGACCTCGGCGCCGGCGACGCGCAACGCCGCGGCGCGGTCGTCGTCGACGCGCACCAGCGCCCGGACCGCGAGCCCGCGGGCCAGCAGCAGGTCGACGACGTGCCGGCCGGTGGAGCCCTGGCGGCCCCCGGCCGCGCCGGTGACCAGGACCGGTCCCGCCGGCCCGGTCACCGGATCCCCAGCAGCGGCTCGTCGGTGGCGTCGGGCAGCAGGCCGGGGCTCGCGGTGAACGCGCCCCGCCGTTCCAGCCGGGCGAGCAACGCGCCCGCGTCGACGGCCTCGGCGGGCGCGAACACCCCGCCGCGCGCCGGGCCGGGCGGCTCGGCCAGCGCGAGGGCGACCTCCACCGAGACCAGCGCCGCGCCCCACCACAGGTCGCGGCCGGTGACCAGGCCGGTGCGGCCCCCGTCGGCGGTGATCGCCTGGACGGCGACGGTGTACTCCGACCCCGCCCGCGTCGCGTCGTCGACGTCTTGGCCCTCGAAGGTCTCGGGGGCGAACGTGTGGGCGGTCATCTGGGCCTCGACCTCCCGCGCCGGGACGTGCCGCGGCACGGTGATCGTCTCGTGGTACGGCACCGGGGCGACCATCGACTGCGGGCCCAGCGGCGGCGGGAACGGGAACACCGCGTTGCGCGGCTCCACGTAGTGCTCGTCGAGGGCGCCGTCGGTGAACGTGACCCGGCGCAGGTCGGCGATGACCTGGTCGGCGGTGCGGCGCGCGCCGGCCGTCATCCGCCAGCCGGCCACCGCGTAGCCGATGACGAGGCGCCGCACCTCCGGCAGGCCCGCGGCGACGACCGCGGCGAGCAGGTCGCCGTACCCGCCGTAGAAGCTGGCCCCGGGCACCAGCGCGCTGCCGGCGTCGCGGGCGGGCCGGTCCAGCTCGTCGAACAGGGACCGGACGTGGTGCTGTTCGAGGGCGTGGTCGACGTAGTGGCAGCCGGCCGCGACCGCCGCCTCGGCGACCGGCCGCCCGGTCTCGGAGTAGGGGCCGGCGCAGTGCACCAGGACGGTGCAACCGGCGGCCAGCTCGCGCAGGGCGCCGGGGTCGTCGAGCGGGGCGGCGAGCGCCTCGACGCGCTCGCCCGCGTCCAGCTCGGTGGTCATCTTCTGCACCGCGATGGCGTCGCGACCTGCAAGTACGATGCGGTGGCCGCGGGCGAGCAGCTCGGTCGCGACCAGGCGACCGGTGTGCCCCGTGGCGCCGTAGACGGCGATGATCGGCGGACTCATGATCCCACTTCCATACTCGGAGTACGGACGTCATCACCTTTGCATACTCCGAGTATGTCCTGTCAAGGTGCGACCGTGAGCCCCCGCACCCAGGCCGCCCGCACCGAAGCAACCACCGGGCAGCTGCTCACGGCGGCCCGCGAGCTCTTCGGCCGCGACGGCTACACCGCCACCTCGATCGACGCCGTCGCCGCGGCCGCCGGCCTGACCAAGGGCGCCGCCTACCACCACTTCACCACCAAGGGCGCGCTGTTCCGGGCCGTGTTCGTCGGCGAGCAGGACCGGGTCGCCGCGGAGCTGACGCGCACCACGGCCGAGCAGACCGACCCGTTCGCCGCGCTCCGCCGCGGCTGCCGCACGTTCCTCGAGCTGTGCCTCGACCCCGCGTTCCGCCAGATCGCCCTGCTCGACGGGCCCGCCGTGCTCGGCTGGCAGGAGGTCCGCTCGATCCAGTCCGAGCGCGCACTGCGGCTGCTCGCCGACGGCATGCTGGTCGCCGCGGCGGCCGCCGGGGAGCCCGACGCCGACGTGAGCGCCCGCTCCCACCTGGCGTTCGGGGCGCTGTGCGAGGCCGGGATGCTGCTGGCCCGGGCCGACGACCCGGACACCGCGCTGCTGGCCGTGCTGACCGAGGCCGAGCGCCTGGTCGACGCCCTGGCCCGGCCCTGAGGACCACCCGTCCTAGGCTCGGCCGGTGACGGTGATCAGGTCGGTGCTGCTGTTCGGGCTGGCCGCGCTGGCCGAGATCGGCGGGGCCTGGTTGGTCTGGCAGGGCGTGCGCGAGCACCGCGGGCTGCTGTGGGTCGGCGCCGGGGTCGTCGCGCTGGGCCTGTACGGGTTCGTGGCCACGCTGCAGCCCGACGCCGAGTTCGGGCGCATCCTGGCCGCCTACGGCGGGGTGTTCGTGGCCGGCTCGCTGGCCTGGGGCATGGTCGTGGACGGCTTCCGCCCCGACCGCTACGACCTGCTCGGCGCGGCGATCTGCCTGCTCGGCGTGGCCGTCATCATGTACGCGCCGCGCAGCGCATGACCGTCCGGCGCCAGGGGTTCACGACCAGGGCGTGACCGGGCGCTCCTGGCGTCCGCCGTCCAGCACGACGTCCATGCGCTCGGTGAAGAAGCAGACCAGGTCGCGGATCCGGGTGCTCTCCGGCCGCGGGTCGGGGTAGCTCCACACCAGGTCCGCCCGCTCGCGGCCGTCCACGACCGGGGAGAAGTACACCGCCTCGCCCTTGTACGGGCACGCGGTGCGGGTGGCGCTGGGCGCCAGCTGCACCCGCACGTCGGCGCGCGGCAGGTAGTAGCGCACCGGCAGCAGCGTCTCGAACAGCAGCGTCGGGCGGGCCGACTCGGCCAGCACGTGCCCGTCCAGCTCGATCCGCACCGGCTGCGAGCCGGCCAGCACGTCGATGCGGTGGAACGGGTCCCTCGGGTGCACCGAGATCGGTTCGTCCTCCTCGCGCCAGGCGAAGGCGGCGAAGTCGAGCGCCAGGAAGCCGTCGAGCCGCGGGTCGTCGAGCTGGAAGGCCACCCCGCCCAGCACGGCCCCGTCCACGTCGAGGTCGGCCGGGCGACCCGCGGCGGTGTGCGCGGTGAACGGCTCGGCCGCGAGCAGGCGCAGGTCGGCGGCCAGCTCGGGGACGTGGAAGCCGATGTCGTCGCCGGCCGGGGGCTGCGGGTCGGCGGGCCGCACGGCGGCGCGGACGTCGGCGGCCGGGACCGCGTAGGTCGGCAGGATCCGGCGCGGCTCCCACAGGAGCACGCCGCGCGTGCTGTCCACGACCGTCGTCCCGTTCCACGTCGCCCGCAGGCGCCGGGCGAGCGGCTCGTGGCGCAGGACGCCGTAGCCGCCGGCCAGCAGGTCTCGGACACGGGTGCTCATGGCGCCCCAGCATCCTCCGGGTGCCCGGGCCCGTCAGCCCCTCGTCACACTGTCCGGGGGAATTCCCGCGGGCCTGCCGTCGTCGCACCGGACGATTACCGTGCCCGGTAACCCGGCAGAGAGGTGAAGGTCCGCAGTGCAGACCCAGGCAGGGCAGAACCCGGCGACCCAGGACCCCGCGGCGAACACCACGTGGTGGCGCAGCGCCGTGGTCTACCAGGTCTACATCCGCAGCTTCGCCGACGGCGACGGCGACGGGCTCGGCGACGTCGCCGGCATCCGCGCCCGCCTCGGGCACATCGCGGACCTGGGCGTCGACGCCGTGTGGATCAACCCGTGGTACCCGTCGCCGATGGCCGACGCCGGCTACGACGTCAGCGACTACCGCGACGTCGAGCCCCGGTTCGGCACGCTGGCCGACGCCGAGGCGCTGATCGTCGAGGCCCACGAGCACGGGCTGCGGGTGCTGCTCGACATCGTGCCCAACCACACCTCCGACGAGCACGTGTGGTTCCAGGAGGCGCTCGCCGCCGGTCCGGGCTCGCCCGCCCGCGGGCGCTACCTGTTCCGCCCCGGCCGCGGCGAGGCGGGCGAGCTGCCGCCCAACGACTGGCGCTCGATGTTCGGCGGGCCCGCGTGGACCCGGACCACCGACCCCGACGGCACCCCCGGCGAGTGGTACCTGCACCTGTTCGACACCAAGCAGCCCGACCTGAACTGGGAGCACCCGGACGTCCGCGCCGACTTCCTGCGGACGCTGCGGTTCTGGTTCGACCGCGGCGTCGACGGCTTCCGCATCGACGTGGCCAACTCGCTGGTCAAGCAGCCGGGCCTGCCCGACATCGGCGACCTGGTGTACCCGCCGGCGATGGTCGAGGTCGACGGCGAGCTGGTCCGCGCGCCGTACACCCCGCACCCGCACTGGGACCGCGAGGAGGTCCACGAGGTCTACCGCGAGTGGCGGGCCCTGGCCGACTCCTACGACCCGCCGCGGGTGTTCGTCGCCGAGGCCTGGGTCGACCACCCCGACCGGCTCTCCCGCTACGTGCGCCGCGACGAGCTGCACACCACGTTCAACTTCAACTACCTGGTGACCCCGTGGCGGGGCCCGGAGATGCGCAAGACCATCACCGAGACCGTCGCCGAGCACGCCGCGGTCGGCGCGCCGGCCACGTGGGTGCTGTCCAACCACGACGTGTCCCGGCACGTGTCCCGGTACGCGCGCGTCGACCAGAGCGGCGACAACCGCCACCTCGACCCCCGCGACGCCGACGTCGACCTCGCGCTGGGCGTGCGCCGGGCGCGCGCGGCCGCCCTGCTCACCCTGGCCCTGCCCGGCGGTGCGTACGTCTACCAGGGTGAGGAGCTGGGCCTGCCGGAGGTGGAGGACCTGCCCGAGGACGTGCTGCAGGACCCGACCTGGGAGCGTTCCGGGCACGCCGACCGCGGCCGCGACGGCTGCCGCGTGCCCGTCCCGTGGTCGGGCGACGCCCCGCCCTACGGCTTCGGCCCCGGGCCGACGACCTGGCTGCCCCAGCCCGACGACTGGGGCCCGCTGACCGTCGAGGCCGAGACGGGCGACCCGGCGTCGATGCTGGAGCTCTACCGCGCCGCCCTGCGCCTGCGCCGGGAGAACCCGGCCCTCGGCGACGGCACGCTGAGCTTCCGCGACGACTTCGACTCCGACGTGGTCGCCTTCGACCGCGACCCGGGCTTCACCTGCGTGGTGAACATGGGCGGGGCGCCGGTGCCGCTGCCCGCGGGCGAGGTGCTGCTGGTCAGCACCGAGCTCCCCGGCGACGGCACCCTCCCCGCCGACGCCGCGGTCTGGCTGTCCCGGACGTCGTGAGCGGGGATCGCTAGTAGACGGCCAGCCAGCCGGCGATCACGACGTCGGGGCCGGTACCGAGATCGGGGCTGTAGACCAGCCGCAGCTCACCCGACTGCGCGTCGACGGCGAACCGGGTCTGGTAGGTGGTCGAGGCACCCGGCGGGATCACCTCCGAGAGGGAGAGCTGGGAGGGCTGCCCGGGCTCGGTGATGACCGCCACGGGCAGGCCGGCGTGCGTGGCCCCCGGGCCGATGATGTAGCCGAGCAGTTCGTAGGGCGCGTCACCGCCGTTGGTGACCGTGGTCTGGAACCGGATCGCCCGCGCGGAGCCGCCGCCGGCGGCCCCCGGGCCCGGCGTGTACAGCTCGGGGACGCCGACCTCGATCGTCAGCCCGGACGGTGTCGTCACCGGCTCGCCGAACCCGGCGGGCAGAGCGTCCGTACCCACGACCGAGCTGCCGCCGCCGGGCTCGGCGGGCGGAGGTCGTACCGCCGAGACGCCGGGCACGGTGCCGGTGGTGGGCGTGCTCGGCTTCCGGTCGCCGCCGTCGAGGAGCACCACCATCAGCACCACCACGCCGACGGCGAGCGCGATGCCGCCGGAGATCCACGCCCAGACCGGGACGCCGCCACGGGGCGGCGGCCCGTACGGCGGCGGGTACGGCTGGCCGAACTGATCCGGGTACGGGTGGCCACCGGGGCCCGGCGGGGTCTGGGCGGGGTACGGGTAGCCGCCGGGACCCGGTGGGGTCGGAGCGGGGTACGGGTGGCCACCTGAGCCCTGGGCTCCCGGTCCCGGGTACGGCTGACCTCCCCGGCCGTGGTCGCCCTGGGGCCGGGGGCCACCGGGGCCCGGGTGCTGCCCGGGAGGGCCGTACGGCTGCTGGGTCATCGCAGAGCCTTCCTGGGCGGGTCGCGGGGAGCCCCGCGTATGGTGCGGTCCCCGCGGCACGAGCCGGCGACGCACCTCATCGCCGACCCCGGTTGCGCCGATCAGCCTCTCACCGGCCGTCTGCCTGCGATTCGGTGCTGCATCGATCGGCTCACGCCCGCCATCAGGTGTGGAACAGGACGCTGCGGCAGGCCAGGTGCAGGGCCAGCCGCTCGTCGGGGTCGGTCAGGTCGACCCCGAGCAGCTCCTGGGCCCGGGTGACGCGGGCCGCGACGGTGTTGCGGTGCACCCCCAGCACCGCGGCCGTCTCGGTGAGCGACGACTCCGCGTCCAGGTAGGCGGTGAGGGTGCGCAGCAGGTCGCCCTGCTGGCCGTGCAGGGGATCGAGCATCGAGCGGGCCGCCGGCAGGAACGTGTCGGTGCGGGTCCAGGCCAGCAGCAGCCGGCCGAGGCCCAGCCGGTCGACGTGCACGAAGTGCCCGCTCGCGGTGCGGGTGGCGGCCAGCCGGGCGGCGTCGCCCGCCTCGCCGAGGGTGCGGGCCAGGCCGTCGACGCCGCGGTAGACGCGCCCGACGCCCATGGCGCTGCGCACGGAGCTGCGCAGCAGCCAATGGGCGCGGCGGGCGGCGGTGGCGTGGCGGTGCAGTTCGTCCGAGCCGGGTTCGTGCTCGAACGTCGACCAGGCGCCCCACCCCGAGTCCTGCTCGACGACGACCGCCCCCAGGTGGGCCGTCTCGAAGGCGCGCAGCACCTCGGGGCGCACCGCCACCGCGTCCACCCCGGCGGGCACGTCGATGCGGATGCCGATGTGCCAGCCGTCGAGCCGCCAACCGGCGTCGACGGCCCGCCTGCGGGTCTCCGGCGCCGGGTCGCCGCTGGTCTGCAGCAGCTCGACCAGCAGTGACGTGCGCAGCCGCGCGTCGCGCTCGACGGTCAGCCGCTGCTGGGCGAGCCGGTGGGCCATCGACTCGGCGGCCACCGCCATCGCCGCGGTCACCGCCGTCGTCTCGGCGGGCACGCCCGGCGGCACGGCCACGGCCAGCCGCGAGCTGGACGCGCCCTCGGCGCCGACGGCCCGCACGAGCGTCTCCTGCCCTCCGGGGCCCGGCTGCGGCCCGGCGACCCGCCGGCCGGTGCCGTCGAGCAGCCAGACGGGGCGCCGCCACACCCGGGCCAGCTCGGCGACCAGCCCGTCGACGCCACCGGTGGCCGCCGCGCCGACCGCGGCCGTGCGGCTGACCAGGTCGGCGACGACCTGGTCGGGGGCGCGCAGCAGGCGCGTGGCGAC
>NZ_JAHDTH010000243.1 GCF_018531445.1 Pseudonocardia lacus
GAACCCGATCGAGGCGCAGTTCGGGCCGTTGCGCAGCTTCGTGATGGGCGCCTCGAACCACCCCAACCACCCGGCGCTGGCGCGCCGGCTGCAGGCGTATCTGCGCTGGCGCAACGCCAACGCCCGCCACCCGGACGTCCTCGCCGCCCAACGCCGCGAACGAGCCCGGGTCCGCAGCGAACGCCAACGCCGCTGGGGACGACCTGCAGCAGCATGACCCGGTGAACCTATGTGGTCACCGCACTAGCGAGGATGAGGACCTGCACGGCCTGGACCAGGGCGGTGGCCCGCAGCGGGCAGCAGCGGATCTTGCGGAAGATCTTCCAGCTCTTGAACACCGCGTTGGCCCGCTCACCGGGCCCGCGCTGGGCGGCGTGGGCGGCGTTGACCGCCCGCTGGTTGCCCGACAGGCGTCGACGCGTCCCGGTGGCGGGATCGGCTCGGCGACGCCGCTGAGGTAGGTCGAATTCGGGGCCGGCGCCGCGGTAGGCGCTGTCGGCGAGCACCTGCACGCCGGCCGCGACGAGAGCGTCGATGAGTCCGTGCTCGCGGGCGGCGCCCATGTCGTGACGGGCCCCGGGCAGGGCGGGTGAGGACCAGATCAGCCGACCCATGGGGTCGGTGAGGACCTGGACGTTCACGCCATGGCACTTGTGCTTGCCCGAGTAGTACGGCCGGTCGGCGCCGTTGGTCATGCCGACCCGGTCGATGCGCAGCAGGGTGCCGTCGAGGATCACGAACGCCTTCCGGACGGCGATCTGGATTGCCTGGTCGAGGGTGGGCGCGTGCGCGACCAGGGCGTCGATGGCCTCGCGGATGTAGCGGAACGCCGTGGTCGTGCCGATCCCGAACCCGGCGGCCAGGTCGGCGTAGGTCTCGGCTTTGCGTAGGTGAGCGAGGACCAGCAGGGCTTGACGGCCCACGGACAGCCGCCGCCAGCGGGTACTCCGCTGCCGACGGCTGCGGCGCAGCGCGGTGGTCAGCCGGTTCAGGGCGTGGTTGGACACGGACAACCCCGCAGGGTAGGAAGGCACCGAAGCTCCTGGTGGACCGCGAGTTGATCTAGACAGTCACTCGTCTACCAGGGGCTTCACTCATGCCCGCCACCGTCCAGGTCATCGGCGACGTCGCACCTCAGCAGGTTGGAAAGGGCTCAGTGCTCGTTCACCCCCGTCGATGGTGCCGTCAGCAACGCGGCTGCAGAGCCGGTCCTCGACCAGCCGCTGCTGCTCCATCGTGCTCAGGAGCGCAGACGATCACCGATCAGCGCAGGGAGATCACGTAGCGACACGCCGAGTTCTGAGACCAGGCCCAAGCTACATCGCCGGCGACTCCGCTCATGATCGAAGCCACACTTATGCCACCTGAAACAGCCCGCATCAGTCGCCGACGGCGGCGAGTGTTCGCAAATCCGCTGCGCTATCCCTGCAGATAGGCCGCGATCTCCGTGAGCTGTCGGAAGCTACCGCAAGTCTGGAAAGCTAATCGCAGGGTTGTTGGTTCGAGTCCAACCGGAGGAGCTCCACCCCAGGTCAGGGGCTTGCGGAGATCACCAGTCAAGATCGAAGCATCACATATGCATCACTTTCACTGGAGTGCCTCTCCGATGCTGCGATCGAGCGCTTGGGCTGTATGTCGGTTGGTGAGCCGGCGGCCGAGGTAGTTGTCCTGCGTCATCGACACCTTGGCGTGGCCGAGCTGGTCGGCGATCTGCCGAGCAGACAGCTCACTCTCGTCCAGCAGCGTGGCGCAGGTCTTGCGGAAGACATGGCTGGTCACCCAAGCGAACTCGCCGCTGCCGCGAGCTTGCCGTAGGTCGCGGGAGACGTTGGAGGGGTCGCGCCAGCTGCCGTTGGTGTCGGGGAAGAGCGGACCGATGCCGCCGGCGATGAGCTGCCGACGGGCCAGCATGCGCATGGCGAAGCGGGGAAGTGGCAGCGTCCGGTGGCCGGCGGCCGACTTGGTCTGGCCGACGCGCAGTAGCCCCTCGCCCTTCACTCGCATGATCTTGTGATCGATGTCGACCACCCGGTTGTCGATGTCGATGTTCTCCCAGCCGACCGCGATGGCTTCACCGATGCGGACGCCGGTGGCGAGCAGCCAGCGGGTCAGGTCGGGCAAATCACGGCGGACGGCTGCCTCGTCCGCTTCGAGCTGGCCCAGCCAGCGCACGCACTCGTCAACGGTGAGGCTGCGCGCCTTGACCCGTCGGTTGGCGCCTCGGACGCGGCCGATGTCGCGGACCGGGTTGGAGGTGATGTCGCCGCGGCGCGCAGCGAGGCCCATGAGTCCGGACAGCGCGCTGCGGCATGCCTTGGCAGCGGCGGCACCGTGGCGGCTCTGCACGGCACTGATGAACTCGTCGAGCCGGGCCACGGTGGCCTCGTGGACCCGTAGTGCGCCGACTGCGGGCAGGATGTGCCGGTCCAGGTAGAGACGGTAGAGGCGGGCCGTGTTCGGTGACTTCTCGCCCGCAGCTACGGCTTGTTCGATCTCGGCGAACCACCGCTCGGCAACGTCCTGCACGCGCAGCGACGCGCCGCCGGTCCTACCTGCGGGTGCGATGCGATCGCTGAGTGCCTTGCGGAGCTCGCGCTCCGCGGCCGCGCCGGTGGCAGCACTCCGGGAGACGAGTCGTCTCCTGCCGTCCAGGTCGCGGACGTAGGCGCGGGCACTCCAGGAACCGTTCGCCCGCTTGATCCGGTGGATCCTGCCGAAGGAGCCGACCGGGTTGGGGTCGCGAGGCATGCAGATCGGCTCTCAGGCCGGCTGATCCGATTGAGCGGCGAACCAGCTCCGGACATCCTCGGGGTCGTAGCGGAGGTGGCGTCCGATGCGGCGGGCCGGCGGGCCGTAGCCACGATTGCGCCACTGGTAGAGGGTCTTGCGGGGGACGCTGAGGAACTGTGCGACGTCTTGGACGGTCCAGAGTCGAGTCGGTAGAGGCTCGGGCACGATGATCACCTTCAGGCGTCGACGGGCAGCCTCCAGGATGTGAGGCATACCGAGAGGGTCGATGAGCGGGTGGTCGACCTTGTGGTCGTTGGGCTCCTGCCATGTGGCTGTTCCGTGGCCACAGCGTCGGTTGCAACCGTCTGAACTCGGCTCGCATCATCGGAGCCGCCGAGTGACTTCTTCGTCCCGAAGCAACGCAGACGTGGCTGTTGCCTGGGCATTCGCGCAGCTCAGCGGGCCTCGTTGTCCGTCGCAGTTCACTGGCGACCGGGCTGGTTCGGGGCGTCGTCACTCAGTTCGTTCCTCAGTACAAGATCGGCTCGCAGCCGGTAGGCGAGTGCTGAGTGCAACCAGTTGCGGCAGCCATGTTTGCGCTCAGGGAAGGCTGCACCAAGCGCCGATGAAGCCGTCCAGGGCGGCGATCCTCGACGAACTGCGCGACGGCTTGCACAGGCGGCGGCCGCGGCGCGCCGCCGGTGTCCCGACGTCGACACCGATGTCGCCGAGCGGGTGGCGGTGCGCGAGTTCGGGCCGGCGCACGTCGTCGCGGCGAACTGGCCTGCGGCCAGGCTCGCCGCGGTGCTCGCCGGCGCTGCGGTGCTGCTCGTCACAGGCCGTCCGGGCGTGTCGTTCGGGCGCAGCCATTTGCTGGCCGTGAACGGGGCGGGCATCGTCGTGGCGTCCGCCGTCATCGCCGATCTGGTCATGCTCGCAGTGCTGCTGTCCGGGCCTGTCGGGACGCTGACCGGGGCGTCGCTGGTGGTGCTCCTGGCCATCTGCGTCAGCCTGGGCTGGTTGAGTGCCGCAGCAGCGGTCAGGGCCGCAGCGGGCGAGCACCAGCAGGCCCGGGCCGCCGAAGCCGAGAGCTGTTGCGGGCCCGGCGGCGGCTGCGGCAGCGGACCGACCGAGGTGACCTTCGGGCAAGGCCTCTACAGCACGGCCGAGTCGACCGGTGCACCGGCCGCTGCCGTCGCGGCGTCGCTGGGCTGCGGGGTGCCCACCGCCGTCGCCGACCTGCGCCAGGGCGAGGTCGTGCTCGACCTCGGTTCGGGCGCGGGGGCCGACGTGTTGATCTCCGCCCGCCGGGTCGCCCCCGGTGGCCGAGTTTACGGGCTGGACATGACGACCGAGATGCTGGAGCTGGCCCGTCGCAACGCGGCGGAGGCCGGGGTGGACAACGTCGAGTTCCTGCAGGGCTACCTGGAGGACGTCCCGCTGCCCGCCGCGAGCGTCGACGTGGTCATCTCCAACTGCGTGATCAACCTGGCCGCGGACAAGGCCGTCGTGCTCCGCGAAGCGGCCCGGGTGCTGCGTCCCAGTGGCCGGTTCGCGGTGTCGGACGTGATCGCCGACGCCGACCTGGACGCCGATACCCGCGCGGGCATGGGCCAGTGGACGGGGTGTGTGGCAGGGGCGCTGACCCGGGCCGAGTTCGAGCAGGCCCTGTCCGGTGCGGGGCTGGTCGACGTGGAGATCGTCGAGACCCACCGGGTGCACGAGTTCGCCGCCTCGGCGATCGTGCGCGCAAACCGGCTGCCTGACCTGCTCCGCTGCCTGGATCGGCTACACGTTCGCTCCGGAGCCGGTGAGCCGGGCGGCGAGCGCCCGGACGCGGGCATCGATGTCGTCGCGGATCAACCGCATCCGCTCCATGCCGTCGATGCCGCGTTCGGACGGCTCGTCGGTGTCCCAGTTCTCGACGCGCACGCCGTCGGGCGCGTCCACGGTGGCTTCCCGGCCGAGGGTGACCACGAGGTCGACCGACCCCAGCAGCTCCGGGTCGATCGGCTTGGGCGACTCGTCGCTGATGTCGACGCCCACCTCCGCCAGGGACTGCGCCGACAGGGCGTTGATCTTGGTGCCGGGATCGGTGCCGGCGGAGTGGACCTCGACGTCGTCGCCGGTGACGGCGCGCATGAGCCCGGCCGCCATCTGGGACTTGCCGCCGTTGCGCACGCAGACGAACAACACCGACGCCATCAGCTCGCCCTGGTCGGGGCGGTGTCGCCGCTGGCTTCGAGCAGTTCGCCCAGGAGCGTCCGCACGCGGGTGTCGATCTCGTCGCGGATCGGGCGGATCTCCTCCGGGCTCTTGCCTGCGGGGTCGGTCAGCTCCCAGTCCAGATAGCGCTTGCCCGGGTAGATCGGGCAGGCGTCGCCGCAGCCCATGGTGATGACGACGTCGGCGGCCCGTACGGCGTCGTCGTGAAGGCGCTTGGGGAACTCCTTCGAGATGTCCAGGCCGATCTCGGCCATCACCTCGCGGACGGCGGGGTTGATCGTGTCCGCGGGAGCGGAGCCCGCTGAGCGCACCGCGATCCGGCCCTGGGCGTGGTGGTCGAGCAGGGCGGCGGCCATCTGGGAGCGGCCGGCGTTGTGGACGCAGACGAACAGGACCTCGGGCATGGTCTCCATCAGGACTCCTTGCTCGCGGGACGTCCGGTAGAGGGCTCGGTGGTGGTGCCCTGGTGCGGCCACCGGCGGCGCAGGGCGAGGGAGACGTAGACGAGCGCGACCAGCACCGGGACCTCGATCAGTGGGCCGACGACGCCGGCCAGGGCCTGCCCGGAGGTGACGCCGAAGGTGGCGATGGCGACGGCGATGGCGAGCTCGAAGTTGTTGCCGGCGGCGGTGAAGGCCAGGGTCGCGGAGCGCTCGTAGCCCAGGCCGATGGCGCGGGCCAGGGCGAGGGAGCCGAACCACATGAGCGCGAAGTAGGTCAGCAGCGGCAGCGCGATGCGGGCGACGTCGAAGGGCCGGCCGATGATGGCCTCGCCCTGCAGTGCGAAGAGGATGACGATGGTGAACAGCAGCCCGTAGAGCGCGAACGGGCCGATGCGCGGCAGGAACCTGCTCTCGTACCACTCGCGGCCCTTCGCGCGCTCGCCGAGCCGGCGCGAGAGGTAGCCGGCGACCAGCGGGACACCGAGGAAGATCAGCACGTTGACGGCGATCTCGATCGGCGACACGTCCAGGGCGGTCTGGGGCAGGCCCAGCCAGCCGGGCAGCACGTCGAGGTAGAACCAGCCCAGCGCGGCGAACGCGATGACCTGGAAGACCGAGTTGAGCGCGACGAGCACGGCGGCGGCTTCGCGGTCGCCGCAGGCCAGGTCGTTCCAGATGATGACCATGGCGATGCAGCGGGCGAGCCCGACGATGATCAGGCCGGTGCGGTATTCGGGCAGGTCGGGCAGCATCAGCCAGGCCAGGGCGAACATCAGCGCCGGGCCGAGGACCCAGTTCAGCGCCAGCGAGGCGAGCAGCAGGGGACGGTCGGCGGTGACGGTGTCGAGCCGGTCGTAGCGGACCTTGGCCAGCACCGGGTACATCATGATCAGCAGGCCGAGCGCGATCGGCAGCGAGACGCCGTCGATGGCCACGGCGTCCAGCGCGGCGCCGAGACCGGGTACGAGCCGGCCGCCGATCAGGCCGACGGCCATCGCGGCGATGATCCACACCGGCAGGTACCGGTCCAGGGTCGACAGCCGCGCCGCGACGCGCGCTTCCGCCTGCGGATCGGCGCTCACGCCGTCACCTCGGTCCGGGCGCCGGTCAGCACGCCGTCCAGGTGCAGCACGCCCGCGAGTTCGGCGAGCGCCTCGGGCTGGATCCGGTAGTAGATCCAGGTCCCACGTCGGTCGCTGGCGATCAGGCCGGCTTCGCGCAGCACCTTGAGGTGGTGGCTGATCGTCGGGCCGGAGAGCTCGAAGGCCTCGGTCAGGTCGCACACGCAGGCCTCGCCGCCCTCGTGCGCGGCGATCAGGCTGAGCAGCCGCAGGCGCACCGGGTCGGCCACGGCCTTGAAGGAGCGGGCCAGCTCGGCCGCCTGCTCCGCGCTCAACGCCTCGCGGGTGCGAGACGTGGGGGCGCAGAGCCCGATGCCCGGGAGCTCTTGTTTAGACACGGCTCTATCTTCACTCGGGTCAAAGTATTGGGCAATGTCGGTGCGCCCACACGCTCGGGCCGGCGCGTCGCCGGCGTCGTTCGGGTAGAAGGCAGAGGTAACTCCCGTCTGGTCGCAGAGCTGGAGCCAGCGGAGATCGAGGTGTCCGCCGGGTCGAGGACGTTCTGGGCGGAGGCCGACGGGCGGGTGTGGAAGTACGGGTCGGCGTTCGGGTCGGCCGGGACCGGGTCGACGCCGATCAGCGAGGACCCGGCGGGGGTGCTGTCGGCGGCGATGACGATCGAGCCCTCCGCCTTGTCGGCGAGCCCGGGATGTACGCGACCGCCCACGTCACGAGCGGGTATGCGATGTCGCAGAGCAGCGTGAACAGCAGCAGCACTCGCAGGCCGGTGGCGGCCTGCCGCCGCAGCGTGGTGGGCATCAGATCCCCGGGATCAGTCGGACGAGCAGGTCGATGAGGAAGATGCCGACGAACGGCGTCACGACGCCGCCCAGGCCGTAGACCAGCAGGTTGCGGCGCAGCAGCTCCGCGGCGCTGGTCGGGCGGTAGCGGACGCCGCGCAGCGCCAGCGGGGTCAGCGCCACGATGACCAGGGCGTTGAAGATGACCGCGGACAGGATCGCCGAGTGCGGCGTGGCGAGCTGCATGATGTTGAGCGTGCCGAGCGCCGGGTAGAGGGCTGCGAACATGGCCGGCAGGATGGCGAAGTACTTGGCCAGGTCGTTGGCGATGCTGAAGGTGGTCAGCGCGCCCCGGGTGATCAGCAGCTGCTTGCCGATCTCGACGACCTCGATGAGCTTGGTCGGGTCGGAGTCGAGGTCGACCATGTTGGCGGCCTCCTTGGCCGCGGCCGTGCCGGTGTTCATGGCCACGCCGACGTCGGCCTGGGCCAGCGCTGGGGCGTCGTTGGTGCCGTCGCCGGTCATCGCGACGAGGCGCCCGCCCTCCTGCTCCTTGCGGATCAGCGCCATCTTGTCCTCGGGCGTGGCCTCGGCGAGGTGGTCGTCGACGCCGGCCTCGCCGGCGATGGCCCCGGCGGTCACCGGGTTGTCACCGGTGATCATCACCGTCCGGATGCCCATCGCTCGCATCGCCGCGAACCGCTCGCCCATGCCGGGCTTGACCACGTCGGAGAGCCGGACCACGCCGAGCACCCGGGCGCCGCGCTCGTCGCGCTGCGCGACGGCCAGCGGGGTCCCGCCCCGCTGGCCGATCTCGTCGGTCAGGGCGCCCAGTGCGGCGTCGTCGACGCTGCGCCCTGTTCGGCGACCCAGGCCACGACCGAGGCGGTCGCGCCCTTGCGGACGGGCACATCGCCATCGCCGGGGACTCGGCCGGTGGCGGCCTCGCCGGCTGCGACGTGCTCCGCGAGCTGTGCGGAGGGCGGGCGCCGGGCGCCGTCCGACGAGCGGCGTCATAGCCCTTCCGTACATGGGCGCGTCACCGCCGCCGTGCGAAGCGCGATCGGGCGGACGGGGCGGATCGGGCGCGGGTGCGGTTCCCGCTGGCCACGTGCCCGGCGTCGGTCGCGTCCCGGGCGGGCGACGATCGGGCGGCTGCGCCGTTCGTGGGTTAGGCCTTCCGAACAATTCCCGGGCGCCACCGCTGCGCTCTCCCGGTTCACCGGATCGGCCTATTTAGGGTAGGCTAAGTCAAGTTTACGGTGGGGGAGTCCGGAGGCCGTGGAATCGGGGGAGCCCTCAATCGTGAATCCGTTCGACGATGACTCGGGTGAGTTCCTGGGATTGCGCAACTCCGAGGGGCAGTATTCGCTGTGGCCGGCTTTCGCGGCTGCTCCCGACGGGTGGACGGTGGTAGTCGGGCCGGCATCTCGAGCTGCGGTGCTGGCGTTCATCGAGGAGTCCTGGGTGGACATGCGGCCGCGGAGCCTGGCCGCGGTGCTCGACGCCGGAAATGGCGCCGGCGCCTGACCGACGGTTCGCGCGTTCGACCTCGAAGGTCGACGTAAACAATTCTCTCGGGAGCGGAGTGCGTCTTGCGCGTCGTGGCGTTCGGTTACATGACCTGGGGGCGTCGGACGATCGAGGCGGTGCTCGATGCCGGGCACGAGGTCGTGCTGATCGTGACCCACCCGCAGAGCGACAACGCCTACGAGAAGATCTTCAACGAGTCCGTGGCGGAGTTGGCCGACGAGCGCGGGATCCCGCTGCTGGTCCGCAACCGAGCCGTCGACGCCGAGGTCCGGGAAGCCGTGGGGGCCGCCGAGGCGGACGTGGCGGTGGTGTCGAACTGGCGGACGTGGCTGCCCCCTGAGGTGTACTCCATCCCCCGGCTCGGCACCCTGAACGTGCACGACGCGCTGCTGCCGGCCTACGCCGGGTTCGCCCCGCTGAACTGGGCGCTGATCAACGACGAGCCCGAGGTCGGGGTCACCGCGCACATGATGGACGCCGAGTTCGACGCAGGCGACATCGTCCTGCAGCGGGCCACCCCGGTGTCGGACTCCGACGTCATCACCGACCTGTTCGACCGCACCCTGGCGATGTTCGGACCGATCACCGTCGACGCGCTGGCCCTGCTCGCCTCCGGGCGCACCGACCGGACCCCGCAGGACCGGCGGGCGGCCTCCTACTTCCACCGGCGCACCGACGAGGACAACCGGATGGACTGGACCTGGTCGGCGCGAGAGCTGTTCAACCTGGTCCGCGCGCAGGCCGACCCGTACCCGAACGCCTACTGCTACCAGGGCACCCGGCGCCTGCGGGTGCTCAAGGCGAGGGTGACCGACGAGCCCTACGGCGGCACCCCCGGGCGGATCTTCATCCGACGCGGCACCGGGGTGGTGGTCGTCGCCGGGGCGCAGGCCCGCCGCGGCCGCAGCCCGGGGCTGCTCGTCGAGCGGGTCCGCCTCGACGACGGCCGCGACGTCGACGCCCTCGACCACTTCACCCGCATGGGTGGCTACCTGACCTCCCATCCGGTGGCGGACTGACCCCTCCCGCCGGACAGCGCCCGCCGCGACCGGTGCCGCCCCGGCACCGGGCGTCCCGGCGCGCCCGCCCCACCCGCCATCGCCGCGCGCCCGCCGGGCGCGCCCGAGGGAGATTCCCGCTGCCATGACCGCGAGCCCGAGCCTCGACGACGTCCTGCCCCTGACCCCGCTGCAGGAGGGCCTGCTCTTCCACCACCGGCTCGACGACGCCGCCGACACCGACGTCTACACCGTCCTGACCGTCGTCGAGCTGATCGGGCCGGCGGACCCCGGATCGCTGCGCGGGGCGGTGTCCCGGCTGGCCGAGCGGCACGCCGTGCTGCGCTCCTGCTTCCTCGCCGAGGACGGCGACGACCCGGTGCAGGTGGTGCTGCGCGCCGTCGAACCGGTGTGGCGGGAGGTCGACCTGTCCGCCGCGCCCGCCGCCGAGCGGGACGCGGCGCTGGAGCGGCTGCTCGACCGGGAGCGGACCACCCGGTTCGACCTGGCGCAGGCTCCGCTGTGGCGGTGCGTGCTGATCCGGCTCGGGCCGGACGCGCACCGGCTCGTGCTGGCCAGCCACCACATCCTGCTCGACGGCTGGTCCACCCAGCTGCTCGTGGCCGACCTCGTCGCGCTGTGCCGGGGCGAGGCCCCGGCGGTCGGGCACCGCCCGTACCGGGACTACGCCCAGTGGGCCGCGGAGCAGGACCGGGCCGCGGCGCTGGCCGCCTGGAGCGGCGCGCTCGACGGCCTGCCCGGGCCGTTCCTGCTGGCCGGGCCGGGTGCGGGCGGGGCCCCCGAGCCGCCCGCGGACATCGACATCACGCTGCCCGACGCCGTGCAGGACGGGATCGAGGCCCTGCGCCGCACCGTCGGCGTCACCCCCAACACCGTCGTGCAGGCCGCCTGGGGGCTGCTGCTGGGCGGCGAGCTGGGCGGTGACGACGTCGTGTTCGGCACGACCGTCGCGGGCCGCCCGCCCGAGGTGCCCGGCAGCGGGTCGCTGGTCGGCATGTTCGTCAACACACTGCCGGTGCGGGTGCGGCTGCGCCCCGCCGAGGCGGTGGGGGAGCTGCTCGCGCGTCTGCAGCACGAGCAGGCCCGGCTGCTGGAGCACCAGCACGTCGGGTTGGCCGCCGTCCAGCGCGCGGTCGGGGTGCGGGAGCTGTTCGACACGCTGGTGGTCTTCGAGAGCTACCCGCCCGCGGTGGACCGGCCGGGCGCGGACGGGATCCGGCTGGCCGGCGTGCGGATCGAGGACGCCACGCACTACCCGGTGGCGCTGGTGGCCGCGCCGGCCGGGCGCGGCATCGCGCTGCGGTTGCGCCACCAGCCAGGCCGGGTCGACCCGGTGCGCGCCGGGCAGGTCGCCCGGCGGCTGGTGCGGATCCTCGCCCAGCTGGTGACCGACCCGGCCGTCCCGGTCGGCCGGCTCGACCGCCTCACCGCCGACGAACGCCGGCGGGTCGTGCACGACTGGAACGTCACCGCCGCACCGGCCCCGGCGCGCACGGTGCCGGAGCTGTTCGCCGCGCAGGCCCGCCGGGCGCCGCGGGCCCGGGCGGTGGTCGACGGCGGGCGGCAGCTGACCTACCGCGAGCTCGA
>NZ_JAHDTH010000244.1 GCF_018531445.1 Pseudonocardia lacus
CGCCCTGACGGGCGCTCCTTGACCCCGCCGCCTACCTCGACGCGCCCAGAACCCGGCGGAGAACCCCCAGAACAAAGATCAACAGCAAGAACAGGGGGTTGACCGGCCCCGCTCCTTCAGGGATGACTGTTGTGGGCCCTGATCGTGGTGGAAGTGACGGCCGGCAACCAGCGCCGGACGAAATCCTCGGCCGCCGCGCGACTGGCCGCCTTCTTCGACGGTCCCGAGCCCCGGGCGGTCCAGTCACGCACCCGCAGCACCGCCTCGAACCGGGGCTCGTGATCCGGGCCGGAGCGGTTCCACTCCCACACCTGGTCCTCGTGCGGCACGAGTTGGTCGAGGGTCGTCCGCCAGTCCGCCACGGTCTCCGGCTCCGATGCCGCTGCGGACTCGGTGACGGCCCGATCGACCAGCCGCCGGACGGCAGCGTGGCCGCCGACGAGCCCGGCCAGCCCGATGACCTGCTGCACGACGGCCAGTCGGGACCTCGTCGGCCGTTGTGCGAGCTGCTGGGCCTCACCCTTGCCGAAGTGCAGCGAGTCCTCGACGGCGGGCAGTGCGGCGAGCGCGTCCCAGGCGCTGCGCTCGTGCGCGGCCAGCGCAGAACTCTGCTGGCCGACCTTGGCGGGGTGGTTAGCGGCGATGTACCGATCGAGGACCGCCGCGCGCACGTGGCGCTTCGCCAGTTCCGCCAGCCCGTGCAGGACGGACGGGGCGACGATCCGCGACAGACCCTTCTCGTACAGGTAGCTGCTGTGCGCGCTCGCCGCGCGCAGCCAGCGCTGGAGGTGGTGGTCGTCGTAGAGCGGCGCCCCGGTCTCGGCGAAGAAGTCGACCAGCCGCTCGCGGAGGGGGATGGTGTCGAGCGCCTCGTCGAGGTCGACGAGCGCTGTCCCGCCGGCACCGGTCGAGAGGCGCTCCGCGGACTCGGCCGCACGCCGCGGCGACATGATGATGACGGTGCGCCTGCGGCGCAGGTCCGCGACGAAGGGGGTGGAGATTCCGCGCTCGTCGACGGTGCAGTCGTCCAGGCTCACCCACTCGATGCCGCCGCTCGGGGGACGGGTGCCGATCTCGACGCTGGCGGCGGCGTCGGTGGAGTCCAGTCGCAGGTGCAACGCGAAGCCGTCCCGGTCGAGGACCTGCTGGGGGGACGCCACCCCGGGACCGAACACCCAGTTGCGCCACCCCGCCGTCGACGGCTCAACGAGCCCGCCGGTGTACCAGACCGACATGTCGTAGGCCTTGAAGACCACGGTGATGAGCCCGTCGCCGGCCTCGGTGCGCAGCGCGAGCTCCAGGCAGGTGCAGGTGCCGCCGCGGCTGAACTCGCCGTGCAGCACCGGAACGGCGGGCCGGTCGCTGTGCCGGCGCGCCCAGATGGTCAGGTCGCGGTCGACGAAGAGGTGGTCGGCGCTGCGCCGGTCGTTGTGCTGGCGGTGGCAGGCGGTGTGCTGGCCGTTGCGGGCCGGCCGGTGGGCGAAGTGCGGGATGCGCTCCATCCCGACGCGCGTGGTGAGCCGCGTCCCGCACCCGCCCAGCCAGGTGCCGCACCAGAAGCTCGCACCCGGCGACCCGTCCAGCATCTGCCGGGCCTCGAACCGGGTCATCGGCATGATCACCGGGGTGCGCGATGTCGCGGCGTCGACCACAGCCGTCTGGACGAGGCGCTTGTCGGGCTCCCCGGTCACGGCCGGGGCCGATCGGGGTGGCGGGGGCCGAGGCCGGCGGGGACGTCGGCGAGCGGGGTCCAGGCCGGGCCGCCGTTCATGGCTGCGGCCATGCGGTCATAGGCGTCCAGGACGAGGCGGCGAGTGCGGTACTCGCCGTGGTCGCGCTCCTCGTACTTGCGGACCACGAAGAACGAATCGAGGACGTGCTCGGCCTCCGGCCGGGTCAGGCCGTAGACGTGCAGGAACGCGGCGTCGAGGTCGGCGCGCAGCAGGGCGCGGCGCTTGGGGTCCCAGCGGAAGGGCGGGCCGTCGTCGTGCATCTCCTGGGCGTAGGGCTTCAGGCGCCAGGAGGTGTAGGACAGCTCCAGGACGTAAGGGACGATCCATTCGGCGAGAGAGCCGGTCGGCTGCCAGGGGGTGGGTTCGGCGAAGGTGGCGGGGGTGGGGCAGGCGAGCTGCTTGACGATGAAGTAGGTCATCCCCGTACCACTGAGTTTCTGGCGGGAGATGTAGTCGAAGGCCAGCGACGACCACACGGCGTGCAGGAGAGGTCCGTGCGTCGGGTCCGTCGGGAACGCGAGCGGAAACTTGTGGCCGACCGCGCTGGCGGGCAGGACGGAGGGTACGAAGGTGCGCTCGTTGCTGGCATTGGTGATGTCGCGCCAGCCGAGCAGCCAGTCACGGTCCCACCGGCCGGCGAGCGCCTTGGTGACGACCGGGCGGGCGACCCAGTAGCGGGCCAGCGGCTCCATGTCCGGGTCGTTGTGCTGCTCGGCGGTAAGCCGCGGCAACGTTCCCTTGTTGAGCTGGGCTTCGGTTGCGTCGCGGTAGGTGGAGAAGCGGTGGTCGAAGTGGCCGAGCATCTTGGACTCATACAGCGGCAGGTGCTCATCCGCGGCGCGGTGGTACGACCAGCCGTCGAAGTCGGCGTCGACGAGCACTTCGGGCTGGTGGAACAGCCCGGCGTCGCTCGCCATATTGAACAGACCCTGGCTGAACGACAGACTCCACGGGTTCCGAGCGCCTGCGTCCCGGATGAGGACGGGGTGGCGGCGGTAGGCACCAAGGGTTACCTCGGCGTCGGTGCGGGTGCGGAACATCGGCAGGGTGCCGGTGTTCGGGTTGATGGCCAGTACCTCGTCCGGCGCAAGTTCGAAGCGACGTTCGGGAACGTCCTCGACATGACGGGTGTAGAACGCGAGACGACTGCGGTCCGCGATCCATTGGCGACCACTCACCGCGGTGGCAGCAAAGCGGAACTGGTTGTGGACCTCGGGGAAAATCTTGCCTTCGTTCTCGAAATCGTAGAAGGCGAGCAGGCGCTTGGCTCGGAGGATGTCGGCGAAGAACGGGGCGGTGGTCTTGTCAGTGGCCAGCCCGGTCGGCGTAATGATCCCGGCGGCGCCCTCCGGCCCGACAATCGTCCGGAAGGTCTCGGCGAACACGCTGTAAGTGTTGATCTTCCCTGTCGCGGTGAGCGGGAACCGGCCGCCACGGACGAAATGGGTGAGAGCACCTGCACCACGCTGTGCGTCACGGTAGTCAGCCGCCAGTACCGGCGCCTCCTCTTCGAGCCGCCGGATCAGCTTCTCGCGAACAGCTGCGTTCTTCGCGTCCGCGATGTCATCGCGACCGTGGGCGGCGAAGAACTGCTTGTCCTCCAGCTGCAGCGTCTCCCACGGCGGGTTACCCACCACGCAGGAGAACCCGCCCGCCCACCCCGTCTGCTCGTCGACACCCGCGGCCCGGCTGGAGACCGTGAAGACCTCCGGGAAGGCCAGATGCCAGTGCAGGAACCGGTACTGACCCCGCAACCGCGCGATCTCCGCCCGCGTCCCGGTCAGCCGCTCGGCTTCCTCCGGGTGCTGCAGCGCCAGGAACACGTCCTGGGTGATCGGCTGCGGAGCGTCCGGCGTCTTGCGCCACAGGAACGCCGCGCACCAGGCATCAGCAGTCAGCTCGGCGGCCCGGTACTCGGGCGAGGCCTCCAGCTCGGCGTACCGCTCGGCCTGCTTGTGCACGTCGGCGAGGGTGTCCGCCGGTGCGGTGAAGATCGTCTGCAGCCCGTAGGCCGCCCCGACGTTGGAGACCCGGACCTCGGCCATGTCCAGCAGCGACATCTGCGCGTTGGCGGACTGCTTGGCCAGGCTCCGGGCGAACGCCGGGTCGTCGCCGACGATCGGCTTGAACGCCTCCTCCGGGATGCCCTGCTTGAGCAGCGCCGGGGTGACGCCGATGAGCGCGTTGCCGCACTTGAGGTGGGCGTCGAGGAAGCTCAGCGGCTTGCCGGGCTCCAGGGCCTCCAGCCACAGCGACACCTTGGCCAGCTCGACGGCCATCGGGTTGAGGTCGACGCCGTAGATGCAGCGGGCGATCACCTCGTGCAGGGCGGTGCGCACCGCGGGCAGGGTGGGTTCCGGGTTGCCCTCGCGGACGGCGGCCACCCGCTTGGCGATGCGCCGGGCCGCGGCGACCAGGAAGTGACCGGAGCCGCAGGCCGGGTCGCAGACGGTCAGCGAGAGCAGTTCCTCGACGATCGCCGACGACGGGTCGGGGCCGGTGGCGGCCTCCTCGCCGCGCTTGACTGCGTCGTCGATCACCGGGTCGAGCGCGGAGTCCAGCAGCAGCTCGATCAGCGAGGACGGGGTGTAGTAGGAGCCGGTGGTCTTGCGGGCGTTGCCGGCCGCCGCCACCAGCTCGAAGGTCAGGTCCACCGCGGAGTGCCGGGGCACCAGCTCCAGCAGCGACTCGTAGACCGAGCCCAGCTCCTCGGCGTCCAGGTGCCGGTAGTCCACCGCGCGCCAACGCTTCGACGCCGCGTCCCGCACCCGGGCCAGGTGCCGCACGGCCTCCAGCAGGTGCTCGTTGGCCAGCTTCAGGCCGTCGAGCGGGGCGTCGGCGGGGGTCGGGTCGAAGATGCCACCCAGGCCGGGCAGGCCCAGCTCGGGGCGACCGTGCTCGTCGCCGAGGGCGTCCAGCACGATCCGCAGCCCGGCGTACAGGTCGTGGTGGGCGGTGCCGCGGCGGCGCAGGGAGTGCGCGCGCAGCCGGGCGGTGGAGAAGTAGGTGGCGTAGCGGTCGCGGGCCTGCCGGTCGGCGGCCGGGTCGTGCAGGACGTCGCGGTCCTCGGCGACGAACACGAACAGCAGCCGGTACACCAGCCGCAGCAGGGCCGCGTGCAGGGCGGTGACGTCGACGTTCTCCCGCAGCGCGGTGTTGTCGGGGTGGCGCAGGAAGCCGGTGCCCAGGGTGGTGATCGCGTCCTGGACGCCCGTGCGCAACTGGTCGAGCGCCCGCGCGCCGGACGTGATCGCCTCGCCGCGCCACTTCTCCAGCCGGCACGCCGACGGCGCCGCATCCTCGGCGACGGCGAACCGGCTGACATGCAGCAGCCGGTACAGCAGCACGAACTCGCTGAACAGCTCGCCGTCGAAGATCGCTTCGAGGTCGAACTCGACGTAGGCGGCGGTGGCCAGGGCGTTCGAGTCGCGCAGCAGCCGCAGCTGGCGGCCGTTGCTGACGATCCCCCACAGGTGCGCCTCGGTGCGGTTGAGGCACTCCTGCAGCAGCGACTGCGCCGGCACCGCCCCGCCGACGCGGGCGTCCAGCGTCGTCTGCCATGCCATCAGGTGCACCGGGACGTGGGTCCAGCGGTGGCTGACGGGGAACGTCTTCACGCCGTCGTCGGAGGTGATGCCGGCCGCGCCCAGCGCGGTCAGCGCGCCGAAGCCCAGCTCGGAGAACAGCGGCAGCAACCACTGGCTCACCGCCGTACCGGTGGCGTCGACCGGGACCTCCGCCTCCGGGGCGCGCGGCAGCCGGTTGCGCAGCTCCGCCCACACCGAGCGCAGGTACTCCCAGTGCCGCTCGGCCTCGTCCTGCACCGACCGGGAGCCGATCACCCGGTAGTCCGCGGGACGGGCCCCGTCGACGTCCTTGCCCTCGGCGATGCGGACGAGCATGTCGGCCGGCAGCAGCCCGCCGACCGTGTAGACCGCGGAGAAGATCTGCGCGCGCTTGATCGCCGACATCACTGGGCTCCCGGGACCGGCAGGTAGACGTAGGCGCCGAGGACGTCGGCACCGGGTTGGACGCGGACGTGCACGCCGCGCACGATCTCGCCCGACGCGCTGCGCACCCGGCGGTGCGCGGCCAGCAGCTCGTCGGCCAGGTCCTCGCCGACGGTGTCGAGGTGCTCGGCCACGGCGTCCAGGTTCGAGAGCACCCGCTCCATCGTGCGTTCGGCGAAGCCCGGATCGGTGTTGGCGTCCGCACCGGCCTCCAGCAGGGCCGCGGCGGCCTCCGGGGAGAGCCAGGTGGCGCCGGCCGGCGAGCCGGTGAACGCCAGCAGCCGGGCGTCCTCGGCGACCTGCTGGCGCTCCCCCGCCCGCGACGGCAGCGTCAGGTGGAAGCGGTAGCGGACCAGCAGCAGCGTGGTGCGGGTGTCGACCGCGTTCGTCCGGATCACCCCGCAGCGCCGGGCCGGGCGCGGGCCGGCGGCCTTCGGGTCGAGCGCGGCGTTCAGCACGTAGCCGGCCAGGGCGCCGACCACCGGGTCGGTGCGCACCAGCGCGACCTCCCCGCGGGCCACCGCGGCGCTGTCGCGGAACGGCACCCGCGGGCTGCCGCCCTCGACCGAGCGGCCCAGCGCGGCGGCCACGCCGTCGCGCAGCCCGACCGGCGAACCGGACAGGTCGGCGGCGAACCCGTCGCCGTCCTTCCACACCACCGCGTCCAGCGCGCTCAGCGCGTGCTCGACGAACCCGCGCACCTCCTCGGCACGGCCCAGGCTGTCGCGGACCGCGGCGACCTCGCGGGCCACCTCGTCGGGGTGGATCGAGCGCTGCGCGTAGCGGGTGCGGGAGGTCTTCTCCCGCTCGGCCGCTGAGGCCCACTCGTCGTCCAGCGTCAGCTGCTGCGGCCCCAGGTCCAGCTCACCGGTGTCGAACAGGGCGCCCTGCTCGGGGACGCGGCGGCGCTCCATCAGGTAGCCGACGATCGCGTCGGTCACCCCGGTCGCCGCGGCCTCCGGGATGGACACCGAGATGCCCAGGTCCTGGCGGATCTGGCGGTGCTTGCGGATCAGCACCTCCAGCACCCGGCCGTCGATGACGTTGTCCTCGCCGTAGACGGTGACCACCTTGACCACGTCGCGGCGCTGGCCGAACCGATCGACCCGGCCCTCGCGCTGGTCGTGACGGGTCGGGTTCCAGGCCAGGTCGTAGTGCACGACCGCGTCGAAGTGGTGCTGCAGGTTCACGCCCTCGGACAGGCAGTCGGTGGCGACCAGCACCCGGCGCGCCGCCGGGTCGTCGCCGGCCTGCTCGGCCAGCTCCTCGATGCGGGCCAGCCGCTGCTGCGGCGAGAGCGTCCCGGTGACCGCACGGACCAGCGTCTTCTTCCCCAGCACACCGCCGAGGTGCTCGGCGACGTACTCGGCGGTCGGGATGTAGCGGCAGAAGACGATCGGGTGGTAACCCTCCTTGAGCAGCGCCTTGAGCTGGGTGACCAGCACCGCCAGCTTCCGGTCGCCTTCGGGGCCCTCCAACTGCTCGGCGCGGTCGGCCAGCTCGGCCAGCCGGGCGCCGGTCGATTCGGTCCCCGCGCCCGGGGCGACGTCCAGGCCCTCCAGTCGGTCGGCGTCGGCGGCGTCGCGGGTGATCGGGGCGCCCAGCCGGTCGGCCTCCTCCGCGCTGTCGGCCTCGGCCGTCGCGGAGCGGGTGCGCAGGGTCTGCGCGGCAGCCCGCGGGGACGACACCAGCGAGCGCAGCAGCGCGATCGCCGACCACCAGGCGATCCGCGCCTCCCGCCTGCCCCGCTCCCCCGCCGCCTCCACCCGCTCCCCGGCGAAGGCGATGGCGTCGTCGAGCAGCGCGCGGTAGGCCGGGGAGAGCCGGTAGGTCTTGTCGGCGAACAACCGGTCCGACGGGAACGCGGTGTCCTCGGTCAGGAACCGGCGCACGTCGGCCCGCTTGCGCTGGACGAAGAACCGGGCCAGCTGCCGGCGGCCGGCCTCGGTGTCCAGCTCGACGGTGGCCAGCTCCGGGACGAGCAGACCCAGCAGGTTGCGGAACGCGGCCTCCTTGCCGCTGTGCGGGGTCGCGGTGACCAGCAGCAGGTGGCGCTCGACGTCCGCGGCGACCTTGGTCAGCAGCTCGTAGCGCAGCTGGTTCTGGGTGGCCGCGGTGTCGTCGGCGGCCACGCAGCTGTGCGCCTCGTCGACGATCACCAGGTCCGGGCAGTGCCGGACGAAGTCGTCGCGGTGGCGGGTGGACTTGATGAAGTCGGTGGAGACGATCACGTGCGGGTAGCGGTCGAACAGCGACTGGCCCAGCGCCAGGTCGCGCTCCAGCCGCGACACCGTGGAGGCCAGCACCAGCTCGGCGTCGATGCCGAACTTGCCGCGCAGCTCGGCCTGCCACTGCTCGGCCAGCGCCGGCGAGCACAGCACCGCCAGCCGGCGCGCGCTGCCCTGCGCCAGCAGCTCCGCGGCGATCAACCCGGCCTCCACGGTCTTGCCGATCCCGACGTCGTCGGAGATCAGCAGCCGGACGACCCGCTGGCGCAGCGCCATCATCAGCGGCACCAGCTGGTAGGCGCGCGGCTCCACCGCGATCCCGGCCAGCGACCGGAACGGCCCGGCACCCGAGCGGAAGCCGATGCGCAGCGCGGTGCGCAGCAGGCCGGCGGCGTGCGCGTCACCGACGTCGCCCGGGGTCGGCGGCGCGAACTGCGCGCTCGTGACCTCCTCGAAGGCGGGGAAGACCGCGGCGACATCGTCGTCGCTGCCGCCCAGCGGGCGCAGCACCAGCAGGTCGGCGGCGCTCTCCGGGAGCACCACCCACTCCCGGTCGCGGGCGCGGACCAGTGATCCGGCGGTGTAGGTCGTCATGCTCGCTTCCTGGTCAGCTCTGGTCGTCGAGACCGAAGTACTTGGGGTACTTGCCGGCGATGGCCGCCCAGTCGACGTCGTGCGGGAAGCGCACGACCTCCCAGCCCTCGTCGATCAGCCGCTCCTCGGCCTCGACGTCCCGGTCGGCCACCGCGGGGAACTGGTGCACGGGGCCGTCGACGAACACCGCGACGTTCACGCCCGGCAGCCGGTAGACGAAGTCGGGCCGCGCCCGGGCCTTCTCGACCAGGACCTGGGCGTCGTCGGGCATCCGCAGGCCGCGTTCCTTGAGGAACGCCAGCAACCGGGCCTCTAACCCGGTGTCGGAGGCGTCTTGCAGCCGGGAGAGCTGCTCGGAGCGGCTCTCCCCGCGGCCGGTCGAGAGGGTGTGCGAGCCCACGAGCCGGACCAGCAGGTCGCGGACGCTGTGCCGGTCGATCGCGGCGTGGTGCAGCTGGTTGCCGTAGGTGAGCAGGCAGTCGTAGCAGCCGCGGGCGCACGGCCGGTCGGGGTGCGAGCCGCCGCGATCCGTGCCGTCGGGCTCGAAGTGGCAGATGTCCAGCGCCGCCAGGGCGACCTTGCGCAGGTCGAACCGCTCGGACTGGAGCTGGCGCAGCACCCCGGCCCCGCCCTCGGCGGCCTCGGTGAACAGCATGCGGTCGCGCGGGCCGTCAGATGGCGGGAGCAGCTCGCTGTTCAGCTCGCTGTCCTCCAGCTCGTAGGTGGCCTCGATCCCGCGTTCCAGGGCGAACATCAACGACAGGGCCACGGCCTCGTCGAGCGGCTGCGCCATCCGCACGACGAGGATGTTGCGGCGGTCCTCGACGTAGGGGATCACCCGCTTCTTGCGGCGCTGCTCGTCACCCGCGCCGAGCACGGGCAGCTCGCTGGAGTCACCGGCCGCCTCGGCGGCGTCCTTCTCGTTCATCCAGCGGCCGTCGGCGAGGTCGAGCCAGAAGCCCGGGGGCTCGTCCTTCTTGGCGCGCACCCGGCCCACGTTCGTGATCCGCACGGTCGCCGAGTCGCCGTAGGTGAGCGTGGCGATCCGGCCGCCGTCGTCCTGCACGAGCGCGTCACGGCGGCCGGGCCGGTTCCCGTGGTCGTGGAAGCGGTAGGCCGTCTCCAGGCGGAACCCGGCGCGGCGGCGCTCCTCCTCGTCGGAGGAGATCCGCTCCCGGCGCGTGGTGTAGACCGTGTGCAGGTGCAGCAGACCGGTCGTGACTTCGCGCAGCCGCTCCCCGCACATGTCGCAGACGTCCTCGCCGTCGGCGCCGAGGTATCCGCACGACTCGCAGCGCTTCGCCGTCGTCGTCGCCAGGTCGCCCGCGCCCCCGGGCGGGAGCTGGATGCGGTCGACCTGGTAGCGGGCCCCCTCGTGGTAGATCAGCGCGCCGGGACCGAACTCGCGGATGGCCAGGAACCGGGGCCGCTGCAGGTAGTCCCCGTCGCCGAAGCGCCGCCCGGACGTCGGGATGTAGGCGGCGAGCGGGAGCCGCGGGAACGAGTAGCCCGGCAGGAAGCCCTCGCTGGCCAGGTAGCGGTAGGGGTTGAAGTCCGACAGCACCGACTTGCTGTCGACGCTCTCGTTGACCAGCAGCTTCAGCTGCGTCTCCGCCTCCCGCCGGCGGCGGGTCGCGATCTGGCGGTCGTTCTCCGAGAGCGAGTGGTCGAGCACCCGGCGGTTCTGCTCGTCCTGGTCGACCAGCGCGGCGGTGAACAGCTGGCGCCACCGGTCGAAGGCCCGGTCGAACTGCTGCGGAGCCGCCTGCACGGCGTCGGAGATCCACTGGTCGTGCCACCAGGTCGAGTCCTCGGCGAAGCGCTCGCACAGCGGACCGAGCAGCTCGCGCGCGGCCGTGACCGCGCGCGTGGCCGCCGACCGGTCGTTGATCTTCGCGACCACGTCCTCGTGCAGGCGCAGCGGCGGGGCCGGTGGGCGGACCTGCTTGTCGTAGGCCGTGTCGATGACGATCGGGACCGCGCTGCCCAACTTCAGCCCGCACTCGGCCAGCCACACCGCCTGCACGTGCGAGCGGACGAGGTCCTCGTTGGCCAGGTCGAGGCGGGGCGGGGCCACGACCCCGGCGACCATCCGCTGCGAGCGGCGGAAGTAGTACTGGTCGTGGCTGTTGCCGGTGGCGCAGTAGGTCGTCACCAGCGCCGGCTGCCCGGACCGGCCCGCGCGGCCGCTGCGCTGCGCGTAGTTGGCGGGCGTCGGCGGGACGTTGCGCATCATCACCGCGTTCAGCTCGGAGATGTCGACGCCCAGCTCCATCGTCGGCGAGCAGTAGAGCAGCTTGAGCCGGCCCGCCCGGAAGTCGTCCTCGCGGGCCTGCCGCTGCGCCGGGTCCACCTGGGCCGTGTGCTCCCGCGCCACCAGCCCGGCCAGGGCCTGCGCCGCGTCCTGGTAGAGCTGCGCGAAGAAGCGGTTGACCCGTGGGCCGTCGCCGCTGGCGTAGGTGCGGGTCAGCGGGTCGTAGGCGCCCTGCTCCCCCGCGCCGGCTTTCCAGACCAGCGCCGAGCTTGATCTTTAACCTCGTGGGTCCCGGCGCTGCGCTCAGGTGACCCCGGGTGATCATGGGAGCAGCCCCTGGTTGATCATGCTTCTGACGAAGGAAGAAGATCAACACAAGGGCTGCGGTGGATA
>NZ_JAHDTH010000245.1 GCF_018531445.1 Pseudonocardia lacus
CGACGAGACGGGCCGACGCCCGATGGGCCCGCGTCACCCCGCCGCGCCGCCGCCCACCGGCGAGGACGCGGCGGCGGCTGAGCGGGGACGACCGCGAGCGGCCGACCACGGCGGGGTGGCCCGGCCGGTGGCCGGGGCGCGCGGAGCGGACGGAACGTATCAGAGCGGGCACCGACCGACGTCGGCTCTGACCGATCGCGACAGCGCTCTCACGGTCCGCTACCCGAGGGTGAACGGGTCGCGGGTCCCGCCCGACAGCTCCACCCAGACGGCCTTGGTCCGGGTGTAGGCGTCGACCGCCTCGATCCCGTTCTCCCGGCCGATCCCGGACTGGCCGAACCCGCCGAACGGCACACCGGGCGCCACCACCCGGTACGCGTTGATCCACACGCTGCCGGCCCGGATGCGGGCCGCCACCCGGTGGGCGCGGTGCACGTCCTTGGTCCACACCGCCCCGGCCAGGCCGTAGGGCGTGTCGTTGGCCAGCTTCACCGCCTCGTCCTCGCCCCCGTCGTCACCGCTGAAGGTGTAGGCCGACAGCACGGGACCGAAGACCTCCTCGCGCACGACGGTCGAGTCCGGCCCGACGCCGGTGAGCACGGTGGGCTTGACGAAGTAGCCGCCCAGTCCCTCGTCGGACGCGCCGCCGTAGGCGACGGTGGCGCCCTCCTCGGCGGCGGTCCTGAGGTAGCCCAGCACCTTCTCGTACTGCGCGGCGTTGGCCACCGGGCCCATCTCGGTCTCCGGGTCGTTGGGGTCGCCCAGCTTGATCCGCGCGGCCCGCTCGGCGACCAGCCGGACGAGCTCGTCGTGCACGTCGGCGTGCACGATCAGCCGGGAACCGGCCATGCACGTCTGCCCGGTCGCGGCGAACACGCCCGCGACGACGCCGTTGGCGGCCGCGGCGAGGTCGGCGTCGGGGAAGACGACCTGCGGCGACTTGCCGCCCAGCTCCAGGGTGACCGGGTTGAGGTTCTCCGCGGCCGCGCGGGCCACGGCGCGGCCGGTGGCCGTCGACCCGGTGAAGGCGACCTTGTCGACGCCGGGGTGCGAGGCCAGCGCGGCGCCGGTCTCCCGGGACAGCCCGGTAACGACGTTGACCACGCCCGGCGGGAACCCGGCCCTCGTCACCAGCTCGGCGAACCCGAGCGTGGAGGCCGGGGCGTGCTCGGACGGCTTGACGACGACGGTGCAGCCGGCGGCCAGCGCGGGTGCCAGCTTCCAGGTCATCAGCAGCAGCGGCGAGTTCCACGGGGTGATCGCGGCGACGACGCCGACCGGCTCGCGGCGGGTGTAGACGAGGTAGTCCGGGTTGGGCCCGGGGATCTGGCGGCCCTCCAGCTTGTCGGCCAGCCCGGCGTAGTAGTGGTACCAGCCGCCCAGGCCGGCGAGCTGGCCGATCATCTCCCGGTGCAGCTTGCCGGAGTCGTTGACCTCCAGCCGGGCGAGCCGCTCGGCGTTCTCCGAGATCAGCTCGGCCAGCCGACGCATCAGCGCGGCCCGGGCGAAGCCGGTGGCCCTGCCCCACTCGCCGTCGGGGACCACCGCCCAGGGCCGTCCGGTGTAGGGGTTCTCCGACTCGAACGTCGCGCCGGAGATCGCGCCGACCGCCTGCCCGCCGATCAGCATCGAGAACCGCGCCAGCTCGTCACCCATGCCCCGACCCTCCGTCCCGGCCGGCGCCGTCGCCGCCCGCGGCCATCGTGCTCCCCGTCCCACCGGCCGGGGACCCGGCGCCTGACCCTTCTGCGGGGTCCGACGCCAGCCACGCCAGCACGGCCGCGGTGTGCTCACCCGCCGCCGGGACCGCCCCCATCCGCGCCGCCCACGGCGCCGTGACCGGCGGCAGCAGCGCCTGCACCGGCCCCGCCTCGGTGGCCACCTCCCGCCAGCGGTCGCGGGCGGCGAGCTGGGGGTGCTCGGCGAACTCGGCCATGTCGCGCTGCTGGGCGAAGGCGATGCCGGCGGTCTCCAGCCTGCGCCGCAACTCGACCAGGTCCAGCCCGGCGAACACCTCGGCAATCAGCGCGTCCAGTTCGGCGCGGTGCGCGACGCGGGCGGCGTTGCCGGCGAAGCGGGGGTCGTCGGCCAGCTCCGGGCGGCGCAGCACCACCGCGCAGAACCGCTCCCACTCCCGCTCGTTCTGCAGCCCGACGTTGACCGTCTCGCCGCTGCCCACCGGCACCGGCCCGTACGGGGCGATCGTCGAGTGGCTGGCCCCCGCCCTGGCCGGGGCGCTGCCGCCGTAGCGGGCGAAGAAGTACGGGTAGCCCATCCACTCCCCCAGCGCCTCCAGCATGGAGACCTCCAGCACCTGCCCGCGCCCGGTGCGCCGGCGCTGGTGCAGCGCGGCGAGCACCCCGGAGTAGGCGTAGGTGCCCGCGGCGATGTCGGCCACCGAGATGCCGGCCTTCACCGGCTCGTCCGGCGTCCCGGTGACCGACACCAACCCGGCCTCGCACTGGATGAGCAGGTCGTAGGCCTTGCGGTCGGAGTAGGGCCCGCCGGCCCCGTACCCGGAGATGTCGCAGGCCACCAGCGTCGGGTAGCGCGCGACCAGCGCCTCCGCGTCCACCCCGAGCCGCTGCGCCGCCGCCGGCGCCAGGTTCTGCACGACCACGTCGGCCCGGGCGAGCAGCCGCTCCAGGGTGGCCGCGCCCTCGGCGGACTTCAGGTCGAGCTCGACGCTCTCCTTGCCCCGGTTGAGCCACACGAAGTGGCTGGACAGGCCGTGCACGGTGCGGTCGTACCCGCGCGCGAAGTCGCCCCCCGGCCGCTCGATCTTGATCACCCGGGCGCCGAGGTCGGCGAGGTGGCGGGTGGCCATCGGCGCCGCCACCGCCTGCTCGATGCCGACGACCAGCAGGCCGGTCAGCGGGCCGTCCGTGGGGGCTTCGGTAGCGCGCACCGGGCCAGTGTCTCCCCGGGCAGGGGTGAGCGGGCGGAGATCCACGTCTCCGGTGCGGTTCGAGGCCTCCGGCCCCTTGAGTGCCTCCGGCGCCGCCTCCGCAGCGGGCGACCACGGGTCCGGTCCCGGTCCCGCGGCCGGGGCGTCTTCGCAGGGGCAGCCAGGTCTTCGCAGGTGCCGTAGACCCTGCGAAGACCATGAGGACTCTGCGAGGAGGCCGACAGGGGTGCGTGGCGCCCTCCTCGGGCCGAGTTGGTCATGTGGCTCGGGGTCCTCGCAGACCCAGCGGTGTGCTCGCCGCCCGCCGGCGGAGGCCCCTCACACGCGGAGGCACTGAGAACGTCAGCTCAACTCCGTCGCCGCCGCCTCGAACTGGGCGTTGTACAACCGGTGGTACGCCCCCCGCTTCGCCAGCAGCTCGTCGTGGTTGCCCTGCTCGACGATCCGCCCGGCCTCCATCACCAGGATCAGGTCGGCGTCGCGGATCGTGGAGAGCCGGTGGGCGATCACGAAGCTGGTCCGGTCGGAGCGCAGCGCGGCCATCGCCCGCTGCACCAGCACCTCGGTGCGGGTGTCGACCGAGCTGGTCGCCTCGTCCAGGATCAGCAGCGACGGGTTGGCCAGGAACGCCCTGGCGATCGTGATGAGCTGCTTCTCCCCCGCGCTGACGTTGCTGCCCTCCTCGTCGATCACGGTGTCGTAGCCGTCGGGCAGGCTGCGCACGAACCGGTCGACGTAGGTGGCCCGGGCCGCGTCGAGCATCTGCTCCTCGGTGGCGTCGGGGTTGCCGTAGCGGATGTTGTCGCGGATGGTGCCGCCGAACAGCCAGGTGTCCTGCAGCACCATGCCGATCCCGGAGCGCAGGTCGGCGCGGGCCATCTCGGCGATGTCGACGCCGTCCAGGGTGATCCGGCCGCCGTCGAGCTCGTAGAACCGCAGCACCAGGTTGACCAGCGTGGTCTTGCCGGCCCCGGTCGGGCCGACGATCGCGACGGTCTGCCCGGGCTCGGCGACCAGGGACAGGTCCTCGATGAGCGGCGTGTCGGGCAGGTAGCGGAAGTCGACGTGCTCGAACGCCACCCGGCCGTGGCGCTCGGTGCGCACCGCGGGCTCGACGGGGTCGGGCACCTGCTCCTGCGCGTCGAGCAGCTCGAACACGCGCTCGGCCGAGGCCACGCCGGACTGCAGCACCGCGGCCACCGACGCGGCCTGGGTGAGCGGCTGGGTGAACTGGCGCGAGTACTGGATGAACGCCTGGACGTCGCCGAGGGTCATCGCGCCGGAGGCGATCCGCAGCCCGCCGATCACCGCGACGGCCACGTAGTTCAGGTTCCCGACGAACATCATCGACGGCATGATCGTCCCGGAGATGAACTGGGCCCGGAAGCCGGCCTCGTAGAGCTTCTCGTTCTCCTCGGCGAAGTCGGCCTCCACGGCGCGGCGCCTGCCGAACACGCGCACCAGCTCGTGGCCGGTGAAGGCCTCCTCGATCTGGCCGTTGAGGGCGCCGGTGTGGCGCCACTGGGCCACGAAGTGGCGCTGCGAGCGCTTGCCGATGCCCTGGGTCAGCCACAGCGAGATCGGGATCGTGACCAGCGCGATGAGGGTCAGCAGCGGGGAGACCACCAGCATCATCGCCAGCACGCCGACCACGGTCAGCACCGAGGTGAGCAACTGGCTCATGGTCTGCTGCAGGCTGGTGGAGATGTTGTCGATGTCGTTGGTGACCCGGCTGAGGATCTCGCCGCGGCGCTGCCCGTCGACGTAGGTCAGGGGCAGCCGGTTGAGCTTGTCCTCGACCTCCCGGCGCAGGTGGTAGATGGTGCGCTGGACGATGCCGTTGAGCAGGTAGCCCTGCAGCCACTGGAACAGCGACGCGCCCAGGTAGATCGCGACGACCCCGGCCAGCACCCAGGCCACCGCGGTGAAGTCGATGCCCAGCCCCGGGATGACGTCCTGGGCCACGATCAGGTTGGCCACCGTGTCCTGGCCGGCGGCGCGGGCGGCGTCGGCGGCCTCCTGGGTGCTCAGCCCGGCCGGCAGCTGCTTGCCGATCACGCCGGCGAAGACGAGGTCGGTGGCGTGGCCGAGGATCATCGGCCCGACCACGTTCAACGCGACGCTGACGACGCCCAGCGCGACGGTGACGACGACCCCGACGCGCTCCGGGAGCAGCCGGGCGGCCAGCCGCTTCGCCGAGGGCCCGAAGTTCGACGCCTTCTCGGTCGGCTGGCCGATGCCGGCCCACGGTGGGCCGCCGTTGCCGCCGCGCGCCTCGCGCATCTTGCGGGCGGTCTCGTTCGTCGCGGCGCCATCGGCCCCGGACGTCGGCGCCGCGCCGGTGGCGGCACTGGTCTCGGTGCTCATGCCACGGCCTCCACGCCGAGCTGGGACTCGACGATCTCGATGTAGGTGGGGCAGCTCGCCAGCAGCTGCTCGTGGGTCCCGGTGCCGACCACGGCACCGTCCTCCAGCACGACGATCTGGTCGGCGTCCACGATCGTGGAGACGCGCTGGGCGACGATGACGACGGTCGCGTCCGCGGTGACCGGGCGCAGCGCGGCCCGCAGCCGGGCGTCGGTGGCCAGGTCGAGCGCGGAGAACGAGTCGTCGAACAGGTAGATCCGCGGGCGCTTGACCAGCGCGCGGGCGATGGCCAGCCGCTGGCGCTGCCCGCCGGAGACGTTGGTCCCGCCCTGCGAGATCGGCGAGTCGAGCCCGTCGGGCATCGACCGCACGAAGTCGGCGGCCTGGGCGATCTCCAGGGCCTCCCACAGCTCGGCGTCGGTGGCGTCCGGGCGGCCCTGGCGCAGGTTGCTGCCCACGGTGCCGGAGAACAGGAACGGCCGCTGCGGGACGAGCCCGATCCGCGACCACAGCTCCTCCAGGTCGAGCTCGCGCACGTCGGTGCCGTCGACCTCGACCGAGCCCTCGGTGACGTCGAACAGCCGGGGCACCATCGACAGCAGGGTGGTCTTGCCGGCGCCGGTGCTGCCGATGACCGCGGTCATGGTGCCCGGTCGGGCGACCAGGCTGACGTCGCGCAGCACGGGGGCGTCGGCGCCCGGGTAGTGGAACCCGACGCGGTCGAACGCCAGCAGACCGGCCCGGCCCCGCGGGACGACCGGGGCGTCCGGCGCGGCCACCGACGACTCGGTGTCGAGCACCTCCACGATGCGGTCGGCGCACACCGCGGCGCGCGGGATCATCGTCGACATGAGCGTGGCCATCATGACGGCCATCAGGATCTGCACCAGGTAGGTGAGGAAGGCGGTCAGCGAGCCGATCTGCATGAGCCCGGCGTCGATGCGCTGGGCCCCGAACCACAGCACCGCCACGGTCGAGACGTTGAGCACCAGCATGACGATCGGGAAGATCAGCGCGAACAGCCGGCCGGCGGCGGTCGCGACGTCGGTGAGCTCGTGGTTGGCGCCGTCGAAGCGGCGGGCCTCGACCGGCTCGCGGACGAACGCGCGGACCACCCGGATGCCGGTGATCTGCTCGCGCAGGATGCGGTTGACCGCGTCGATGCGGTCCTGCATCTCCCGGAACCGGGGCACCATGCGGATGACGACCAGCCCGATCGAGACGAGCAGCACCGGCACGCACACGGCGACCAGCCAGGACAGCCCGACGTCCTCGTTGAGGGCCATGACCACGCCGCCGACGCACATGATCGGGGCGGTGACCATCATCGTCACGCCCATGACCACCAGCATCTGCACCTGCTGGACGTCGTTGGTGGTCCGGGTGATCAGTGATGGGGCGCCGAACCGGTTGACCTCGCGGGCGGAGAACCCGGCCACCCGGTGGAACACCGCCGCCCGCATGTCGCGCCCGACGCCCAGGGCGATCCGGGAGCCGTGGTAGACCGCGCCGACCGAGCAGGCGATCTGGATGAGCGTGACCAGCAGCATCCACCCGCCGGTGGTCACGATGTAGCCGGTGTCGCCGCGGGCGATGCCCTGGTCGATGATGTCGGCGTTGAGGCTGGGCAGGTAGAGCATCGCCATCGTGGCGACCAGTTGGAGCGCGACCACCACCCACAACGGGCCGCGGTAGCGGCGCAGATGGGTGCGCAACAGGCGCAGGAGCATCGTCAGTCGTCCCGTTCTTCGGTAGCCGTGCGGTGGGGATGGGGTGCGGGTGCGGGGCGCGCCATGCCGTTCAGCAGGATCCCGACCACCTCGGCGGCCGGCAGCGGGCGGCCGTCGGTCATCCTGGGGTGGATGCCGGAGAACGCCAGCAGCTGCAGCACGTGGGCGAAGTGGTCGGCGGGCACGGTGAGGCGGTGCTCGTCGTCGCCGATCAGGTCGACCACCGCGCGGCGGAACGCGTCGTTGCGTCCGGTCGGGCCGACCCGGGCGGGCTGACCGTCGCGCCGCGGCGGCGGGCCCGTCAGGCCGAGGGCGTCGATCAGCGCGATCGCACCGGCCACCCCCTCCTGCAGGATCACCGTGGCGGCGACCAGCCGCTCGCGCAGCGGCAGCCCGCGGTCGATCTCGGCCAGCCGGCGCAGGCCCGGGGTCGGGTCGAAGGCCGCGGCGGTGACCGCGCACATCAGGGCCTCCTTGTCGGGGAAGACCCGGAAGATCGTGCCCTCGGCGACGCCGGCCGCCTCGGCGACCTGGCGCGTGCTGACACCGGCGCCGTGGCGGAGCACCAGGGGCAGGGCCGCGGCCACGATCGCCGCCCTGCGCTCGGCGGGCGGCATGCGCGCCGCCCGTCCCGTCCTCGTGCCGGTGTCCACGGCGGCGAAGCTAATGAGTGAGCACTCATTAGCGCAAACCGGTTTCACCGCGGGCGTAAGCGGACATGCGGCGACACACATCGCCCACCCCCTCCCGAGCCCGACCGTCAGGGTCGCGGAGGACGCTAGGAGCTGGACCCGGCTTCAGGTCAAGCCGAGGCCGACCACGTGAACGGCCAGTTCGGTGGGGGCGCCGACCAGTGCGATCAGTGGCAGTGCCGCTCGTGGTGGCTGTGCGTGCGGTGCTCGACCTGCAACGTCGAATGGGCCAGCCCGAACCGTTCGCGCAGCAGCGCGGCCGCCCGGTCGAGCACGGAGCCGTCGCCGCAGCCCGGCCGCGCGGCGCCCTGGTCGACCACCAGGTGCGCCGACACCGACGGGGTGCGGTCGTTGATCGCCCACACGTGCAGGTCGTGGATGTCGGCCACGCCCGGCACCGCGCACAGCGCGGAGCGGACCTCGGACACGTCGATGTCGCGGGGAGCGCCCTCCAGCAGCACGTGCCCGACCTCGCGCAGCAGGCCGACGGCCCGCGGCAGGATCAGCGCGACGATCGCGAGCGAGGCCACGGTGTCGGCGTAGGGCCAGCCGGTGGTCAGCAGCACCACCGCGGCCAGCACCACCCCGACCGAGCCGAGCGCGTCGCCCGCCACGTGCAGCATCGCTCCGCGCATGTTCATGTTGGCCCGGTCGCCGCCGGCGAGCACGACGAGCGAGACCGCGTTGCCGACCAGGCCGAGGACGCCGACGACGAGCAGCGGCAGCCCGGGGACCTCGGCCGGTTCGACGAGCCGGCGCACGCCCTCGACGGCCACCCAGCCCACGACCACGACCAGCGCCAGCGCGTTGACCCCGGCGACCAGCACCTCCACCCGGCCCAGCCCGTAGGTGCGCCGCGGCGTCCCGGGCCGGGCGGCCAGCAGCGAGGCCACCAGTGCCGCGGCCAGCGCCGCGGCGTCGGTGAGCAGGTGGCCGAGGTCGGCCAGCAGCGCCAGGGACCCGGCCAGCGCCGCGCCCACCGCGCCGAGGACGGCGGTGACGAGGGTGACCACCAGCGCGATGGCCAGACGCCTGCGGTCGCCGCCGGCCGAGTGGCCGTGCCCGTGGCCGTGCCCCATGGCGGCCCTCCCGTCGTCCCGCGGCAATCATGCACGTCCGCGCATGCTCCAGGGAAGGGTTACCTCACCACGGGCCCGCCATACACTCCCCTGTCGGGATCCCGGCCCCGCCGGGAGCGACCTCAGGCCTCGTGCGCCATGTCGTAGCCGAAGTCGCCGTCGGCGGCCGGGTCCATGGCCGTGCCGCGGATCCCGGTGACCGGCGTGCGGCGGACCCGCTCGCCGATGGAGGGGACCATCGACCTGACCTCGTCGGCGAGGTCGTATCCGTAGTCGCCGGAGAAATCCTGCTCGACCATCGTGGGCCTCCTCGTGCTCGGGCGACTTTCCTCGACTGCTCACCGTGACGGCCCCCGCCGTCCGGCTTACCTGGATGCTGACCCGCCCGTGGCCCCGGGACAAGGATGTTCACCCTGCGGACGGCACCCCCCTTGGGGCCACCCGACCGGGTCTGGTATGGGAAACGATTCAGAAGGCCGTGATCGCGGGAATCCCGGTGTCACCAGCCGGTTCGCCGCCCACACGCCCACCGACCCCGATGTCACGGACCGTCACCGACGATCACGGCCCCATCGGGGCAGCCCGGGCCCGGCAGCATGATCACGTCGCGCGGGTCGCCGCCCGGACGCCCGGCGCGCGGTCGTCACGGTGAGTAGCCGCCCCCGGATCCCTTGTCGCGCTTCTCACACCCCCCGGTCGGCGGCGGGTCTTCGCAGGGGCGGTGTGGTCGGCGCAGGGTGCACAGCACCTGCGAGGACTACGGGGACTTTGCGAAGACGGCGTCGACCGCGGTGAGGATGTCCGCGAGCCGCCCCAGCGCGGCGAACGCGCGCTCGGCGCCGTCCGGGTCGGCGCCCTCGTGCAGCTGCAGGCCGACGAACGAGGCCACGACGGCCGTAGCCAGCCCCGCCACGTCGACCAGCCCCGCCAGCGGGCCGCCGTCCAGCACCCGGGTGAGGACCCGTTCCAGCTCCGCGGTCCACAGCGCGAGCCCGGCGGCCACCGCGGGCGCGAGCCGGGGCTGGGACTGCGCCCCGGCCAGCAGCTGGGCCAGCGCCGTGACGTGCCCGCCCGCGCGTTCCGCGGTGCGCATCTCGCGGGCGAGCGCGAGCAGCCCTCCGACGTCCCGCACGGCGTCGAGCCGCTCCCGGTAGGCCGCCACGCGCTGCTCGGCGCCCCGCCGGCAGGCCTGCGCCAGCAGCTCGTCGAGCGTGCCGAAGTGGTAGAAGACCAGCGCCTGGTTGACCCCGGCCGCCGCGGCGACCGCGCGGGCAGACGTCCGCGCGATGCCGTGCTCGACCAGCGTCGCCAGCGCGCCGTCGAGCAGCTTGTCCCGCGTCTCCCCGCTCATCGCACCGGGATCATGCCCTCGCCTCCTCGCGGACCGGGCGCAGCCCCGCCCGCAGGCCGTGCCCGGCCACGTCGACGTACTCCGCGGTGAAGCTGCCGTGGTAGCCGAACAGCGGCCCGAACCGCCGGTTGGTGACCGACACCCGGATCCGGAACACCCCGGCCCGGTCGTCGAAGCACTCGCGCACCAGCGCGTCGCCGCCCAGCCACGCCGGCACCCGCGCGCTGACCGGGCCCTCCCGGAACCGGTGCTCGACCGAGCGGATGACCAGCGCGCCGTCCGGGTCGGCGGACAGCCGCAGGTCGGTGGCCAGGTGCTGATGGGTGCCGAGGTAGTCGACGATGCCCCCGCGCTCGGCGCTGAAGACCATCGTCGCGTCGAACCGCTCCGGGCCGGCGGGGAACGCGAACGTCCGCACGAAGGTGACCGTCTCGCGGCCGAAGCCGTCGCGGTACGGCACGTTCTCGATCACGAACGGCAGGTCGCGGCCCTGGCGCGGCAGCAGGATGTTGCGGGTCGCGCCCAGGGCCAGGAGCGGGCGCACCCAGCCGCCTGCGTGCCAGACCCGCTCCATCACGCCGCGCCCCACGCAGGCCAGCCCGGTGTCCAGGCCGACGGAGAACCGCTGCCGCAGCCGAGGGTGCAGGCGGTCGAACTCCGCGCCCATCGCCCGCTGGAAGATCGAGGTCATCGGGCGGCCGCCAGCCGGCGCAGGACCGCGGGCGCGGCCACCGCACCGGGTGGGCGGCGCAGGCACCGGCGGGCCGACGGCCGCGCGGGCGCGGGTG
>NZ_JAHDTH010000246.1 GCF_018531445.1 Pseudonocardia lacus
AGCCGCGCGTGAAGGTCGTCACCAGCCCGTCGAGCAGCGCATCGGCGGGCCCCGGCGGGCCGGGCGGTGCGGGTGCCGCCCGGGCGGCCTCGGCCACCGCCGACAGGCCGCGGCCGTCGCCGAGGCCGCCGGTGATGATGGCCGCATCGAGCGCATGCAGGTACGTCTCGCGCGACAGCGCAGTGTCGAGCGGGGCGAGCGCCTTGGCCGCATCCAGCAGCATCCCCGGCACGTCGCTGCCGCGCGTCCGGTCGAACGCGATCTGAGCGCGCAGCAGTTCGAGCCGGGCGCTGTGCAGGGCGTCCAGCGGGCCGGCCGCGGCGACCGCCAGCAGCTCCAGGGCGGTTCCGGACGCACCGGCCTCGTGCTTGGCGTGTGCGGCCTCCAGCGCCCGACCTGCGCGGTGAGCAGGATCAGGGGTCAACTCGGACGCCTGCTGCAGGAAGGCGGCTGCGGCGGCCAGCCCGCCGCGGGCGCGGGCTCGGCCGGCCGACAGCTCCAGCTCGGCGGCGGCGTCCTCGTCGGTGCCCACCACCGCCTGCGCCCGGTGCCAGGCGCGCCGGTCGGGGTCGAGCCGCGGGTCGGTCGCGGTGGCGAGCGCGCGGTGTGCCCGACGGTGGTCCGGCGGTGTGGCGGCCCGGTAGACCGCCGAGCGGACCAGCGGATGGCGGAACCGCACCCGGGTGTCGATGTCCAGCAGCCTGGCCGCCTCCGCGGGCGCCACCGCCTCGCGGGCGATACCCAGGTGTGCGACCGCGCGCCACAGCAGCGCCGCGTCGCCGGTCGGCTCGGCCGCGGCGACCAGCAGCAGCTGCTGCGTGTCGGGCGGCAGGCTGCCCGCGTCGCGCCGGAATCCGTCCTCGATCCGGTTCGGAACGCTCAGCACGTCCGGCAGCTCGAAGCCGCCCGCCAGCTGGACCGGCAATGCACTACGGGGTAGTTCCAGCAGCGCGAGGGGGTTGCCGCGCGCCTCGGCGACGATCCGGTCGCGCACCACGTCGTCCAGCGGAGCGCGGACCGCGGTGGCCAGCAGCGCCCGGGCGTCGGGCGCCCCGAGCCCTTCCAACCGCAACTCCGGCAACCCGGTGAACGCCTCGACGTCGGTCTCAGCGGGGTCGCGCAGTGCGAACACCAGCGCCACCCGCTCGGCCGCCACCCGCCTCGCCACGAACGCGAGAACTTGTGCGGACGCCTGGTCGAGCCATTGCGCATCGTCCACCACGCACAGCAGCGGCCCGTCCTCGGCAACCTCGGCCAGCAGGCTCAGCACGGCCAACCCGACCAGGAACCGGTCCGGCGCAGCACCCTCGCGCGTCCCGAACGCCACCCCGAGCGCGGCCTGCTGCGGCTCGGGCAGCTCCGCCGCCCGCTCCAGCAACGGGGCGCACAACTGGTGCAGGCCCGCGAACGCGAACTCCGCCTCGGCCTCCACCCCGGCCGCGCCTTCGACCCGGAACCCGGTCGCCGCAGCGCACTCGTGCACGTGCTGCAGCAGGGCGGTCTTGCCGATGCCGGCCTCCCCGCGCACCACCAGCACCCCGCTGTCGCCGCCCTGGGCCCGGGCGAGCAGGTGCTCGACCGTCGTGTGCTCGGCGCGCCGCCCCACGACCATCGCCTGGACCTCCCCTGGCGTCGGCATGGGGTCGATTGCGGCAATTGTCACCGATGCGAACCTCACAGGCGAGGCCGGGTCGTCGAGACGCCGGCCTCTCTGCGTCGAGCTCGGCGACGGCACCAGGGATTTCACCGCCGCGGTGTCCTTCCCCGCCGACGAGGGGTGTCCGCCGGAATGGCAGCACCGCGAGCGGATCGCGCGCACCTGCCCGTGCCCGAGCGCCATCCCAACGGCTACAAGCAGTACGGGGGCAGCCACCTCGGGCGGCTGCTGCGGATCAAGAGCCTGGTCCGCCTCGGCTTCGTCGAGCGCCCGCGGCGGGCGCGTCTCGACACCTCCGAGCTGTCGGGGGAACCTCAGGTGCGCGTGTTCACACGCAGGAAGTCGAGTACCAGCGTGACCACGTCGTCGGGGTACTGGGCGTGCGGGTAGTGGCCCGCTGACTCGATCACCTCGAGCCGACCCACACCGGCCGGGAGCGAAGCCACGATCGCCGCGCCCTCGGCCCGCGGGTCGGCCCAATCGGGGTCGAGTGAGCCCTCGACGATCAGGGTGGGGCTGTGGACGTTGCCCAGTTGCTGCCCGGCGTCGGCCGGTGAGGTCCGCAGCATCTTCCGCAGCGCCTTCGCCCGGCCGGGTTCGCGCAGCATGGCGCTGATCTGGGCTCGTCGGGTGGACCAGTCGGATGGTTTGGCGCCGGGGTAGGCGCCGTCGAGGTAGGCGAGCCAGCTCGGCACGCTGCCGAGCATGGCGCCGGCCAGGCGGAGGGCGCTGCGGCGGTAGCGGGCGTTGCGCAGATCGCCGAGTGCGATCGACTGGGTGCGGGTGAACGGGGCCAGCTCGACGACGGCGGTGACGAGGTCGGGTGCCTGGGCGGCGGCGATGGTGGCGGCGCCACCGGAGATCGAGTGGCCGATCAGCACGGCAGGGCCGCCGAGGTGGCGGACCAGCGCGAGCAGGTCGTCGGCGATGTCGGTGCGGGTGTAGGACGGCCAGTGCGCGCTGGACCTACCGCAGCCGCGCAGGTCGAGGGTGGCGACCCGGTAGCCGGCTGCCACGAGGCGGGGCGCGACGAACCGGTAGTCCTCGTGGCTGGTGCCGATGCCGTGGGCGAGTACGACGAGCGGTCCGGTGCCGGTCGACTCGTAGCTGAGGATGCCGCCGTCGACGGCCAGCTGGGTGGGCGTTTCCATGCCGAGCTCCCTGTCTCACTCGCAGGATGGGGATGTCGGCCGAGGACCGGAGACCGCACCCCCCGTGGGCGGTCCGGTAGGGCCCGGCATCCGGTGTGAGAACCAGGCAACACCGTGCCCCTGCGGCACGGTCAACGGTCCAGGTCCGTTCGGCGCTTGGCCGGTGGACGCGGCCGGTGGTCGGTCGGATCCAGCCGCCCGGTGCTCGGTGAGGTCGCGGCCGAGCGTCGGCCCGCATGTGGCTGACATCACATCTAGCCGTGTTGAGTGTGCCGTAGGGGCCGGTGGTTCCGTGAAGTCCGGGGTCGGGACGCACTTACCGGGCGGGGTGTGAGCCGGGAACCGCCACCACCGACGGCCCCGACGGAGTGCTCAACCGCGGGGACCGGGTCATGGTCGAGGGCTGCGCCCGCGAGCTGTCCAGCTGCGGGTTCTGGCCCGGCGGTGGCGAGGAAGGCGCAAGGTCACCGGCTGAACGCGTGCCGCTCGCCGTGGTCGTGCCGCGGTGGTGCCACCCCTCAGGTGGTGCCGCTGTCGCGTCCCCCGAGGTGGGTGGCGAAGTGCCGTTCGACGGCGCGGTTGAGCCGCATCCGGTTCTCCGGGTTGGCGAAGCCGTGGCCCTCGTCGTCGGCGACGAGGTACTCGACCGGCACGCCGCGTTCGCGCAGGGACGCCACGATGGTGTCGGACTGGGCCCGCACGACGCGGACGTCGTTGGCGCCCTGGGCCACCAGCAGCGGGGTCCGGATCCGGTCGACCATGGTGATGGGTGAGCGGGCGAGCATGTCGGCTTCCTGTTCGGGGATGTCGGGGTCGCCGACGTAGCGGTACCAGTTGTTGACGAAGAAGGGCCGGCTGAACGGGGGCAGGGTGCGCAGGAAGTGGGGCAGGTCGGAGACGCCGACGTAGTCGACGGCGGCGGCGAAGCGGTCGGGGGTGACGGTGACGCCGATGAGGGCGGCGTAGCCACCGTAGGAGCCGCCGTAAATGCCGACCCGGTCGGGGTCGGCGTAGCCCCGGGCGACGGCCCAGTCGACGGCGTCGAGCAGGTCGTCGTGCATGGCGCGGGCGAACTCGCCGATCGCGGCGGTGACGTGGCGGCGCCCGTGGCCCAGCGAGCCGCGGAAGTTGACCTGCAGGACCGCGTAGCCGCGGTTGGCGAGGAACTGCACGTCCGGGCGGTAGCCCCAGCTGTCGTGCGACCAGGGTCCGCCGTGCACGAGCAGCACCAGGGGCAGGTTCGTGGGCGCGACGCCGACGGGCAGGGTGAGCTGGGCGTGCAGCGGCAGCCCGTCGCGGGCCGGGAAGGCGACCGGGCGCATCGGGGCCAGGGTCGTGGGGGCGAGGTCGGGGTAGCCGCGGAACAGCTCGCGGGCCCGTCCGGTGGTGTGGTCGTAGAGCCAGGTCACGCCGGGTTCGCGGTCGTGGACGTAGGTGGCGATCCAGCGCCGACCGGCCTCGTCGGAGGACAGGGTGCCCAGCACGCCGTCGGAGAGCTTCGACAGCGCGGCGTGGATCGGGGCGAATTCGGGGTCGACGACCTCGATGTGGGGGCGGTCGGCGACGAACCGGGCGGCGAGCACCTCCCCGGTGCGCCGGTGGGTGTAGACCACTGGTGGAAGCACTCCCGGCGCCATCCCCTCGGAGATGTCGAGGTCGTGGCCGGCGACGGCGGCGACCACGGTCTCGGCGCCGGTCTCCCGGTCGATGCGGACCAGGCGCAGGTCGTCGCCGTCGCCGAAGGAGCCGACGAGCAGGCCCGTCCCGTCGGGGGTGACCAGCTGGGGGTGGACGCCCATCGGGTGCTCGGCGCCGCCGACGCGCAGCAGCGGGCGGGGCGCGCCGGTCGCGGCGTCGAGGGCGGAGATCTCGACGGTGCCGTCCTCGACCGGGCGGGAGCGGAAGGCCGGGCGGCCGTGGCGGTCGAGCAGGACGGTGTGGCCCGGGTCGGGCAGCTCGAAGTGCACCGTGGTGTCGCCGGTGGCGATGTCGACGCGGAAGGCGTCGATGAACAGCGGCCGGCGGTTCATCCAGACCAGCACCGAGCCGGGGTGCCCGGTGAGCGGTTCGACGCCGACGACCCGGGATCCGGGGTTCATCGGGGTGAGGTCGACGGCGGGCTCGTCGGGGTGGTCGAGGTCGACGCGGTGCAGGTGCCAGTCCTCGTTGCCGTCGGTGTCCTGCAGGTAGAGCAGCCAGCGGGGGTCGTCGGTCCAGTGGTACTGGGTGATGCCGCGGCGGGTGTCGTGGGTGACCGGGACGGCGTCGGCGTGATCCTGGTCGACGCCGCGGACGAAGATGTTGAGCCGCCCGCGGTGCGGGGCGGCGTAGGCGAGGCGGGTGCCGTCCGGGGAGATGCCGGGGACGGCGAAGCGCGGGTCGGCGAACAGGTCCTCGACGTCGATCGGATCGGGGATCGTCGTGGTGGTCATGGGTCCTCCGCGGTGGTGGGACGGGCGCAGGGGTTCGGCGTTCGGACCACGCAACACCGTGCCGTCGCGGCACTGTCAAACGCGCCGGCGGTCCTGCGCGCCCGTCCCGACCCGCCGCCGGCGATCCCGTGGCGACCGGCGGCACCGCCGGCGGGTGCGCCGATCCTTGACCGTGCCGCTGCGGCACGGTGTGCAATGGGCCGATGGCCTGGAGCACCCGTGAGCTCGCCGAACTGGCCGGTACCAGCGTGCGCGCGGTCCGGCACTACCACGAGGTCGGGCTGCTGCCCCTGCCCGGGCGGCGCTCGAACGGCTACAAGCAGTACGGGGTGAGCCACCTGGTGCGGCTGCTGCGGATCAAGCGCCTGGTGGACCTGGGGTTCTCGCTGTCGCGGATCGCGGCGATGGGCGAGGACGACCACCACCCGGCCGAGGCGCTGCGCGCGTTGGACGCGGAGCTGGGCGCGACCATCGAGCGGTTGCGGCGGGCGCGCGTGGAGCTGGGGTTGATCCTGCGCGACCACGCACCGACCGACCTGCCCGCCGAGCTCGCCCCGGCGGCCGGGGCGGCGGGGTTGTCGGCGGCCGACCGGTCGATGGTGCTGGTCATGTCCCGGGTGATGGGGCCTGAGCACGTCGGCGCCTACGCCGAGATGCTGCGCTCCAGACCGACCGACCCGACCGACGGCGAGTTCGATTCGCTGCCCGTCGACGCGGACGAGGCGACGCGGCGGGACCTGGCCGAGCGCATGGCCCCGTACATCCGCCGGATGCGGGAGCGGTACCCGGAGGCGATGGCACCGGACGTCGACGCCCCGCGTGGCGCGCGGTTCGTCGCCGAGACGGCGGCCGCCGCCATGGCCGAGCTCTACAACCCGGCCCAGCTCGACGTCATCCGGCAGGTCGGCGCCATACTGGCGGACGGTGGGTGACCCGGTCGGCCATCCACGTGCTGTCGGCCGGGTGCCGGACGTCGACCCGATCGACCCCCTCGGGGTGCACCAGCGTGACGGTCATGGTCGTGTCCCTCCTCCGTCGTCGATGCGGTGCCAGGCGAGCCAGCCGCGGCACAGGACCCACGCCGTGAGGGTCGCGACCAGCAGTGCTCCGTCGACCCACGCGGTCCGCGCGGCGCCGGGCAGGTCGATCACGAGCAGCGCCTGGGCGGTGACCAGCACCTTGTGCAGCACGATCAGCGCCCACAGCCCTCTCTGCGATCGCGGCCGGGCCACGAGCAACGCCCACATCCCGGCGAAGACCAGGTAGGCCGCGGTCCGCCAGAACTCGGTCAGGACCCACTCGGCGGGAGCCGCGGCGACGCGGGTGGCACCTTCGGCGACGGCGACCATCGCCGACAACGCGCAGAGCGCCAGCAGTCCGCGCCCGACGAGGTCGGCACTTCGGGGCGGGGCGTCGGTCACGGCGTCGGTGGCGGCGGTCATCGCAGGAAGGCGCGCAGCGCGGCGTTGACCTCGTCGGCGTGGGTCCACAGCAGCCCGTGCGGGGCGCCGTCGATCTCCACGTACCGCGCATCGGGCAGTGCCCGGCGGAAGCGGCGGGCCGTGGCGTCGATGGGCAGGATCCGGTCGGCGGTGCCGTGCAGGATCAGCGCGGGCGTGCCGCTGGCCCGGACGGCCTCGACGTCGGCACGGAAGTCCTCGATCCACGACGACACGACGGCGTGGGCGGCCACGGGAGCGCTGGAGACGGCGACGTTCCAGGAGGCGGTGACCGCCTCCTGGCTGATGCGGCGGCCGAGGTTGTCGTCGAGGTTGTAGAAGTTCGAGAAGAACTGCTCGAACCAGGCGTAGCGGTCGCCCTTCGCCGCGGCCTCGATGCCGTCGAAGACCTCCTGGGGCACGCCTTCGGGGTTGTCGTCCCGGGCGACGAGGAAGGGTTCCAGCGCGGCGAGGAAGGCGAGCTTCGCGACCCGCTGGTGGCCGTACCGGGCGACGTAGCGGGCGAGTTCGCCGGTGCCCATCGAGAACCCGACGAGGGCGACGTCGCGGAGGTCGAGCGTTTCCACCAGGACGTTCAGGTCGGCGGCGAAGGTGTCGTAGTCGTAGCCGGACCCGACCTTCGAGGAGCGGCCGAAACCGCGGCGGTCGTAGGTGATGACGCGGTGGCCTGCGGCGAGCAGTTCGCGCGTCTGGCGCTCCCAGCTGTGGCCGTCGAGCGGGTAGCCGTGGATGAGCACGACGGGCCGGCCGGCCCCCTGGTCCTCGTAGTAGAGCTCGATCGGGGTGCTGTTCTCGTTCCCGACGACGACGTGTCCCATGGTCTCCTCCTGAGAGTTGCGTGCCTGCCGCTAGCGGACGAGGCGGCGGTCTGCGATCGCGGTGGCGTGCACGCCGTGCCGCTGCGGCACGGTCGACTTGATCTGTTGTGTGCGGATCGGCCCGGGACGGGCGCGGAGCAGGAGCCCTGCTCGGCGCAGGACGTCGGCCTGCGCCGGGTTGTAGAGATCGCGCACGGCCTCGTCGAGGACCCTGGCCGCGGCGACGCTCAGGCCGGTGGTGGCACTCCGCAGGCGGGGGAGCATCACGCGCAGGGTCCGGCTCGGGGACAGCAGCCTGGTCGAGAGCTCGTGGCGGGTCGCGTCGTCGGCGTCGGCGGGGAGTTGGTCGAACGCGGTCGCCGCCGGGCTCGGTGGGAGGCCACGCAGCGCGTCGACGAAGTCGGTGACCACCACGAGGTCGAGCACCCTGGTCAGAACGACCAGCAGAGCGCGGTCGGCGTCGGACAGGTCGACGTCCCGGATCCTCGCGGCGAGCGCGGGCGGGAGGTCGGTGGGTACGGCCTCCTGGAGGATCTGCCGGACCTCGCTGCGCACCTCCTGCAGCCGATCGAGGGTCCGGGCGAGGTGGGCGTCGAGCCCGCGGAGTGCATCCCGGGGGTGCCGGTCGACGTCCCGCAGTTCGGAGATCTGCGGCAGGGTGAACCCGAGATCGGCGAGGCGCTTGATCCGCACGACCCGGACGAGGTGCGCGACGCCGTACTGCTTGTAGCCGTTGGCGCGGCGTCGCGGCTCCTCCAGCAGGCCGACGTCGTGGTAGTGCCGTACCGCTCGCGCGGTGGTGCCGGCGAGGTCAGCGAGTTCGCGGGTGCTCCAGGCCATGGCGATCCCCTCCGTGAGGTCGGTGGTGGGCGGTCAGGGGTGCGCGAGGCGACGTCGGCGGTCGGCCTCGGACAGACCGCCCCAAACGCCGTGCAGCTCCCGGTGGACCAGGGCGTAGAGGGCGCACGGCTGGCGGACCGGGCAGGCGGCGCAGATCGACTTCGCGACCCGCTCGCGGTGCTGCCGCACCGGCGGGTACTCCTCGTCGGCGGCGAAGAACACCTCGCCGACGACACCGCCGCAGAGGGCGTGGCGGTGCCATGACCGCAGGAGTTCGGGAGCGATCCGCCAGTCGGCGTACCGCCCGGCCCGGCCGGTTCGCACGACGGTGACGGGCTCGGTGCTGGTCATGGCGGTTGCTCGCTCCCCGGTCGGTCTGCTGTCGGGTAACAGATTCGCGGCGCGGGCTCCTCGGCCGCGTCGGTGGAAGTCCCTGATGCCGTGGCCGAGCTCGGTCGGGGTAGGCCGGCGTCGCGACGACCTGGTTGCGCCCGCGGGGTTTCGCATCGGTGACAATCACCGCATAAGCCCGTACCGACGCAGGGGAAGAGCCGGATGATGCTGGTGGGCCGGCACGTCGAGCACGAGGCGGCCGACTGACCGCGAGCCGCCGCCCGGGCGGGACGGGCTCTGGACGCCGCGACCACCGCGCACGAGTCGGCAACCACCCCCATCCGTGCCCTCACGGCACGGTTCCGGTCCCGTCGCTCGGCCCACCACGCTCGTGGACGACCACCTTGATCCGGTAGTTTTCGTGGCGGTGGCCGGCGGTCGGGTCGATCTCTGTCGGCAGGGCCTGCGCGCCCTGGGAGGACGAGACGATGCTGGTGGGGCGGCGCGCCGAGCACGCGGCGGTCGATCGGCTGCTCACCCTCTGCCAGGAGGGGCACTGCGGGGTGCTGGTGGTGCGCGGGGAGGCCGGGGTCGGCAAGACCGCGCTGCTGCAGCACGCGCGGGAGACCGCCGTTGCGGCCGGGTTCCGGGTCGAGGACGCGGTCGGGGTGGAGGCCGAGGCGGAGTTCGCGTTCGCAGGGCTGCACCAGTTGTGCGGGCCGTTGCTGGCGCGGGCCGGGGCGCTGCCCGAGCCGCAGCAGGCCGCGCTCGGGGTGGCGTTCGGGATGCGGGAGGGTGCTGCGCCGGATCGGTTCCTGGTGGGGTTGGCGGTGTTGAGCCTGCTGGCCGAGGTGGCCGAGGACGGGCCGCTGCTGTGCGTGGTGGACGATGCGCAGTGGTTGGACCAGGCGTCCGCGCAGGTTCTCGCGTTCGTGGCCCGGCGGGTGGCGGCCGAGCGACTGGTACTGGTGTTCGCGTTGCGCGATCCCGGCGACGGCGACGCGTCCGCGTTCGTCGGGCTGCCCGAACTGCGGATGGTCGGGCTGCCCGATCCCGACGCGCGGGCGCTGCTGGCCGCCGCGGTCCGCGCTCCGCTGGACGACGTGGTGCGCGACCGGATCGTCGCCGAGGCGCGCGGCAACCCGCTGGCGTTGCTGGAGCTGCCCCGGGGCGCACCGGCGCAGCTGGCGGGCGGGTTCGGGCTTCCCGACGTGGCGAGCGTCCCGCGCCGGGTCGAGGACGCCTTCCAGCGCCGTGCGGGCGGCCTGCCGCCCGATGTGCAGCTGCTGCTGGTGGTGGCCGCGGCCGAGCCGACCGGCGACGTGGCGTTGTTGTGGCGCGCGGTCGCACACCTGGGTATCGCCCGCGAGGCGGCGGCGCCCGCGGAGGCGGCCGGGTTGCTGGAGTTCGACACCCGGGTGCGGTTCCGGCACCCGCTCGTGCGCTCGGCCGTGTACCGGGCGGCGACGCCCCCCGACCAGCGCCGGGCGCACGGCGCGCTGGCCGCCGTCACCGACCCGCGGGTCGATCCCGATCGGCGGGCCTGGCACCGGGCGCAGGCGGTGGTGGGCACCGACGAGGACGCCGCCGCCGAGCTGGAGCTGTCGGCCGGCCGGGCGCGCGCCCGCGGCGGGTTGGCCGCGGCAGCGGCGTTCCTGCAGCGAGCGTCCGAGTTGACCCCTGATCCTGCGCTCCGCGCGAGTCGGGCGTTGGAGGCCGCGCACGCCAAGCACGAGGCCGGTGCGTCCGGAACCGCCCTGGAGCTGCTGGCGGTCGCCGCGGCCGGCCCGCTGGACGCCCTGCACAGCGCCCGGCTCGAACTGCTGCGCGCCCGGATCGGGTTCGACCGGACGCGCGGCAGCGACGTGCCGGGGATGCTGCTGGACGCGGCCAAGGCGCTCGCCCCGCTCGACACTGCGCTGTCGCGCGAGACGTACCTGCACGCGCTCGATGCGGCCATCATCACCGGCGGCCTCGCCGACGGCCGCGGCCTGTCGGCGGTGGCCGAGGCCGCCCGGGCGGCACCCGCACCGCCCGGCCCGCCGGGGCCCGCCGATGCGCTGCTCGACGGGCTGGTGACGACCTTCACGCGCGGCT
>NZ_JAHDTH010000247.1 GCF_018531445.1 Pseudonocardia lacus
GGCGGCCCCCCCCGGCCCCCCCCCCACCGCCGCCGACCACCCCGACGCGTCGTCGACCCGCCTCGCCACGTGGGCGGGCATGCGCCAGGATCGCGGCGTGGACCCGTCACCGCCGAAGAAGGCCCAGCCGGACGACCGCATCAGCCGGGCCACCGTGGCCTCCTCGTTCGACCAGGACGCGGCCGCCTACGACCGCCTCGTGGCCGCCAACCCCGGCTACCACGAGCACCTGCGCATGTCGGCGCGGCGCATGGGCATCCCGAACCGCGGCTCCGGCATGCACCTGCTCGACCTGGGCTGCGGCACCGGCGCCTCCACGGAGGCGCTGCTCGCCGCCGCCCCGGACGCGCGGATCACCGCGGTGGACGCCTCGAAGGAGATGCTGGCCCAGGCCGCCACCAAGACCTGGCCGCCCACGGTGCGGTTCGTCCACGCCGACGCCGAGGACCTCGCCGCCGCCGGCATCACCGGCGAGCACGACGGCATCCTCGCCGCCTACCTGCTGCGCAACCTCGTCGATCGCGACGCCGCCCTGCGCACCTTCCGCGACCTGCTGCGCCCCGGCGCCCCGCTGGCCCTGCACGAGTACTCGGTCAAGGACTCGCCGCGCAGCCGCGCGGTGTGGACGGCCGTCTGCTGGGCGATCATCATCCCGATGGGCAGGCTGCGCACCGGCTCCGGCGCGCTCTACCGCTACCTGTGGCGCAGCGTGCTCGACTTCGACGGCGTGCGCGGGCTGACCGAGCGCATGCGCGCGGCCGGGTTCGAGGACATCAAGGTGCAGACGTTCCCCGGGTGGCAGCAGGAGATCGTGCACACGTTCCTGGGGCGCAAGCCCGGCGGCACCGACGTCGTCGACCCGGCCCTGACGGTGGCGCCGACGCCGCCGGAGGGGATCGACATCACGAAACCGTAGGGCCTCCGGCTTTGTGGTGAGGTCGAAGCGGGCCGGTCGAGCGCGCGGGCGCCCTCCTCGGGGCGAGTCGATCAGGTGGTTCGGGGTCCTCGCAGACCTGGCGGTGTGGTCGCAGCCCGCCGGCGGGCTGCGACGACCTAGCCGGTGCTGCGACACCTACCCTGCGCTGCGAGGACACCCCCTCGGGCGCTGCGAGGACGCCCACCCGGCGCTGCGACACCCACCTCGTGCTGCGAGGACGCCCCGCCCGCCCCGCCCAGCCGTGAAGCTGGCCGCGGAGCGGCCATTCCACCCCCCGGAAGCCCCTGCTTGATCAGAGGCCGCCCTCCGCGTAGGAGCCCGCCGGAGGCCCCTCAATAGCCCGCCGCAGGCGCCGCCGGAGGCCCCCTCAAAGCGCCAAAGGCGCAGGACGACGAAATCCCCGGACGTCCCGATCAGCCCGGGATAGGCTCCCCCCGTGCACCGGACGTTCCCGATCACCCCGCCGCCCCGCTGATCGCGGGGTCCCCTGGTCGCGCGCCCGCTGCCGCAGCGGTGCGCGTCGTCGTGCACCGGTCCTCCTGACCCGCCCACCGGGCGTCCCCGCTTCCGCGACCCCTTCCCTTCGTCGCAGGAGCGTTCTTCGACATGCCGTTTCTCGTACTGGCCGGTGTCCTGTGGGGCACCGGAGGGCTGCTGGGCAGCCTGCTCGCCGAGCGGACCGGGTTGTCCGCGCTCGCCGTCGCCGGGTACCGCCTCGCCGGGGGCGGGGTGGTCCTGGTCGGGCTGCTCGTGCTGTCCGGGCGGTGGCCACGGGGGCCGCGCGCCTGGCGGCGGATCGCCGCGATCGGTGCGCTCGCCGCGGTCTTCCAGGCCGCCTACTTCACGGCCGTCTCGCTGACCTCGGTCAGCTTGGCGACCCTGGTGACCATCGGCAGCGCGCCGGTGATCGTGCTGCTGGTCGACCGGGCCGGGGGGTGGACGATGGCCGGGGCCGTCGGGCTGGCCGTGCTCGGGATCGTGCTGCTGGTCGGGCTGCCCGGCGACGGGCTCGACCCGGCCACGGCGCTGCTCGGTTCGGTCGCCGCCGTGGTGGCCGGCGCCGGGTTCGCGGCCATGACACTGCTCGCCGCCCGGCCGGTGCCGGGGCTGGACGCCGCGCTGACCACCGGGCCGGCGTTCGTGCTCGGGGGAGCGGCGCTGCTCGGACCGCTGGCCGCGGTCGACGCCGGCGCGGTGGCGTTCGTCGCGGAGCCGGGGGCGCTGGCCCTGCTGGTCGCCTTCGCGGTGCTGCCGACGGCGGCCGCGTACACCGCCTTCTTCCGCGGGCTGGCCAGTAGTTCGGCCTCCGTCGGCGCCGTGACGGCCCTGCTGGAGCCGCTCACCGCCGCGGGGCTGGCCGCGGTCGTGCTCGGCGAGCGGCTCGGCGTCGCCGGGACGGTCGGCGCGGTGCTGGTCGGGGCGGCGGTCGTGCTGGCCGGGCGTCAGGAACGGGCGCGCAGCGCGTAGCGGCGCTCGGCGTAGTCGAGGTCGTCGCGCCACAGCCGGGCCGCGGCCACCCGCATCAGCGGGCGGACCAGCGGCCCGGCCGTGCGCGCCTTCGCGAAGCCCGGACGGTCGGAGTGGGCCACCACGGCCTCGATCACGGCGGTGCGCGGCACCCCGTCGGGGCCCGGTCGCAGCGGGGTGGCGTGGGTCTCGACGACGCTGCCGGTGCCCTCGCCGTCGACGATCCGCATGGTGATGGTGCGCGCGTCCGGGCAGCTGAACTCGGCGACCACCGGCACGCCGTACCGCTTGCCCAGGGTGAACGTCACCTCGACCAGGAACCGGTCCTCGGCGGGCGGGCAGTCGACGGCGGGCGCGCTCAGCACCCGCAGGGCGGTGAACGAGTACGGGTGGAACCAGGCGCCGTGCCAGGGGTCGAGCCGGTTGGCGACGACGTCGTCGGGCTCGCAGCGGCCGATCACCGTGGCCACCGCGTCCAGCCCGGGCAGCGGCGGGCGCGGCCCGATCACCGGCGCGTCGGTGGGCTCGCCGTCGACCGGGTCGCCGGTGCCGTCGAGGCGCACCCAGGCCAGCACGCCGTCGTCGTGGGCGGGCAGGGTGCGCCAGCCCGGCCGCCCGGACGCGCCCAGCGCGAGCCCGTGCCAGCGGCAGACCAGCCGCCCCTCGTGCACCGGGGCGTCGCACAGCGCCGCGCCCAGGTGCGGGCAGGCGCCCGGCCCGACGCGCAGTGCGCCGTCGGTGTCGCGCCAGGCCACCAGCTCGCGCCCGGCCACGACCCGGCCGAACGCCTTGCCCGGGCGCACCTCGCGGCTGGCGGCCAGCACGTACCAGCCACCGGTGGTGCGGGCCCGGGCGCGGTTCAGCGCCGCCCGGATCAGCCCCGGCTTGGCGTCGGCCCAGGTCGGCTCCTGCTCGGCCCACCGCGGGCGGTGCAGCCTGCGCAGCGGGTTGGCCGGACGAGCCGTCGTGCGCACGTCGTTCACCGGGACAGGCTAGAACCGGGCCCGACCGACGGCGAGCGGGACTACAGCCACTGGTTGCGCCGGAAGACCCGGAACAGCGTGATGCAGATGGTCGCGATGACCAGCAGGACCGCCGGGTAGCCGTACTCCCAGTGCAGCTCGGGCATGAAGTCGAAGTTCATCCCGTAGATGCCGGCGATCATCGTGGGCACGGTGATGATGGCCGCGTAGGACGTGATGCGGCGCATGTCGTTGTTCTGCCGCATGGTCGTCTTGGCCAGCACCGCGTCGACCAGCGAGGTGAGCAGCTCGTTGAAGCCGGCGACGCGCTCGGTGACGGTGGAGAGGTGGTCGTCGACGTCGCGGAAGTACGAGCGGACCTCGTGCGGCACCAGCGAGCTGTAGCCCTCGGTCAGCTTGCGCAGCGGCCCGGCCAGCGGGGCGACCGCCCGGCGCAGCTCCAGCACCTCGCGCTTGTAGACGTAGATCTGCTCGGCGTCCATGACCGACCGCGGGGTGAACACCTCGCGCTCCATCTCGTCGATGTCGTCCTCGATGGCCTCGGTGACGTCGAGGTACTTGTCCACGACGTGGTCGGCCACGGCGTGCAGCACGGCGGCCGGGCCGAGCGCGAGCTGCTCGGGGTCGGCCTCCAGCTTGCGGCGGACGTTGGCCAGCGAGGAGTGCTCCCCGTGCCGGACCGTGATGACGAAGTCGGCGCCGACGAAGGCCATCAGCTCGCCGGTCTTGACGATCTCGTTCGCGGTGGTCGGCTGCGCGTGCCCGACGTAGCAGACCGGCTTGAGCACCATGAACAGCGTGTTGTCGTAGCGCTCCAGCTTGGGGCGCTGGTGGGCCTGCACGGCGTCCTCGACGGCCAGCTCGTGCAGGTCGAACACGTCGGCGATGCCGGTGATCTGCTCGGCGTCGGGCCGGTGCAGGCCGATCCAGACGAACCCTTCGCCGCGGCGGCGCACCTCGGCCAGCGCCGTGTCGTGCGACCAGCGGCCCGGGAGGCGCTTGCCGTCGATGTAGACGGCGCAGTCGACGACGGAGCGCGCGATCGGGACGCGCAGCTTCGGCAGCAGCGGCTCGGCCTTCGCGGCGCGGCGCACGGCGGCGGGGCGGATGGCGGGACGGATCGAGGACAGGGCGGACACGGTTCACCTCCGGGAACGGGACGCACGAGCTGCGCTCGTGACGAGGACTCGTAACTCGCGTCCCGATTGGGGTGGGCCGTCAGCAGGCCACCAGCTCGGGAACGCGGCGACTACTGCAACCGGGTGCACTCGGCACCGCGCTCACCTCCTGTCCTGTGGTCGGGACCACCATCCGGGCGGGTGGCCACGGGTTAGATTACCCCTCCGTTGGCCTATCGACGCGGGAGGCGGCAGCGTTGCAGTTCGGGCGGTACTTCGAGGAGTTCGAGGTCGGCGCGGTGTACAAGCACTGGCCCGGCAAAACGGTCACCGAGTACGACGACCACCTGTTCTGCCTCCTGACCATGAACCACCACCCACTCCACCTGGATGCCCACTTCGCGGAGGAGACAACCGAGTTCAAGCGCAACGTGGTGGTCGGCAACTACATCTACTCGCTGCTGCTGGGCATGTCCGTGCCCGACGTCTCCGGCAAGGCCATCGCCAACCTCGAGGTCGAGTCGCTGAAGCACACCAAGCCGACCTTCCACGGCGACACCATCTACGGCGAGACCGAGGTGCTGGACAAGACGCCGTCCAGGTCGAAGGACGACCGCGGGGTGGTCTACGTCGAGACCCGCGGCTACAAGCAGGACGGCACCGTCGTCTGCACGTTCCGGCGCAAGGTGATGGTGCCCAAGCGCTCCTACGGCGACGCCCGCGGCGGGGAGCAGCCGGGCCGCCCGGTGCCCGGCGCGTAGGCGCGGGAGGGGCCCGTCGTCGGGAGCGAGTGCCCGGGCCGCCTGCGTGATACTCCGGACGGGCGTCGAACCGGCCCAGCGGGATGTGACCTCGGTCACTCCGGCAGGACGCCCCACTGTTCGAGCGTGTCGAGCAGTTCGTCCACCAGTGGCAGGGCCCGTAACTCTGCGGCGTCGCACCAGCGGGCCGCCAGCGCGTCGTCGCCGGCCCGCAGCGTCCCGCCGACGACCGTGCAGCGGTAGTCGGCGATGGCGTAGTTGCCGCGGGTGACGCGGCCGACCAGCGCCCCGGGTTCGACCGCAAGGCCCGTCTCTTCGTGCATCTCCCGGACCAGTGCCTGATGGTCGGTTTCGCCGAGCTCCACTCGTCCGCCGGGCAACGACCACCGTCCGCGACCGGGCTCGTTCGCCCGCTGGACGAGCAACAGACGGTGCTGATCGTCGTGCACGACGCCACCCACGCAGGGGATGGTCGGACTACGTTGCGTCATCTGGGGGGAGCTGCTCCGGCCTCGGGTGCGGGATACCGCGCACGACGGGCGGCGGGTTACATTATGAGCGACCGTAACTCCCTCGGTTCAGAACGTCCCTCGGTTCAGAACGGTGGTCCTGGTGAACGTGAAGAAGATCGTTGGGCTGCTCGCGATAGCGTTGCTCATCTTCTTCGTCATCACCCAGCCCGGAGCGGCAGCCAACACGGTGGGGAACATCGGCGACACCCTGCGCAACGCAGCGGAGTCGTTCACGAGTTTCTTCACCGGCGTGCTCAACTAAGCCGACCGTGCTCGCGCCCCGCGAGATCGACGAGTACCTGCTCCCGACCGAGCGCAGGGTCATCCGGGTGCGGCAGCACTGGGCCGTGATGCTCAAGAACGTGCTGCAGACCGGGCTGTTCCTGCTGCTGATGGTGATCGCGGAGCGTTACATCCCGGACAGCTCCGAGTGCCTGGCGATCTCCGAGCGCAACGACGAGCTCCCGCTGAGCTGCGCCATCGTCGACAACCTCACCTTCTACCTCGCGCTGGTGGCGGTGCTGAGGTTCACGGTGATGACGATCCTGTGGTGGATCGAGCGCATCGTGATCACCGACAAGCGGGTCATGCTCGCCCAGGGGATCATCGTGCACAACGTCGGCATGATGCCGCTGGGCAAGGTCACCGACCTGACGTTCCAGCGCTCGCTCGGCGGTCGCATGCTCGGCTACGGCACGCTCGTCGTCGAGTCGGCCGGTCAGATCCAGGCGCTCAACCGGATCGACTACATGCCCCGCCCGGAGGAGGTCTACGAGGCCCTCTCCGAGCTGGTGTTCGGGGAGAAGGGCAAGACCCGGGCCACCGGCATGCTGGCCCGGCCGCGCTGGCGCAAGTGACGCGCAGGCTCCCGGGCACGGGTTAGCCTCGGGCGTGCCCGCCCCCCTCATCGACCTGCACACCCACTCGACGGCCTCCGACGGCACCGACAGCCCGGCCGGCCTGGTCGCCGCCGCGGCCGCGGCCGGCGTCGACGTCCTGGCCATCACCGACCACGACACCACCTCCGGGTGGGCCGAGGCGGTCGCCGCCCTGCCGGCCGGGATGCGGCTCGTGCGCGGAGCCGAGTTCTCCTGCACGAGCCCGACGGGCCGCGACGAGCGCGACGTGGGGGTGCACCTGCTCGGCTACCTGTTCGACCCCACGCACGCGGCCATCCACGCGGAGCAGTCGCGGCTGCGCGACGAGCGCGTGCAGCGGCTGCGGGCCATGACCGGGAAGATGGCGGCCGACGGCTACCCGGTCGACCCCGACGAGGTGCTGTCCCTGCTGCCCGAGGGCGCCAGCGCCGGCCGCCCGCACCTGGCCCGCGCGCTCGTCTCCGCGGGTGTGGTGACCTCGGTGAACGAGGCGTTCGCGACGCTGCTCTACACCGGCAGCCCGTACTACGCCCCCAAGGTCGACACCCCGGTCCGGGCCGCGATCGCGATGATCCGCGACGCCGGGGGCGTGCCGGTGTTCGCCCACCCGCTGGCCCGCAGGCGGGGCCGGGTGGTCGAGCTGTCGGTCCTGGAGGAGCTGGCGGCCGTCGGTCTCGGCGGCGTCGAGGTCGACCACCCCGATCACTCCCCGCAGGACCGCGAACTGCTGCGGGCCCTCGCCGCGGAACACGGCCTGATCACCACCGGCTCCAGCGACTACCACGGCACCAACAAGACGACCCCGGTCGCGGCCGAGCGCACCGCGGAGGACGCGCTGGACGCCATCGTCGAGCAGGCGAGCGGGACGGAGGTCGCCACCGGGCGGTGACCGGGGCCCGATACCGTGGGGCCGGTGGAAGGCGCGCAGCTCGGGTTCGAGTTCGAGACGACGCGCCTGGTCAAGCTCACCCCCGCGCGGCTGGCCACCTGGTCGGACTGCCCGCGCCGCTACCGCATGACCTACGTCGACAAGCCGCCCCCGCCGCGCGGCGGTGCCCGGGCCGCCAGCACCCTGGGTGCGGTCGTGCACCTGGCGCTGCGCGCACTGTTCGACCTGCCCGCCCCCCGGCGCACGCGCGAGGCCGCGGCCGGGCTGGTCGACCGCAACTGGTCGAGCGAGGGCTTCCGCGACGCCGCGCAGGCGGCGCAGTACCGCGAGCGGGCCCGCGGTTGGGTCGCCGACTACGCCGAGGGGCTCGACCCGGAGGACGAGCCGGTCGGTCGCGAGCAGTGGGTCTCGGTGTCCACCGAGCGGATCGTGGTCGAGGGCCGGGTGGACCGGATCGACCGCCGCGGCGCGGAACTGGTGGTCGTCGACTACAAGTCCGGCAGCCACGTCCCGACCGAGCGGGACGCCGCCGACTCGCCCGCCCTGGCCCTGTACGCGCTGGCCACCGAGCGCACCCTGCGCCGCCCCTGCACGCAGGTGGAGCTGCACCACCTGCCGTCGGGGGAGGTGCACGCCTGGCGCCACGACCGCGACTCCCTGCGCGCGCACCTGCGCCGCGCCGAGGAGGCGGCGGGGGAGTTCGCCGCGGCCACCGACGAGCTGGAGCGCGGCGGCGACCCGGACGTCCTGTTCCCGCCCCGCCCCGCGCCCCGATGCGGCTCCTGCGACATGCGCCGCAACTGCCCGGAGGGCCGCGCCGCCGCACCGGAGACGGTCCCGTGGTCGCACCTCGTGCCGTGACCGCGGGTCGGATCCTGCGCGGCCTGACCGGTGTGCTGGCCGGCGGGCTGGTCGCGCTGCTCGTCGCCCTCGTCGTCGCCTGGTACGTCTCCGGCACGCCGGGGCCGGGCACCGCCACGCTCGCCTGGCACGCGCTGGCCGCGGCGGTCGCGGTCGCCGCGCAGGTCTACGCCGACCGGCACCCCGGCGGGCGCGGTGCGGCGGCCGCGGTGGTCGTGCTGGCGACCGCCGTCGCGCTGCTGGTGTTCCAGTGGCTGGAGTGACGGTGCCCGGCGCGCCGAGCGGGGGAGCCTAGTGTCCCCGCACTAAAGGTCGAGGTCCTCGACGGCGGGCTCGTCGGCGAGTTCGGCGACGATGGCGTAGAGCTCGGCCGGGATCTTCCCGGCGAGCTCCTCGAGGGTGTCCGCGACCTCAAGGGTCGCCTCGGCCTGGGCGAAGGTCCAGCTGGACTCGTCGATGCCGAGCATCACGCGCCAGTTGGTCAGTTCCTTCACCCAGTTGCCCGGGTTGCCGCTCTCGGCCCACTCGGGGGAGCGGCTGATGTGCGCGGCGAACTTGCCGCTGCGGGTGCGGTACACGCGGTACTCCTCCTCCCGCGTCGAGGTGGAGCGACCGAGCTTGCCGAGCAGCACCCCGGAGAAGCGGACCTTGCGGCCCACCCCGACGCCGACCCGCACGGTCACCTCGTCGTAGCCCTCCACGCGGCCCTCTTCGGCCTCGACGTACCGCCGCAGCGCCGCGACGATCGCCGCCGAGGCACTGCCGCCCGCGAGCTCGGCGGCCCGCTTGAACAGCGGCATGTCCTCGTCGGAGACGTAGATCGTCTTGTTCGGCACCAGCACCTCCTGCACGGTGGAGACTATACGCATATGTGTACGTAGACGAGGACGGCCGAACGGGTGGCCCCGGCGCTCAGCCGGAGGGTCGCAACGCCACCAGTTCGTTCCCGCGCTGCTCTACCAGCACCTCACCGACCGCGTCCAGGCGGACCGGACCCAGCGGGTCGGCCCGCGGCACGCGCAGCGTCCGCACGGAGGAGCCGTCGACGGGGTCGATCTCGGCCAACCCGTCGGGCACCGGGACCAGCAGGCCGCCCCCGTAGGGCAGCGCCGTCCCGAGCGCGCCCACGACCGTCCACAGCGGGCGCAGCGTGGCCGCGTCGAGAGCGATGGTCCGCGAGCCGGTCCACCAGTAGCTGCGCTGCCCGTCGACCCGCACGGCCGCCACCCCGCCCGGCGGGTCCTGCGCCAGCTCCGATTCCGGGACGTCCAGACCGACCGCGTCGACCTGGGCGCCCTGGCGGTCGAACACCAGCAGGCGCGCCGGCCCCGGCAGGGAAACCGCGGCACGCTCCGGCGTCAGGGCGACCAGCACGGCCCCGGTGCCCGGCAGCGCCACCGAGAACTCCTCGGACGGCTTGTCGGCGCCGTCCGGGCCGTCGGGGGAGAGCACGGTGAGGCGGTCGCCGACCTCGCCGGGGCAGCGCTCGACGACTCCCAACCGCCCGGAGATGAGCGCCGTCGAGCCGTACCGGCAGCCCGGCCGGGGCTGGCGCTCGGGTTGGGCCGGCGCGCTGACCAGGCCGTACTCCAGCGTCTTGACCAGGTCGGAGCGCAGCACCTCGAGGTAGTCCGACCCCGTGCCGAGCACCGAGGAGCCCGCGGCCAGCAGCCGGGCGCCGGGGCGGGTGTCCGGGTTGGCGGCCGCGGCGCGGGCACCGGTGTCGGGGCGCAGCGCCGTGAGCTCGCTGCACCAGTCGGGGCCCTCGCGGTAGAGCGCCAGCACCCGCCCGACGCCCTCGTCGGCGCCCTCGAACCCGGCCGCGGCCGTGCACAGCGGCACGTCGCGGCTGTAGGTCCAGACGGCGGCGCCGGTGCGGGGGTCGTGGCCGGTGACGGTGGAGCCGTCGGCGCTGACCACGGCGTGCCGCGAGACGACCGGCCGCGGCGTCGCGCCGCTCGGCGCCCGCCAGGCCTCGGTGAACCCGCCCGGGACGCGGGCGGCCGGGGGCGGCTCCGGTGCGGCGTCGGCCGCGGGTGTGGACGTCGTGCCGGCGACCTCGCCGGTGCCCCACAGCACCGCCGCGGCGACCACCACGAGCACGACGAGAACCGCCGCGGCGACCAGGTCACCGCGG
>NZ_JAHDTH010000248.1 GCF_018531445.1 Pseudonocardia lacus
ACCGACCGCCGCCTCCCGCTGCTCACCGGGCACGTCGCCGTCGACGCCCTGCGCGACGCCCGGGGCGCGGTCGTCGGCCTCGCCGTGCTCGACGACGAGGGCCGCCCCGGCGTGCTGCGCGCCCCGGCGGTGCTGCTGGCCACCGGCGGCTACGGCCAGCTCTACGCCTCGACGACCAACCCGGCGACCGCGACCGGCGACGGCGTGGCGCTCGCGCTGCGGGCCGGGGCGAGCGCGGCCGACCTGGAGTTCGTCCAGTTCCACCCGACCGTGCTCTACACCGGCCCGACCGTGGGGCGCCGGCCGCTGGTCACCGAGGCGGTGCGCGGCGAGGGCGCGGTGCTGCTCGACCGCGCCGGGCACCGGTTCATGGCCGGGGTGCACCCGCTGGCCGATCTCGCCCCGCGCGACGTCGTGTCCGCGGCGATCACCCGCACGCTGGCCGAGACCGGCGCCGACTGCGTGCACCTGGACGCCACGGCGCTGCCCGGTCTGCCGACCCGGTTCCCGACCGTCTACGCGGCCTGCCGGGAGGCCGGGATCGACCCGACCACCGAGCCGATCCCGGTGACGCCGGCCGCGCACTACTCGTGCGGCGGCGTGGTCACCGACCTGCACGGCCGCACCGGCGTCCGCGGGCTCTACGCGGCGGGCGAGGTGGCCCGCACCGGGCTGCACGGCGCCAACCGGCTGGCCTCCAACAGCCTGTTGGAGGGCCTGGTGATGGGGGAGCGGGCGGCCGCGGCGGTGCTGGCCGACCGCGGCGCCCGCAGCCCGTCGGGCGCGGCCGTGGAGCCGCCGCCCGCGGTGCCGATCGCGCCGCGCGCCGTCGTGCAGCGGGCGATGTCCGCCGCCGCCGGCATCGGCCGTTCGGCCTCCGGGCTGGCCGCGGCCTCCGACGCGGTCGAGGCGGTCACCGCGCTCGCCGTCCCGTGCGACCGGGCCGGGGTGGAGGACGCCGCACTGACCCTGCTCGGGCAGGCGGTGCTCGCCGCCGCCGGCAGCCGCACCGAGAGCCGCGGCTGCCACCGGCGCACCGACTTCCCCGACCGCGACGACACCTGGCAGCGCGAGAGCCTGGCCATCGGCCTGGACGCGCTGGGACGCGCGGTCGTGCTGCCCGCACTGGCCATGACGAAGGGGAGCGCGGCATGACCGGCACGCTCATCGGACCCGACCTGGACGACCTGCGGCGCGTCGTGGAGACCGCGCTGACCGAGGACCTGCGCTACGGCCCGGACGCCACGACCGCCGCCACCGTCCCCGCGGACGCCGAGGCCACGGCCGTGTTCGCGGCCCGCCGCCCGGGCGTGCTGGCCGGGGTGCCGGCGGTGCGGGCGGTGCTCGACCGGGTCCTCGGCGCCGACGGCTACCAGGTGCTCGACGCGATGGCCGACGGCGACCGCCTCGCCCCGGGCGACGCCGCGCTGACCGTGCGGGCTCCCGTGCGGGGCCTGCTGACCGCCGAGCGCACCGCCCTGAACCTGCTGTGCCACCTCTGCGGCGTGGCCAGCGCCACCGCCACCTGGGTCGACGCCGTGGCCGGCACCGGCGCCCGCATCCGCGACACCCGCAAGACGCTGCCGGGCCTGCGGCTGCTGGAGAAGTACGCGGTGCGCTGCGGCGGCGGGGAGAACCACCGCCTCGGGCTCGGCGACGCCGTGCTGATCAAGGACAACCACGTCGCCGCGGCGGGCTCGGTCGGCGCCGCGCTGGCCGCGGTGCGCGCCCACGCCCCCGACCTGCCGTGCGAGGTCGAGGTCGACACCCTGGAGCAGCTCGACGAGGTGCTCGCGCTGCGCGCCGAACTCGTCCTGCTGGACAACTTCGACGTCACCGCGACGCGGGAGGCCGTCCGGCGCCGGGGCGACGCCCCGACGCTGCTGGAGTCCTCGGGCGGGCTGACGCTGCCGGACGCGAGGGCCTACGCGGAGACGGGCGTGGACTACATCTCCGTCGGTGGGCTGACCCACTCGGTGGCGGCGCTGGACCTGGGGTTGGATCTGCTCGGCTAGGTGCCGAGGGTTCTGTCACGATTCCGCCACTCCCGGTAATCGCCTGAGGTCGTCGAATGGACCTTGTGGGTGATCCTCGGGGCCGCGTCGTGGATCAGGTGTGCAAAACCTCGGTCGGCCGGGCGTGGTGCGCCTGCGGCCGGTCGTACCCTGGGTCGGTGCTCCGCCGACTCGACCTGCGTCCCGACCCGCTCCCCGGTACCGCCCGGCTCCGCGGCCTGCTCCCGCGGGCCGAAGTGGACGTCGACGCGGCGGTGGAGCAGGTCAGACCCGTCGTCGACGCGGTGCGCGAGCGGGGGGCCGCGGCGGCCCTCGACTACACCGAGAAGTTCGACCGCGTCCGTCCCGCGGCCGTGCGGGTTCCGCGGCAGGCGCTGCAGGCGTCGCTGGCCGCCCTCGACCCGGCCGTGCGGGAGGCGCTGGGGGTGTCGGTCGCACGGGCCCGTGCGGTCCACGCCGACCAGCGCCGCACCGACGTCGTCACCCAGGTCGTGCCCGGCGGGGTCGTCACGGAGCGTTTCGTCCCGGTGCGCCGGGTGGGGCTCTACGCGCCCGGCGGCCTGGCCGTCTACCCGTCCAGCGTGGTCATGAACGTGGTCCCGGCCCAGGAGGCCGGGGTCGAGTCGCTGGTGCTGGCCTCGCCGCCGCAGGCCGAGCACGGCGGGCTGCCGCACCCCACGGTGCTGGCCGCGGCCGCGCTGCTGGGCGTCGACGAGGTGTGGGCGGTCGGCGGGGCGCAGGCCGTCGCGCTGTTCGCGCACGGCGGCGTCGACACCGACGGTGCCGAGCTGGAGCCGGTCGACATGGTCACCGGGCCGGGCAACATCTACGTCACCGCGGCCAAGCGCCTGGTCCGCGGGCTCGTCGGGATCGACGCCGAGGCCGGGACCACCGAGATCGCCGTGCTCGCCGACGCCACCGCCGACCCGGTGCACGTCGCCGCCGACCTGATCAGCCAGGCCGAGCACGACCCCAACGCGGCCTCCGTGCTGGTCACCACGTCGCCCGAGCTCGCCGACGCCGTCGACGCCGAGCTCGCCGGCCAGGTCGCGGCCACCAAGCACACCGAGCGGATCACCACCGCGCTGTCCGGGCCGCAGTCCGCGACGGTGCTGGTCGCCGACCTCGACGACGGCCTCGCCGTGGTCGACGCCTACGCCGCCGAGCACCTGGAGATCCAGACCGCGGATGCGAGGGGGGTGGCGCTGCGGGTGCGCAACGCCGGCGCGATCTTCGTCGGGCCGTGGTCGCCGGTCTCGCTCGGCGACTACTGCGCGGGCTCCAACCACGTGCTGCCCACGGGCGGCTGCGCCCGCCATTCCGGCGGGCTGTCCGTGCAGACCTTCCTGCGCGGCATCCACCTGGTCGAGTACACCGAGCAGGCGCTGTCCGAGGCGGCCGGCTCCGTGGTCACCCTGGCCACCGCCGAGGACCTGCCCGCCCACGGCCAGGCCGTCACCGCGAGGTTCGCCCGATGACCGCGGTGGAGGAGACGGTCGGCGGGCAGGTCACGCTCGACCAGCTGCCCCTGCGCGACGATCTGCGCGGCACGTCGCCCTACGGCGCCCCGCAGCTCGACGTCCCGGTCCGGCTCAACACCAACGAGAACCCGTACCCGCCGCCGCCGGAGCTGGTGGCCGACATCGTCGAAGCGACGCGCGTCGCCGCGGCCGGGCTGCACCGCTACCCCGACCGCAACGCCGTCGGCCTGCGCACCGACCTGGCCGCCTACCTCAGCGACGTCACCGGCGTCCCGCTCACCTGCGCCAACCTGTGGGCGGCGAACGGGTCCAACGAGGTCCTGCAGCAGATCCTGCAGGCCTTCGGCGGCCCGGGCCGGGTGGCGGTGGGCTTCGAGCCGTCCTACTCGATGCACCCGATCATCGCCGCCGGCACGCGGACCGAGTGGCTGCCCGCCCCGCGGCGGTCCGACTTCTCCGTCGACGTGCACGCCGCGGCTGCGGTGCTCGCCGAGCACGCCCCCGACATCACGTTCCTGACCAGCCCGAACAACCCCACCGGGCAGTCGCTGGAGCCGACCGAGCTGGCCGAGCTGGTCGACGCGGCGCCCGGCGTCGTGGTCGTCGACGAGGCCTACGTCGAGTTCTCCGAGCGGCCCAGCGCGGTCACCCTGCTGGCCGGCCACGGCCACAAGCTGATCGTGAGCCGGACGATGAGCAAGGCGTTCGCCTTCGCCGGCGGCCGGCTCGGCTACCTCGCCGCGGCGCCCGCCGTGGTCGACGCCCTGCAGCTGGTCCGGCTGCCCTACCACCTGTCCGCGCTCACCCAGGCCGCCGCCCGCGCCGCGCTGCGCCACGCCGACGCCACCCTCGCGTCGGTAACGCTGCTGCGGGGCGAACGCGACAGGGTGGTGTCCGAACTGGCCGCGGCCGGCTACGACGTGGTTCCCAGCGACGCGAACTTCGTGCTGTTCGGACGCTTCGCCGACGCCGCCCGGGCGTGGCGGGCGTTCCTGGACGGGGGAGTGCTGGTGCGCGACGTCGGCATCGCCGAGCACCTCCGCGTCACGATCGGCACCCCCGAGGAGAACGACGCGTTCCTGCAGGTCGCAGTGGACGTCCTGGCGCAGGAGGAGTGTGCATGACCAGGATCGGCCGCGTCGAGCGGATCACCAAGGAGTCGAAGGTCCTGGTCGAGGTCGACCTGGACGGCACCGGTCAGACCGAGATCACCACCGGCGTCCCCTTCTACGACCACATGCTCGACGCCCTGGGCAAGCACGCCGCCTTCGACCTTACGGTGGAGGCCTCCGGCGACGTCCAGATCGACGTGCACCACACCGTGGAGGACGTGGCCATCGTGCTGGGCCAGGCGCTGCGCCAGGCCCTCGGCGAGAAGAAGGGCATCCGCCGCTTCGGCGACGCGCTCATCCCGATGGACGAGACGCTGGCCGAGGCCGTCGTCGACGTGTCGGGGCGGCCGTACACGGTGCACGCGGGCGAGCCCGACGTCATGCAGTCGTTCGTGGTGGGCGGCCACTACCCGACGGTGCTCAACCGGCACGTCTTCGAGTCGCTGGCCTTCCACGCCCAGATCAACCTGCACGTGCTGGTGCGCCACGGCCGCGACCCGCACCACATCACCGAGGCCCAGTTCAAGGCGATCGCCCGGGCGCTGCGCGCGGCGGTCGAGTACGACCCCCGCATCACCGGCATCGCCTCCACCAAGGGCACCCTCTGACGGGGAGGGTTACGGGGCTAGGGCGAACTGGTGGTCTTCGCGGATGCGGCCCTCGTCGTCCAGGCGGGCCACGATGAGTGCGCTCCACTCCACGTCACCGCCGGCGGCCGGCCGCATGACGGCGCGGAAGGCGACGGTGCCGTGGTGGCCGTGGGCGGGGCCGTCGCGGTGGAAGCGGTAGCCCTTGTCGGCCACCAGCTCGTCGTGGGACGAGCGCACCCGCTCCCGCAGCGCGGCGTGCCCGCGGTGCTCGCGGGTGTCGGTGTACTCGGTGGCGTCGGGGGCCCACAGCTCGTCGACGGCGGCCCGGCGGGTGGCCGGGTCGGCCTCGTTCCAGATGGCGACGTAGCGGTCGGCGAACGCCTGGATGTCGGTCATGTCGTGCTCCTGTCGGGTCGGTGCGGCCGACGTTAGGAGCGCTCCACTGACACCGGTTGTCAGCGGATTGTCGGGGGTCTCTGCGAGCCTGTCGGAGTGCGCGCGAGCCGGTTGGTGGAGATCGTCCTGCTGCTGCAGACCCGCGGGAAGCTCACCGCCCGCCAGCTCAGCGAGGCGCTGGAGGTCTCGGTGCGCACGGTCTACCGCGACATGGAGGCCCTGTCGGCCGCCGGCGTGCCGGTGTACGCCGGGGCCGGGCACGACGGCGGCTACCAGCTGCTCGGCGGCTACCGCACCAAGCTCACCGGGCTGACCGCGGGCGAGGCCGAGTCGCTGTTCCTGACCGGGCTGCCCGAGGCCGCGCGCGACCTGGGCTTCGGGCCGGCGGCCGGGGCGGCCCGGCTCAAGCTGATGGCCGCGCTGCCCGAGCCGCTGCGCGGGCGGGCCGCCCGCACGGCCGCGCGCTTCCACCTCGACGCCCCGTCCTGGTACCGCGACGCCGAGGCCGCCCCGCACCTGGGCGCGGTGGCCGACGCGGTGTGGAACCAGTTGCCCGTCCGGCTGCGCTACGAGCGCTGGGCCGAGCCGCACCGGGTGGAGCGCGTGGTCGAGCCCTACGGCCTGGTGCTCAAGGCCGGCCACTGGTACCTGGTGGCCGCCGACCGGGGGCGGTACCGCACCTACCGCGTCGCCCGGATCCTCGACGCCGTCGCCGGGTCCGAGCCGTTCGACCGCGACGAGTCGTTCGACCTGGTCGCGCACTGGGAGGACTACCGCGCCGACTTCGACCGCCGCCGGCTCAGCGGCCGGGCGGTGCTGCGGGTGAGCCCGGCGATCCTGGCCGCGCTGCCCGACCTGGTCGAGCCGACCGTACTCGCGGCCGCGCAGCGCACCGCCGTCCCGCAGCCCGACGGCTGGGTGCGGGTGGAGATCCCGGTCGAGGCGCCCGACCCGGCGGTAGGGCAGCTGCTTCGCCTCGGGGCGGGGGTCGAGGTGCTGGGCCCGCCCGACCTGCGGGCCCGGATGGTCCAGGCGGTCGCCGCACTCGCCGCCACCTACCAGGGCGCGGCCGCGGAAACCAGCGCTCCGGGGCGGTTTCCCGCGCCCGACCCGGTGGGCACGCTGGGGTAGTCCGCCGTCCCCGACGCCGTGGAGGAGCCGTGCCCACCGTCCGCGAGACCACCTACCAGCTGCTGCGCGACCGGGGGCTCACCACCGTCTTCGGCAACCCCGGCTCCAACGAGCTGCCCTTCCTGGACGGCTTCCCCGACGACTTCCGCTACGTGCTCGGCCTGCACGAGGGCGCGGTGCTGGCGATGGCCGACGGCTACGCGCAGGCCGCCGGGCGCCCCGCGCTGGTCAACCTGCACTCCGCGGCCGGGCTGGGCAACGCGCTGGGCGTGCTGGCCAACAGCCGGGCCAGCGGCACCCCGCTGGTGATCACCGCGGGCCAGCAGGCGCGGGCGATGGTGGGGCTCGGGTCGGTGCTGGCCGAGCCGGACATGGTCCGGGTGCCCGAGCCGCAGGTGAAGTGGTCCTACGAACCGGCCAGGGCGCAGGACGTGCCGCGCGCCCTGTCCGAGGCCGTGCACCGGGCCGCGCTGCCGCCGGCCGGGCCGGTGTTCGTGTCGCTGCCGCTGGACGACTGGGCCGCCGAGGTCGACCCCGACGAGGTCGCGGCGCTGCCGGGGCGGCGGGTGCGGTGGGCGGGCGCCGCGTCGGGCGAGCTGGTCGCCGAGCTGTCCGCGCGGCTGTCGGCGGCGCGGTCGCCCGCGCTGGTCGTCGGGCCCGAGGTCGACGCCGTCCCCGCGTTCGAGCGGGTCGTGGCGCTGGCCGAGCGGCTGCAGGCGGCGGTGTGGACGGCGCCGACCCCGCCGCGCTGCCCGTTCCCGACCCGCCACCCGCTCTGGCAGGGTGTGCTGCCGCCGAGCATCGCCGGCGTGGCCGAGCACCTGCACGGCCACGACCTGGTGCTCGTGCTCGGCGCGCCCGTCTTCCGCTACCACGCCTACCGCCCGGGCCCGTGGCTGCCGGCCGGCACCGAGCTCGTCGCGGTGACCTCCGACCCCGCGGTCGCGGCCAGGGCGGCCTTCGGCGACGCGGTCGTCGGCGACGTCGCGGAGATCGCCGCCCAGCTGCTCGACGCCCTCCCGACGACCGCGCGCCCGGCGCGCCCGGCCCCGGCCCGCCCCGAGCCGGCGGCCGCGTCCGGTGCCGCCCCGTTCGCCGCCGACGCGGTGTTCGGGCTGCTGGCCGAGGCCGTGCCGGCGCACGCCCGGTTCGTCAACGAGTCCACGTCGAACACCGTGCAGTTCTGGCAGCACCTGCGGGTCGACCGCCCGCGCAGCCTGTTCTTCCCGGCCGCCGGCGGGCTGGGCTTCGGCCTGCCCGCCGCCGTCGGCGTGGCCCTGGCCGACCGCGCGCGCCCGGTCGTCGCGGTACTCGGCGACGGCGCCGTGCAGTACGGGGTGGCGGGGCTGTGGACGGCCGTCCAGCTCGACCTGCCGGTCACCTTCCTGGTGCTGCGCAACGGCGGGTACGGCGCGCTGCGCAGCTTCCTCGCCCAGCTGGGCGTGGGCGGCGCCCCCGGCCTCGACCTGCCCGGTCTCGACGCGGTGGCCGTCGCGGCCGGCTACGGGATGCCGGCGCAGCGCGTCGACACGGCCGAAGCGCTGGTCGAGGCCCTGCGGTGCACGGCGTCCACGCCCGGCCCGCGGTTGCTGGAGGTGGCGATCACCGCCGAGACCCGGCCCCTGGGCTGAGCCCCCGTCACGCGCTGCGCTGACCGCGACCGCGGCGCGCGACGGATGACGTAGGTGCGAATGCGGCGGCCGGCTCGCGACGCGGGCGCCCGTCGGTGCTTCAGTGATCGGGCAGTCGTGTCCTCCGGCGTCGAAGGAGTGCTGCCCGTGACCAGCCCGTCCGCCACCCCGTCCGCGCCCTCCACCAAGGGCATCTTCGTCGCCAGCTTCATCGGCACGTCGATCGAGTGGTACGACTACTACATCTTCGGCACCGCCGCGGCGCTCGTCTTCGGCAGCCTGTTCTACCCCGGCGCCGACCCCACCGCGGGCACCCTGGCCGCGTTCGCCACGTTCGCGGTCGGGTTCCTCGCCCGGCCGCTGGGCGCCGCGGTGATCGGGCACTTCGGCGACCGCCTCGGCCGCAAGTCCATGCTGGTGCTCACGCTGCTGCTCACCGGCGGCGCCACCTTCCTCATCGGCCTGCTGCCCACCTACGCCGCGATCGGCATCGGCGCGCCGATCCTGCTGGTGGCGCTGCGGCTGCTGCAGGGCTTCGGCGTCGGCGGCGAGTGGGGCGGCGCCGTGCTGATCGCCACCGAGCACGCCTCACCCCGGCGCCGGGCCGTCTTCGGCAGCTTCGCGCAGTTCGGCGTGCCGATCGGCGTGCTGACGTCGAACCTGGCGTTCCTGGCCGTGTCCGGGCTGTCCGAGGAGGACTTCCTGGCCTACGGCTGGCGCATCCCGTTCCTGATCAGCATCGTGCTGGTGGTGGTCGGGCTGCTGGTGCGCAGCAGGCTCACCGACGCACCGGAGTTCGAGCGGCTCAAGCACGAGCGGGCCGTCAGCAAGGTGCCGATCGCCGAGCTGTTCCGCACGCGCCCGCTGCTGCTCCTGCTGGCCAGCCTGGCCTCCATCGCGCCGCCCGCGGTCGGCTACACGGTGATCGTCTACATGCTGAACTACGGCACCACCGTGGTCGGGTTCGCCCGCCCGACGCTGCTGACGCTGATCCTGGTCTCCACGCTGTTCTGGGTCGCCACCATCGTCGTGGCGGCGATGGCCGCCGACCGCTACGGCGCCAAGCGCGTCTACGTGATCGGCGCGATCACCGCGGTGATCTGGCCGCTGCCGCTGTTCGCGCTGGTCAACACCGGCGACTGGGTGCTGGCGCTGATCGCGTTCATCGTCGCGGCCGCGGTGCAGGGGATCATGGCCGGCGCCCAGGGCGGGCTGTTCACCGAGCTGTTCGAGGTGCGGCTGCGCTACAGCGGGATCTCCATCGCCTACCAGCTGGGCGGCATGATCGGCGGCGCGGTCACGCCGATCGTGGCGACCGCGCTGTTCGGCGCGTTCGCGTCCTCCACCCCGATCGCGCTCTACGTGGCGACGATGTGCCTGATCAGCCTGCTCGCCGTGATCGCCATCCAGGTGCGCCCGGTCGACTCGGCCGAGCCCACCCGCCAGGTGCCCGACCCGGCCGCCGGCTGAGCGTCAGGCCCGGGCCCGACCCGCGGCGAGCACGCCCAGCACCGCGACCGCGGCGGCGATCGCCGTGGTCGCGGCGAAGGCGATCGGGCCGGAGGCGATGAGCGCGGCGAACACCGCGCCGGACACGGCCAGCACCATGGCGCAGAACAGCGCGTCGGCGATCTGCAGCGCCGCGCTGTTCGCGCCCTGCTCGGTCGGCGCCGACAGCTCCAGGGTCAGCACCGACAGCGTCGGGAAGACCATGCCCATGCCCGCACCGGCGACCAGCCACCCGGCCACGGCCGCCGCCAGCGGCACCGCGGGCACCAGCGCCGAGCCCGTCAGCAGCACGCCGACGGCGATCGCCGCCGTGCCCACCCGCAGCATCGTCGTCCGCGACGGGGCCCGGTCACGGCCCTGCAGCCACGAGCCGGACGTCCAGGTGAGCGCGGCCCCGGTGAGCACGAGCCCGGCCAGCGTGGGCGACAACCCGCGCTGCTGGGCCAGCAGCAGCGGCAGGAACGCCTCGGCGCCGAAGAACGCCGCCGCGCACAACCCGCGCAGCGCGATCACCGCCGGCAGCCCGCGGCGGGCCCACAGGGCCCCGGCCGGCAGCAGCCGGGGCCCGGCGACCACGACGGCGGCCAGCGCCACGACACCGACGCCCGCGGCGAGCGCGCCGTCGAGCTGGCCGGCCTGGTGCAGCCCGGCGGCCC
>NZ_JAHDTH010000249.1 GCF_018531445.1 Pseudonocardia lacus
CGGCCGCCGGCTCGTGGGCGGCCGCCGCAGCGGCCCAGCCCGCCCGCACGGCCGCGATCAGCGCCTCCGGGCCCAGCACCGCGACGTCCGGGCCCTGCCCGGCCAGCCAGCGCGCGACCGTGTCGACGCTGCGCAGGTCCAGCTCGACCTCGTCGCCGGGACGTCCCCGGTGGGTGCGCGGACCCACCGGCCGCGCGATGCGACGCAGCCCGTGCGCCCGCCCCGCGGCCACCCACACCCGGGCGCTGCCGGTGACCGGCGGAGGGGCGACGTTGTGCCGGACCATCGCCATCAGGTCGACGTCGGGGGGCACCCGCACCGCCGCGGACGGACCGACAGCCCGCACCGGCTCGCTGATGCGCGAGAGCCGGAACGAACGCGGCGCGTCGCGGTCGCGGTCGTGCCCGACCAGGTACCAGCGGCCCCGCCAGGACACCACGCCCCACGGCTCGACCGTGCGCTGGGCCACCTCGGACTCGCCGCTGCGGCGGTGGCCGAAGGTCACCACCCGGCCCGCCTGGACCGCGGCCAGCAGCGGCCCGAACGCCGGGTCGGCGGTGATGACCCGCGGCTCGACGCGGCCCCGGTCCTCGTCGACCTCGACGCCGGCCGCGCGCAGCTTCAGCAGCGCGCCGTGCGCCGGGCCGGCCAGCTCCGGGGACTCCCACAGCCGCGAGGCCAGCGCCACCGCGGCCGCCTCGTCGGGTTCGAGGTCGATCTCGCCGAGTTCGTAGTCCTGGCGGGCCACCCGGTAGCCGTCGATCGAGTCGAAGCTGGAGGTGCGCCCCACCTCCAGCGGCACGCCCAGCTCGCGCAGCTCGTTCTTGTCGCGCTCGAACATGCGGAAGAACGCCTCGTCGGTGGGCGCGTCGGCGTAGCCCGGCACGATCGAGCGGATCCGCTCCGCGCTCAGGAACTGCCGGGTGGACAGCAGGCAGAGGACCAGGTTGACCAGCCTCTCGGCCCGGGCAGAGGACACGGGGGGATCCTACGACCAGCGCCGATGGCCCCGTGGCCGGCCGCCGCGACTCGCCGGCCCCGCGCGCCCGGCGGCGTCTCATGATGCGACACCCGCCGGTCTTGACCCGCCGTGTGACCGCGCCCACGCTCGGCGGGTGGACTCCCAGCCGGTGGAAACGTTCAACCCGTGGACCGTGGTCAACCTGGTGTTCAACCACCTCGCCGAGCAGGGTCTGCACCCGGTGCTGGGCGGGCACGGCGACCCCGCCGTGCCCGCGGCCGCGCTGCTGCGCGCGTTCGGCGTCGAACCCGGCCGCAACGACGAGAGCGTGACCTCGCCCGCGGTCCAGGACACCCTCGCCGACCTGCGCGCCCGCATGTTCCCCGACGTCTGACCCCGCCCCCCTCACCGCGTGGGGCGCGCCGTGGGACGTGGCTGGTTGGACGAACGTGGCTTTCGTGCGGCGGCGTTGGACGAGAGCCGCGCTCGTGCGGCCGACCGCAGCGAGGGAGGGCCGTCCTCGCAGGGGCTGGGGTGGTCTCGCAGCGCTGGCGGGGGACGTCGCAGCGCTGGCTGGGTCGTCGCAGCGCGCCGGCGGGCTGCGACGACACACCAGGTGCTGCGGGCACACTCCCGGCTCGGCCCGTGGGCGCGGAGCGCCCACACCACCCCCGAGTGCTCCCCTGCTTGAGCCGAGGTCCCCGCTGGAAGCGCGCCGGAGGCGCAGCAGACAGTGACGTCCCTGGGCGACGTGACCAGCCAGCGTGAAGGCGCCTTCGGCCCCGTCACGCCCAGGCGAACTGTGAGCGTCTGAGCAGGGAAAGAGCGCCTCCGCGGCGGGCGACCTCAGATCAAGCAGGGCCCTCCTCGCAGGGGTGTGGGCGCGCTTCGCGGGCGCCGCCGCCGCACGAGCGCGGCGTTCGTCCAACCAGGTTGGACGAGAGCGGCTCCCGTCCAACCAGCCCGGGGTCCTCTCGGGTCAGAGGGAGGCGATCAGGCGGTCGACGCGCTCGTCGACCGACCGGAACGGGTCCTTGCAGAGCACGGTGCGCTGGGCCTGGTCGTTGAGCTTGAGGTGCACCCAGTCGACGGTGAAGTCGCGCCCGGCGGCCTGGGCCGCGGCGATGAAGTCGCCGCGCAGCTTGGCCCGGGTCGTCTGCGGCGGGGTGTCCTTGGCCGCCTCGATCTCGCCGTCGTCGGTGACCCGGTCGACCAGGGACTTGCGCTGCAGCAGGTCGAACAGCCCCCGGCCGCGGCGGATGTCGTGGTAGGCCAGGTCGAGCTGGGCGATGCGCGGGTTGGCCAGGTCGAGGTTGTCGCGGCGGCGGTAGCGCTCGATGAGCCGGTGCTTGATGGCCCAGTCGATCTCGCGGTCGATCAGCGACAGGTTGCCGGACTCGACGGCGTCCAGGGTGCGGCCCCACAGCTCCAGCACCCGCTGGATGGTCGGGTCCTCGCTCCCGCGCGCGGCGACGTGCTCCACGGCCCGCGAGTAGTACTCCCGCTGGATGTCCAGCGCGCTGGCCTCCCGCCCCCCGGCCAGCCGCACCGTGCGCCGCCCGGTCAGGTCGTGGCTGATCTCGCGGATCGCCCGGATCGGGTTGTCCAGGGTGAAGTCGCGGAACTGCACCCCGGCCTCGATCATCTCCAGCACCAGGTGCGCGGAGCCGATCTTGAGCAGGGTGGTGACCTCGGACATGTTCGAGTCGCCCACGATGACGTGCAGGCGGCGGTAGCGCTCGGCGTCGGCGTGCGGCTCGTCGCGGGTGTTGATGATGGGCCGGGAGCGGGTGGTCGCCGAGGAGACGCCCTCCCAGATGTGCTCGGCGCGCTGGCTCAGGCAGTACACCGCGCCGCGCGGGGTCTGCAGGACCTTGCCCGCGCCGCAGATCAGCTGCCGGGTGACCAGGAACGGCAGCAGCACGTCGGCGATCCGGGAGAACTCGCCCGCCCGGGCGACCAGGTAGTTCTCGTGGCAGCCGTAGGAGTTGCCCGCCGAGTCGGTGTTGTTCTTGAACAGGTAGATGTCGCCGCCGATGCCCTCGTCGACCAGCCTGCGCTCCGCGTCGACCAGCAGGTCCTCGAGGATGCGCTCGCCCGCCTTGTCGTGGGCCACGAGCTGGGCCAGCGAGTCGCACTCCGCCGTCGCGTACTCGGGGTGGCTGCCGACGTCGAGGTAGAGCCGGGCGCCGTTGCGCAGGAAGACGTTGGACGAGCGCCCCCACGAGACCACCCGGCGGAACAGGTACCGCGCCACCTCGTCCGGGGAGAGGCGTCGCTGTCCGTGGAAGGTGCAGGTGACCCCGAACTCGGTCTCCACACCGTAGATCCGCCGCTGCATCCCGCCAGCGTATGCGTAGACCGGCTGATCGTGACACGTTCCGCGCCGACGGGATCGCCCCCGGATCGCCTCAGGATCGCCCGATCGGCGGCCCTGCACTCCCCAGGGTGTCCCCGCGGGGACGGCCTCCCGCACCGGCCGGGTAGTTCTACCGAAGCGCGGGGCGCACCACCGCCGATAGCTTTCTGCGCGGAGACGGCGGACGATCCGCCGGCTCCGCTCCCCGGCAGGTCGGGGGGACGCGCCGGGCCCGTGGGGGGTGCCCGGCAGGACCCGTCGGGGAAACCCGCACCCGCCGTCGCGCCCGGCGGCGGGCGCGGCGCCGGGGCCGAGGTGGCCTCCCGCGCTGCCCCGGCCCCGGCGGCCCCCTAGGGTCGGCCCGTGATCTCCCGGCTGCGGCGCTACACCGGCCACGTGAACGACACCGACCGCGCCATCTCCCGGGCCGTGTCCGCACTGCCGCCCAGCCCGCTCGACCCGACCATGAAGGCGCTGTCCACCGCGGCGAACCACAGCCTGCTCTGGTTCGCGATCGCGGCCGCGCTGGCCGGGCGCCGCGGGGTGACCCGCAAGGCCGCCTTCCGCGGCGCGCTGGCCATCGCCGGCGCCAGCACCACCGCCAACGCGATCATGAAGCCGCTGCTGCCGCGCCGCCGCCCGGCCGCCTCCGAGCTGCCCGCCTACCAGACCATCGACAACCCGCCGACCTCCTCGTCGTTCCCGTCCGGGCACGCCGCCTCGGCCGCCGCGTTCGCCACCGCGCTGGCCATGGAGAAGCCGCGCCTCGGCCTCGCGGTCGCGCCGCTGGCCGCGAGCGTGGCCTACTCCCGCGTCCACGTGGGCGTGCACTGGACCTCCGACGTCCTGGTCGGGGCCGGGCTGGGCGCGGGTGTGGCGCTGGCCACGCAGCGCTGGTGGCCGGTGCGGGTCAGCGACGAGGCCAGGGCCCGGCCGCTGGACACCGTGCCCGAGCTGCCCCGGGGTCGCGGCCTGGTCATCATCTCCAACCAGCGCTCCGGCGACCCCGACCACGACCCGGCCGACGAGCTCGTGCGGGCCTTCCCCGCCGCCGTCGTGGTGCGCGCCGAGCCCGACCGCGACCTCGACGAGCAGCTCGACGAGGCCGTCGAGAAGCAGGGCGACGCGGCCAAGGCGATCGGCGTGGCCGGCGGCGACGGCTCGGTCGCCGCGGCCGCAGCGGTGGCCGGCAGGCGCGGGCTGCCGATGGTCGTGGTGCCCACCGGCACCCTCAACCACTTCGCCCGCGACGTCGGCGTCTACGACCTGCAGGAGGCCGTGGACTCCACCGGGGCAGGGCAGGCCGTCGCGGTCGACCTCGCCCTGGTGGAGATGCACCCGGGAAAGGGCGCCGACCCGCTCAGCGAGGAGGTCGTGCGCACCCGCTGCTTCATCAACACCGCCAGCCTGGGCTCCTACCCCGACCTGGTGCGCCTGCGCGAGCGGTGGCAGCCCCGCTGCGGCAAGTGGCCCGCCTTCGCCGCGGCGCTGGTGACGACGCTGCACCGGGCCGAACCCGTGAAGATCAAGATCGACGGTCGGTGGACGTCGGTGTGGTTCCTGTTCGTCGGCAACGGGCCCTACCACCCGCGCGGCGCCGTCCCGGCCTGGCGGCCCACCCTGGACTCCGGGCTGCTCGACATCCGCTGGCTGCGCGCCGACCTGCGGTTCTCCCGCCTGCGCGCGGTGGGCGCGCTGCTGATCGGCGCCATCGGGCACAGCCGCGTCTACGGCGAGCGCCAGGCCGCCGAGATCGACGTCGAGCTGGCCCTCCCGGGCATGCTGGCCACCGACGGCGAGGTCGTCGAGGAGTCGGGCCGCTACACCTTCCGGGTCGCCGAGAAGCCGATCCCGGTCTACCGCCGCCACGAGGACCAGTGGACGGACCGCGACCGCCCGTTCCAGGGCTGACACCCGGCCGCGCGGGCTGACCCGGCCCGGCACTCCCCCGTCACCGGCACGTTGTTCCGGTCAGCGTTTCGCTGACTGGACGATGGTGTCAATCGATCATTGACAGAATGGGCCGGGAAGAGCCCCGGCCGCCACGGCCGGGGCTGCGTCCCGAGGACCCGCGCCAGAGCGCTACGAGCGCGGCTGGTCGCCGTCCCCCGCGCCGCCGCCGGCCGGGACGTCGTCGCCGCCGGCCACACCCGACGAGGCCGGGGCGTCGACCGACCGGTTCTCCTCCGGCAGCAGCTCGCGCAGGGCGGCGCCCTCGATGCGGCGGAACGTGCGGCGCGGGCGGCTCCGGTCGAGGACGGCGACCTCCAGCGCGGACACCCCGAGCAGCCGGTCGGCGGCCGGGGTGCCGTTGGGCATGCCCGACTGCAGCCCCTCCACCGCGACCGCGACCGCGGCGGGCAGGTCCAGCCCGGCGCGGTAGGTCTCCTTGAGCTTGGCGCTGATCGGCTCGGTGGTGCCGCCCATGACCACGAACTGCGGCTCGTCGGTGATGGAGCCGTCGTAGGTGACCCGGTAGAGCTCGTCGGAGTCGGAGTCGCCGCCGACCGCGGCCAGGCACAGCTCGACCTCGTAGGGCTTGGGCTGGTCGACGAACGCGCTGCCCAGCACCTGGGCGTAGAAGTTCGCCAGCATGCGGCCGGTGACGTCGCGGCGGTCGTAGGAGTAGCCGCGGACGTCGGCCATCCGGATGCCGGCGTTGCGCAGGGTCTCGAACTCGTTGTAGCGCCCGACCGCGGCGAAGCCGATCCGGTCGTAGATCTCCGAGACCTTGCGCAGCGCGCGCCCGCGGTTCTCGGCCACGAACAGCACGCCGCCGGAGTAGGTCAGCACCACGACGCTGCGCCCGCGCGAGATCCCCTTGCGGGCCAGCTCCGAGCGGTCGCGCAGCAGCTGGTCGACCGAGGAGTAGAACGGCATCGTCACGGGGAGGGCTCCTGGATCCTTCTGGTCGTCACGGGTGATCGGCGACGGGTGATCGGCGTACGGGTGGTGCGGTGCGGTGGCCTCAGCCGCCGGGCCGTTCGGTGCGCCCGGTGACGACCTCGCGCACGACCGCCTCGATCTCCTCGTCGGAGCGGCGGACCGCGCCGTCGTCGCCGGTGATGCTGACGACCACCGGGAAGATGCGCCGGACCAGGTCGGGGCCGCCGGTGGCGGTGTCGTCGTCGGCGGCGTCGTAGAGGGCCTCGACCGCGGTGCGCACGGTGGCGGCCAGGTCGGCCGAGGGGTCGTGCAGCTTCTTCAACGAGGACTTGGCGAACACCGACCCGGAACCCACCGAGTGGTAGCCCAGCCACTCGTCGTAGCGCCCACCGGTGGCGTCGTAGGTGACGATCCGACCCGCCTGGGCCGGCTCCTTCTCGGTGTCGTATCCGACGAACAGCGGCACCACGACGAAGCCCTGCATGGCCGCGCCGAGGTTCTGCTGGACCATCGAGGCGAGCTTGTTGGACTTGCCGTCCAGCGACAGCGGCACGCCCTCGAGCTTCTCGTAGTGCTCGAGCTCGACGGAGAACAGCCGCACCATCTGGATGGCGATGCCGGCCGAGCCGGCGATGCCGACCGCGGAGTGCGAGTCGGTGATGAAGACCTTCTCGATGTCGCGCTGGGCGATGACGTTGCCCGACGTGGCCCGCCGGTCGCCGGCGATGACGACGCCGCCGGAGAAGGTGAGCGCGACGATCGTGGTGCCGTGCGGGACGTCGAGCGTGTGCCCGCCCCCGCGGGGACCGGGGGCCGCGGCGGGCGGCCGGCCGGCGTCGCCCGTCCGGCCCGGCAGCAGGTGCGGGGCGTTGGCGGTGACGAAGTCGGTGAACGACGACGGGCCGGGCGCGAGGTACGCGCCGATGCCCGCCGGGGTGACCGGCGACCCGAACTCCATGGTCTGGTGCGTGCCTTCCCTCGTGCGGTGCGTGCCCGGGGCTCGGCCGGGCAGCGCTGACGCGGCCGAGCCCGACGAGCCGTGCCGATCGTTCGTGCCGACCGTGCCGGGCAGATCTTGCCGTGCTGGTGGTGCGTGGTGCCAGTGGGCCCCCGGTGCGCGGGCCCGCCCCCGGCGAGCGGCTACTGGCCGCCCTTCTGGACGTAGGCCCGGACGAAGTCCTCGGCGTTCTCCTCGAGCACGTCGTCGATCTCGTCCAGGATCGTGTCGACGTCCTCGCCGAGCTTCTCGCGCCGCTCCTGGCCGGACGCCGCCGCGTCCGCCCCGTCCTCGTCGTCGCCGCCACCGCCGCCCTGGCGCTTGGTCTGCTCCTGGGACATGTCTGCCTCCCTCATCGCGCGCCGACGCCCGGACCACCCGCGCGACCGCGGGCCGATCCGGGTCGGCGTAGGTTGAACATTACCCAGCCGACCGCCGACACGCCCGCGAATCCGGGGCCGCCGATGGGCGGGCCGGTGGGCTCAGCCCCGGGTGAGCGCCTCGACGAGCTCCTCGGCGGTGGCCGAGTTGTCGATCAGCTCGCCGACGTGGCGGCGGGTGCCGCGCAACGGCTCCAGGGTGGGGATCCGCACCAGCGACTCGCGCCCCAGGTCGAAGATGACCGAGTCCCACGACGCGGCCGCGACCTCGGTCGGGTAGCGCTCCAGGCAGCGCCCGCGGAAGTAGGCGCGGGTGTCCTCCGGCGGTGTGCGCATGGCCGCGGTGACCTGCTCCTCGTCGACCAGCCGCTTCATCGAGCCGCGGGTGACCAGCCGGTTGTACAGGCCCTTGGCCATCCGCACGTCGGAGTACTGCAGGTCGACCAGGGCCAGCCGCCCGGAGCTCCAGGTGAGCCCGTCGCGCTCGCGGTAGCCCTCCAGCAGCCGCAGCTTGGCCGGCCAGTCGAGGCGGTCGGCGCACTCCATCGGGTCGCGGGCCAGCGCGTCGAGCACCTCGCCCCAGATCCGCAGCACCTCGGCGGTGTCGTCGTCGACGTCGGAGCCCATCGTGTTCTCGACGTGCTTGCGCGCCTTCTCGAAGTAGGCGGTCTGCACGTCCAGGCCGGTCATCCGGCGGCCGTCGGTGAGCTCGACGGTGGTCTTGAGCGTCGGGTCGTGGCTGATCCGGTGCACCGAGCGGACGGGCTCGGCCAGGCGCAGCTCGTCGAACCGGACGCCCTTCTCGATCATGTCCAGGACCAGCGCGGTGGTGCCGACCTTCAGCAGCGTGGAGTACTCGCTGAGGTTGGCGTCGCCGATGATGACGTGCAGGCGGCGGTACTTGTCCGCGTCGGCGTGCGGCTCGTCGCGGGTGTTGATGATGCCGCGCTTGAGCGTGGTCTCCAGCCCGACCTCGACCTCGATGTAGTCCGAGCGCTGGGCGAGCTGGTAGCCGGCCTCGTCGCCGGAGGCTCCGATGCCGACCCGGCCGGCGCCGCAGACGACCTGGCGGGTGGCGAAGAACGGGGTCAGCCCGGCCACGATCGACGGGAACGTGGTGGAGCGGGCCATCAGGTAGTTCTCGTGGGAGCCGTAGCTGGCGCCCTTGCCGTCGACGTTGTTCTTGTACAGCTGCATCCGCGGCGCGCCGGGCACGGTGGCGGCGCGCTCGGCGGCCTCCTCCATCACCCGCTCCCCCGCCTTGTCCCAGATCACCACGTCGCGCGGGGTGGTGACCTCGGGGGTGGAGAACTCGGGGTGGGCGTGGTCGACGTAGAGCCGGGCGCCGTTGGTGAGGATGACGTTGGCCGCGCCGAGGTCGTCGACCTCGGTGTCGCTCGTGCTGTGCAGCGTCGGCGCGGACAGGTCGAACCCGCGGGCGTCGCGCAGCGGCGACTCGACCTCGTAGTCCCAGCGGGCGCGGCGCGACCGGGGGATGTCCGCGGCCGCGGCGTAGGCCAGGACCACCTGGGTCGAGGTGATGACCGGGTTCGCCGAGGGGTCACCGGGGACCGAGATGCCGTACTCGATCTCGGTGCCCATGATGCGGCGGGCGGTCACCGGACCACCCCCCGGGCGGCGACGTACCGTGCGTGCGGAGCCATACGGCGAGCCTAGTCGCGGTCGGGAGATGATGAAGGTGCAGGTTGGGCAGGACGCCGCCGCCGAGCGGGTGGCGCTGTTCGACGCCGGGGGCCGGGTGGTCGGTGCCGCCCCGCGCGGCGTGGTCTACCGCGACGGCCTCTGGCACGGCGCGACGGGCGTGCTGCTGCGCAGCGGCGACGGCGACCGCGTCTACCTGCACCGCCGCGCGCCGGACAAGCTGATCTTCCCGGGCGTGCACGACTGCTGGGCCGGTGGGGTGATCGGGCCGGGCGAGTCGCCCGAGGTCGCCGCGGCGCGCGAGCTGACCGAGGAGCTCGGGGTGAGCGGGGTGCCGCTGGTGCCGATCGAGTACTTCCCGTTCGACGGCTTCGCCAGCGGCGCGGGCGCCGGCTCCCCCGGCGGCACGGACGCCCCGGTCCGCTGCCACATGTTCACCTACGAGGTCCGCTGGGACGGCCCGGTGCGCCACCAGCCGGAGGAGATCGTCTGGGGCGACTGGATCACCCTGGCCGAGCTGCGCGCCCGCCTCGACGACCCGGTGGGCTGGCCGTTCGTGCCCGACGGCCGGTTCGGCATCGAGCGGTGGTTCGCCCTGCGCGAGCGGGGCTGAGGCCACAGCGCTCACTCGTGCCGCACCGGCAGCGCGGGTGGCTCCGGAGCGTGCCGGGTCCGCCGGTCCAGCAGCACGGTGCCCGTCCAGATCCCGCCCAACCCGCGGTGCCCGGTGGTGGCCAGCAGGCCGACCAGCCCGACCAGCCCCCAGAGCGTGCCGACCGTCGCGGCGAGGTCGCCGATGTCCTGCAGCAGGACGAAGCCGCCGGTGCCGGCCGTGCTGCGGGCCAGCAGGCGGACCCGGGACGGCCGGGAGCCGTCGGGCAGGGACGGGCGCAGCAGCACCGCCCGCTGGCCCATGGTGCCGCCCGGGCCCAGCACCGGCAGCAGCACGAACAGCAGCGCCCAGGGCAGCCAGGTGCCCACGACCGCCTCGGCCGGCCCGATCCAGCCCGGCCCGGCCCAGCCCGACGGCGCCTCCGGATCCGGTGTCGCGCCGCCGAGGAGCAGCGCGGCGCGCAGCGGGACGACCAGGGTCGCCCCGAGCAGCACCACCGCCAGCAGGTCGCACAGCGCCCCGAGCAGCCGCCGCCGCGCGGTGACCGGGCGCG
>NZ_JAHDTH010000250.1 GCF_018531445.1 Pseudonocardia lacus
CGCGTCGGCGACCAGCGCGTCCAGCGCACCGTCGGCCCACTCGACCTCCGGCGCGGCCAGCGCCACCCAGCCGACGGCCGGGTCGAGCCCGGCCACGGCCCGGTTGACCGCCGCGGCCCGCCCGACGTCCTCGCCCAGGCGCAGCACGTCGACACCGGGCGTCGTCACCGCCGCCCCGGTGCCGCTGTCGGCCACCACGATCCGCGGCGAGCGGGACGTGGCGGCGTCGATCGACCGGACGAGCCGGTCGAGCGCGCCGGCGGCGGTGGACGCACGCAGCACGGTGACGACGGCGAGCTCGTCGCCGTAGCTCGTGACCGGGTCCACGCGCACTTCGGGCACCCTAGTGGGGCGCCGCCACCCGTCGACGGGCGGCACGTGGGGCGACCGCGGACGGGCGCGCCCGTCCGTGGCGGCGCGGAACACCCGCACCCACCCGTTCGGATGACCACCGCCCGGGGTTTACGACTCCGAGACCGGACCGCAACCGGTCGGACCATGGTCAAGGGCCGATCGGCGGGCGAGACTGCGCTCATCCGTCGAGGAGGAACTCCGTGCGCTCCATGCGAACGATGGCCACCTGCGTGGCCGGCATCCCGCTGCTGCTGATCGCGGCCTGCGGCACCCCGTCGGCCCCGCCGCCCGCCTCCGGCGGGTCCGGCGAGAACGCCGCGGCCGCCGCCACCGCCACCTCCGCCGCCGACCTCGGCGGCATGGACGCCCTCGTCGCCGCGGCCAAGGAGGAGGGCACGCTCAACGTCATCGCGCTCCCGCCCGACTGGGCCAACTACGGCGAGCTGATCTCGACCTTCGAGAGCAAGTACGGCATCGAGGTCGACTCCCAGCAGCCCGACGCCAACAGCCAGCAGGAGATCGACGCGGCCAAGCAGCTGACCGGGCAGGACCGCGCTCCGGACGTGTTCGACCTGGGCAGCGCCGTCGCGCTGGCCAACACCGACCTGTTCGCCCCGTACAAGGTCGAGGCGTTCGACGACATCCGCGACGACCTCAAGGAGCCGACCGGGCTCTGGGTCAGCGACTACACCGGCTACATGTCGATCGGCTACGACGCCGGCAAGGTCCCGGCCCCGACGACCGTCGCCGACCTGCTCAAGCCCGAGTACGCCGGCAAGGTGGCGCTGAACGGCGACCCGACCCAGGCCGCGGCCGGCTTCAACGGCGTGCTGATGACCGCGCTGGCCAACGGCGGCTCGGCCGACGACATCGCCCCCGGCGTCGAGTTCTTCAAGCAGCTCAAGGCGGCCGGCAACCTGCTGCCGGTCGACCCGACCCCGGCGACCATCGAGTCCGGGCAGACCCCGGTCGTCATCGACTGGGACTACACCAACGCGGCCCAGACCACGGCGCTGGCCGGCAAGGTCGACTGGAAGGTCGTCGTCCCGGAGAACGCGGTCGTCGCCTCCTACTACATCCAGGCCATCAACAAGGACGCCCCGCACCCGGCCGCGGCCCGGCTCTGGCAGGAGTTCCTGTTCTCCCCCGAGGGCCAGAACCTGTGGCTGAAGGGCTTCGCCCGGCCCGTGCTGGCCGAGAAGATGGCCGCCGACGGCACCATCGACCAGGCCGCGTACGCCGCGCTCCCGCCGGCCACCGGCGAGGCCGTCGTGCTCACCCAGGACCAGCAGACCACGGTGCAGGAGTACCTGAAGGCCAACTGGCAGCAGGCCGTCGGCTGATCCGGCCCCGCTGACCGATCATGACCGACATGCTGGCGCCCGCGCCGGCGCAGACCCGACCGACCGGCCCCGCCACCAGGCGCGGGGCCGGTCGTCGGCTGAGCGCCTACCTCGGGGTGGTGCCCTTCCTGGCGTTCGTCACGGTGTTCCTGCTGTGGCCGACCTACATCGTCGTCACCGGCGCGTTCCAGGACGACCAGGGGCAGTTCACGATGTCCAACGTCGAGGCCGTGCTCAGCGGCCCGGCCTACCTCGACTCGTTCCTGGTGTCGATCGCGCTGTCGCTGGTCACCGCCGCGCTCGGGGCCGTCTTCGGCGCGCTGCTGGCCTGGGCGGTGGCCGAGGGCAGGCCCGACGGGCTGCTGCGCCGCTGCGTGGTCGCGGCCAGCGGCGTGCTGGCCCAGTTCGGCGGCGTGATGCTGGCCTTCGCGTTCCTGGCCACGTTCGGCTTCAACGGCTTCATCACCCTGCTGCTGGCCGACACCCTCGGCATCGACCCGCTGTCGGGCGGCGGCTGGATCTACGGCTTCGCCGGGCTGGCCGTGGTCTACACCTACTTCCAGATCCCGCTGATGCTGATCGTGTTCCTGCCCGCGCTGGAGGGCCTCAAGCCGCAGTGGCGGGAGGCCTCCGACAGCCTCGGCGGCTCCGGCTGGGCCTACTGGCGCCACGTCGGCGGCCCGATCCTGAGCCCCAGCTTCGCCGGCGCCGCGCTGCTGCTGTTCGCCAACGCCTTCTCCGCCTACGCCACCGCCGCCGCCCTGATCAGCCAGGGCAGCCCGCTGGCGCCGCTGCAGATCCGCTCGGCGCTGACCAGCGAGACCGTGCTGGGGCAGGCCAACGTGGGCAAGGCACTCGCACTGGGGATGGTGATCGTGGTGGCGGTCGTCATGACGCTGTACGCGCTGCTGCAGCGGAGGACGTCGAAGTGGCTGCGGTGACCGGGCGGCGCAGCCGCTCGATCCTGCGCTGGCTGGTGCTCGTCGTCGTCGGGATCTACCTGCTGCTGCCGCTGCTGGCGATGGTCGAGTTCTCGACCCGCGGCGCGGGCGGCACCCGGTCGCTGGAGGCCTGGCGCGGCATCGGCGAGGACGACGACCTGCTCGACTCCATCCTGACCTCGGTCGAGCTGGCCGCGCTGACCGTCGTCGGGATGCTGGTGCTGCTGGTGCCCACCATGACCTGGGTGCACCTGCGGGTGCCCGCCGTGCGCCGGATCGTGGAGTTCATCTGCCTGCTGCCGCTGACGATCCCGGCGATCGTGCTGGTGGTGGGCATCGCACCGATCTACGCCTGGGTCACCTACCTCGTCGGCGACTCGCCGCTCACGCTGACGTTCGTCTACGTCGTGCTGGTGCTGCCCTACGCCTACCGGGCCATCGACGGCGGCCTCGGCGCGATCGACATCGTGACGCTGTCCGAGGCGGCCCGCAGCCTGGGCGCGTCGTGGCCGCAGGTGCTCGTCCGGGTGATCATCCCGAACATCCGCGGCGCGCTGATCTCGGCGTCGGTGGTGTCGATCGCGCTGGTGCTGGGCGAGTTCACCATCGCCTCGCTGCTCAACTTCGACACCGTGCAGGTCGTCATCAACCTGCTGGGCAAGCGCAACGCCGGGATCGCCGTCGCCGTCTCCGTCGCCGCGCTGCTGTTCGCGTTCGTCCTGCTGGTGGTGGTCGCCTACCTGGAGCCGCGGCGGCGCTCCGCCCCGGACGACGAGACCCCCGCCACCGCCCCGGCCGTCCAGGAGGCCCGCGCATGACCTCGCCGAACAAGGTGACGAACAAGGTGACGAACAAGGTGCAGACCGACTCCCCCGCGGCCACGTCGGAGCCACCCGCCCTCGGCGGCGGCGTCGAGGTGCGGCTGGTCGACCTGCGCCGCACCTACGGCACCGTGCACGCCCTCGACGGCCTGTCGCTCGACCTGCAGCCCGGCGAACTCGTCGCCCTGCTGGGACCCTCCGGCTGCGGCAAGACGACCGCGCTGCGCGCGCTCGCCGGCCTGGAGGAGCTCGACTCCGGCACGGTGATGGTCGACGGCAAGGACATCACCCGGGTGAGCGCGCACCGGCGCAACATGGGGATGGTCTTCCAGGCCTACAGCCTGTTCCCCAACATGACCGCGCGCGACAACGTCGCCTACGGCCTGCGCCTGCGCAAGACGGCCGCCGCGGCCCGCCGCAAGCGCGCCGACGAACTGCTGGAGCTGGTCGGCCTGGGCACCCACGCCACCCGCTACCCCCACCAGCTCTCCGGCGGCCAGCAGCAGCGCGTCGCGCTGGCCAGGGCGCTGGCCATCGCCCCGCAGGTCCTGCTGCTCGACGAGCCGCTGTCCGCGCTGGACGCCAAGGTCCGCGCCCAGCTGCGCGACGAGATCCGCCGCGTCCAGCGCGAGGTCGGCACCACCACCCTGTTCGTCACCCACGACCAGGAGGAGGCGCTGGCCATGGCCGACCGGGTCGGCGTCATGTCGGCCGGGCAGCTGCAGCAGATCGCCCCGCCCGCCGAGCTGTACGAGCGGCCGCGCACGGCGTTCGTCGCCGAGTTCGTCGGGCTCACCAACCGCGTCCCCGGCACCGTCGACGACGGCCGCGTGCGGGTGCTGGGCACCGACCTGCCGCTGCTGGAGGGCTCGGTGACCACCGGAGCGGCCACGGTCCTGGTGCGCCCGGAGGCGGTCGAGGTCGCCCCGGACGACGACGGCAACGGCCGCGTCGTCGCGCCGACCTACCTGGGCTCGCTGGGCCGGGTGGAGATCCGGATGCACGACGACTCGGTCGTGCTGGCCCAGGTGACCAGCCACCAGGCGACCGAGCTGACCCCCGGCACCCCCGTCCGCGTCACCGTCCGCCCCACCCCGGTCCTGGCCATCGCCCCCTGACCCTCTCCTCCCGCCCGTCGCCCCCCGGATCGGCGGGCGGGAGGGCGAGGCCGGGGCAGGTGTGCGGGGCCGGTGTCAGTCGTCGGTGGGGTCGCCGCCGTCGAGCTCGATGAGCGCGGTCATGGCGTCCGCGTCGCCGGAGTCGGCCGCCTGCTGCAGGTACCAGCGCGCCTCCTCCGGCCGCCCCGCCTGGACCAGGAAGTACCCCATCGTGGAGGCCCAGTTGGGCTCGGCGTGGCGCTGCGCCTCCCGGAACTCCGCCTCCGCGCCGGCGGCGTCGCCCCGCGCGGACAGCAGGAACTGCCCGTAGGCGGTGTGGGCGCGCAGCCCGCCCAGCTCGGCCGCGCGCCGGTAGTAGGTCTCCGCCTCGTCGACGCGCTCCTGGACGGAGCGCACGTCGGCGAGCGCGACGATCGTGTCGGGGCGGGTCTCGTCGGCGTAGGCCTCGGCGGCCTCGATGGCGGCGAGGGTGTCGCCGGATTCCAGGTACAGCGAGACGAGGTTGGCGCCGGCCTGCGGGTCGCCCTCGCTGGCCGCCCAGGACAGCACCTGCACGACCTCGCCGAAGCGGTTCTGGTCGCGCAGCAGGATGGCCAGGTCGTTGGACGCGCTGAGCTGGCCGTTCGCGATCGCCACCCGGAACGCGGCCTCGGCGCGCTCGTGGTCGCCCAGCGCGGCGAGCGCGACGCCGAGGCGCCCCGCGTAGCGCACCTCGCCCTCCTCGACGATCGGGAGGAGCCAGTCGACGAGGGGCTGCCATGCGCCGCTGTCGAGGTGGGCGCGGACGAGCAGGTCGGTCGCGGAGGGCTCGCCTGCGGCCACGGCCTGGCGCAGCACCTCGACGGCGTCGACGGCGCGGCCGGTGTCGATCAGCGCGGCGCCCTCGGCGGACAGCGGCTCGGACAGCGGCATCGGGCTGGGCTCGGTCAGCGGATCCACCTCCGCGTCGGGGGCGGCCGGGGCCTCCGCCACCGTGACGGGCGCGGGCTCGGCGGGCTCGGGACCGGCCGCGTGGACGGGGGTGGTCATGGTCGTCTCGCCTTCGTCGGGGGCGGGGATCACCCGTCCCGGGCGCCCCCCGTCACCTGCGGTAGGTCGCGATGACCATTCTGTACGCGATCCGGCGAATCCGCTCGGGCACCAGGCGGTACCCGCCACGCACGGCGACGTTGCGGAGGCACTGGCCGCGGGTGGTGAACCGCAGCTTGCGGAACCGGCGCTGGATCGCCAGCTCGGCGCGCAGCTGGGCCCAGCCGCCGCGGCGGGCGTACGCGCCTGCCCCGACCCGGTACTTGACCAGCGGTTCGGCCACGTTGGCCACCCGCGCCCCAGCCATGATCATCTTCGCCCACAGGAGGTAGTCCTCCATGAGCGCGAAGTCGGTGTAGCCGCCCACCCCGCGCACCACCGACCTGCGGTAGACCACGGTCGGGTGGTTGAACGGGGAGGCGACGCGCGCCCGCGCGCGGATGTCCTCGGGGCGCACCGGCGGGGTGCGGGTGCCGACGACGTCGCCGGCGTGCTCACCGAACTCCAGCAGCCCCGAGCCGACGATGTCGGCCCCGGCCTCGATGACCGGCACCTGCACCTCGAACCGGTGCGGCACGCTGATGTCGTCGGCGTCCATCCGGGCGACCACGTCGTGGCGGCAGTAGGCGAGCCCGGCGTCGAGCGCCATGCCGAGCCCGACGTTGCGGTCCAGCTCGACCAGCTCGACAGGCACCGGGCTCGACCCGGCCAGCGCCTTCAGCCGGTCGGCCAGCGCGTCGGGCACGGGGCCGTCACGCACGATGACGACCTGGTCGGGTGGGCGGGTCTGCTCCTGGACCGAGGAGCGGAACGCCTCCTCGAGGTGGTCGGGGTCGTCACCGGCCCAGACCGGCAGCAGGAGGGACAGCTGCTCGGGCAACTGGCGGCTCACCTCACCTGATCGCGGTCACGCTGCGTGCACGGATCACGGGGACGGTCGTCACCCGCGACACGCCCCGACCGGTGGCCGGTCACGGGTGCGTGCTGCTGCACCCTAGGCCGACCCGGTAACAGCGGTCGGTGGAGGTACGAGGTGGACGGACGTGGCTCGCCCGTCCGACCCGACCCGCGCCCGAGGTGGGCGGACGCACCCGTCGACGGCCCGGCCGGGCACCGCGACGCCGCCACCATCCGCGCCGAACTGGCCGCGCGCAGGCGCGCCCCGGCGTCGTTCTCCCGTCCCGACGGCTACCGTCGCTCCGTGGCCGAGCAGCCGGTGACCGACGCCGGCGCGCGCCGGTTCGACCTGCGCCGCATCACGCACCGCGCACGGATCGCGACCGCGGTGCTGTCCGCGCTGATCTTCCTGGTCACCGGCGTGGCCTGGGGCTTCTACCGCGACATCACCGCGGGCATCACCACGACGTCCGCCGTCGGCGAGGGCGACGGCGGCGACCAGAACATCCTGCTGGTAGGGGTGGACAGCCGCACCGACGCGCAGGGCGACCCGCTGCCGCCGGAGGTGCTGCGCGAGCTCAACAGCGGCGCCGACACCGGGGTGCTCAACTCCGACACGATCATCCTGTTGCACGTGCCGGAGGGCGGTGGCGGGGCGGTCGCGTTCTCCATCCCGCGCGACAGCTACGTCCGCATCCCCGGCTACCGCCAGGACAAGATCAACGCCGCCTACCCGGCGACGAAGGCACTCGTCGCCGAGGACCTGGTCCGCGACGGCGTCACCGACCGCACCCGGATCGACCTGGAGTCCAGCGAGGCCGGCCGGCGGTCGCTCATCGAGACCGTCGAGGAGCTGACCGGCGTCGTCGTCGACCACTACGCCGAGATCAACCTGCTCGGCTTCTACAACCTCACCACCGCGATCGGCGGCGTCGACGTCTGCCTCAACCGCGCCGTCGACGACCACCTGTCCGGCGCCCGCTTCCCCGCCGGTCCGCAGACCATCGCCGGGCGCGACGCACTGGCGTTCGTCCGCCAGCGCCACGGCCTGCCCGACGGCGACCTGTCCCGGATCCGCCGCCAGCAGGCGTTCCTGGCCGCGGTGGCCGACAAGATCCTCTCCGGTGGAACCCTGACCGACCCGGCCAAGCTCGGCGGGCTCATCGACGTCGTGCAGCGGTCGGTGGTGATCGACGCGGGCTGGGACCTGCTGTCGTTCGCCCGGCAGGCCAGCGACCTGGCCGGCGGCAACCTCGAGTTCGTGACGGTCCCGACGCGCGGCGCCGAGACCAACAGCCGCGGCGACGTGGTCGTGGTCGACCCGGACGAGGTGGGCGACTTCATCGAGGAGCGCACCGCCGCGCTCGACGACGCCGCCGAGGAGCCGGAGCTGCCCGCGCGGCCGGCCACGCTCGACATCATCGCCTCCCGCTACGTCACCGACGTGCGCAACGGCTCGCAGACCGTCGGCCTGGCCACCGGCGTGGCCGCGCACCTGCGCACGCTCGGTTTCCTGCCGGGCACAGTGGACAACACCGATCCGACCGCGACGTCGGTCGTGCGCTACTCCGACCCCGACGGCGACGCCGCGCGGGCCGTCGCCGCGCAGCTGGGCGACATCGCGACCGAGCGCTCCGACGACGTCCCCCGCGGGCACCTGCTCGTCGTCGCGGGCGACGACTTCGACGCGCGCACCATCGCCACCACGACCGCCGCGCCCACCGCCACCCCGTCCGCCGAGCCCGGGATCACCGCGGCCGGCCCGGGCTGCGTCGACTGAACGCCGCTTCGACCGATGGATACCGCCCCGACTGAATACGGTGGGCACGTGACGCTCACCGCCGCACTCCTGGACCACCTGCGCACCGGCCCCGACGCCGCCCGGCCGCTGATCACCTACTACGACGACGCGACCGGCGAGCGCATCGAGCTGTCCGCGACGACCGCGGCCAACTGGGCGTCCAAGGCGGCCAACCTGCTGCGCGAGGAGTGCGACGTCGAGCCGGGCGCGAAGGTCGCGCTGCTGCTGCCCCCGCACTGGCAGACGGCGGCGGTCCTGCTGGCGGCCTGGTGGTGCGGCGCCGAGGTGGTCACCGATCCCGCCACCGCGGAGTGGGTCCTCTGCGACGCCGACCGGCTCGACCTGGCCCTGGCCGTCGACCCGCCCGGCGGCGTCGTCGCGCTGTCGCTGGACGCCTTCGGCAAGGGCATCGCCGGGCTGCCCGCCGGGGTGATCGACTTCGCCACCGAGGTCCGGCTGCAGCCCGACGACTTCGTCCCGTGGGAGCCGGTCACGACCACGGCGCCCGCGCTGGACGGCCAGTCGGTCGGCGAGCTGCTCGACGCCGCCCACGCGGCCGCGCGAGCCCACCACCTGTCCGGCGGGTCGCGGGTCCTGTCGACCCTGGAGTGGTCGGGAGAGGGCCTGGTCACCGGGCTGCTGGCGGTGCTGGCCGCGGGGGCGTCGCTGGTCCAGGTGCGCCACCCGGACCCGGCCGCGCTGGAGCGCAGGGCGCAGGGCGAGCGGGTGACCGTCCGGCTGGGGTGAGCGCCGCGGGCGGGCGGCTACTGCCGCCCGAACCCGCGGTCCTTCAACCACAGCCCGACGCGGTCCCCGATCAGCACGCCGCCGACGCCGGCGGGCGTGAGGCCCAGCACCGCGGCCCAGTCCAGCCACGTCGTCGGCGCCCACCCCGTCCAGCCCAGGCCCACGACCGCGGCCAGCGCCGCGAACACCGCCGCGACGGCGAGGTAGGGCCGGAGCGCCGCGGACGGCTTCCAGAACGGCTTGCGACGACCCGGTGATATGTCCACTCAGGACACTCGGCGACGCGCGACCGGACGTTAGCGGCCGTTCGGCAGCCGGGGGCGCAATCGGGTGATCGCGGCGATCCGGACGTCGATGTCGGCGTCCCGGACGGCACCGGGGGCGGGGAGCCCACGGATCACGGGCTGCATCGGCGGGGTGGCGGAGCCGTCCGACGGTCTGATCGCTCGACGTCGCCCGTGCGGTGCGGGCCACTAGGATCGCCGCCGTGCCCATCTCCGGCGGGAGCGCCGCGAGCGGAGCGGTGTTCGGCCCGTACCGCCTCGTCTCGCTGCTCGGCCGGGGCGGCATGGCCGAGGTGTGGCGCGCCGTGGACACCCGCAAGGACCGCGAGATCGCGCTCAAGCTGCTGGGCCCGTGGCTGCGCGGCGACGCCGGCTACGAGCGCCGGTTCCGGCGGGAGTCCGCGCTGGTGGCCCGGCTCAACGCGCCCAACGTCATCCCGATCCACGACTGCGGCGAGGTCGCCGGGCGGCTGTTCATCGACATGCCCCTGGTCGACGGCACCGACCTGGGCACCCTCCTCGGGCGCGACGGCCCGCTCGCGCCCGAGCGGGCGGTGCGGATCATCGAGCAGGTCGCCCACGCGCTGGCGGCCGCCCACCGGGCCGGGCTCGTGCACCGCGACGTCAAGCCGTCCAACGTGCTCGTCACCGCGGACGGGTCCGAGCACGTCTACCTGATCGACTTCGGGGTCGCCCGCGACGTGGACGGCACGCTGCTGTCGTCCTCGGTCGGGGCGGTGATCGGCACCCCGACCTACCTGGCGCCCGAGCGCTTCGAGGGCGACGGCGACCACCGCGGCGACGTCTACGCCCTGGGCTGCCTGCTGCACGAGGCCCTCACCGCGGAGCCGCCGTTCAGCGCGGAGGGCCTCGTCGGCCTCCTGCACGCCCACCGGCACGCGCCGCCGCCGCGGCCGTCGACGCGCCCGGGCGTGCCCGCGGCCCTGGACGCCGTCGTCGCGCGGGCGATGGCCAAGGACCCCGACGCCCGCTTCGCCACCGCCACCGATCTCGCCGTCGCCGCCCGGGCCGCGCT
>NZ_JAHDTH010000026.1 GCF_018531445.1 Pseudonocardia lacus
GGGACGGCGCGCCCACGTCGACGCTCGCGGCCCCGCGGTCGGCGCGCTCGTCGCCGTCGCCGCGCCGGTTGCGCCCGCGCGATCGGCGGCCGCTCTCCCGCTCGGGGCGGCGCTCGCGCCCGTTCTCGCCGCGCCCGTTGTTCTGGCCGCTGTCCTTGCCGCTGTCCTTGCCGCTGTCCTTGCCGTTGTCCCTGCCGGACTCGCGGGCGGGAGCCTCGCCGACCGGGTCGACGCTCACGACCACGCCACGGCCCCGGCAGTGCTCGCACGGCGTGGAGAAGTGCTCCAGCAGCCCGCCGCCGACCCGCTTGCGGGTCATCTGCACCAGGCCCAGCGAGGTGACCTCGGCGACCTGGTGGCGGGTGCGGTCGCGCGCCAGGCACTCGGTGAGCCTGCGCAGGACGAGGTCGCGGTTGGCCTCGAGCACCATGTCGATGAAGTCGATGACGATGATGCCGCCGATGTCGCGCAGCCGCAGCTGGCGCACGACCTCCTCGGCCGCCTCCAGGTTGTTGCGGGTGACGGTCTCCTCGAGGTTGCCGCCGGACCCGGTGAACTTGCCGGTGTTGACGTCGATGACGGTCATCGCCTCGGTGCGGTCGATCACCAGCGTGCCGCCGGAGGGCAGCCAGACCTTGCGGTCGAGCGCCTTGAGCAGCTGCTCGTCGATCCGGTACTCGGCGAAGACGTCGGTCGGGCCGACGTGGCGGTGCAGCCGGCCGGCCAGCTCGGGCGCGACGTGGCCGACGTAGCCCTGCAGCGTCTCCCAGGCCTCGTCGCCCTCCACGACCAGCCGCGAGAAGTCCTCGTTGAACTGGTCGCGCACGACCTTGATGAGCAGGTCGGGCTCCTCGTAGAGCAGCACCGGGGCCTTGGGCTTGCTCGGGCCGGTGGCCTCCGCCTTGCCCTTGATGATCTCCCACTGCGCCTGCAGCCTGCGCACGTCGCGTTCGAGGGCCTCGTGGCTCACGCCCTCCGAGGCCGTCCGGATGATCACCCCGGCCTCGCTGGGGACGATCTCCTTGAGCATGTCCTTGAGCCGCTTGCGCTCGACGTCGGGCAGCTTGCGGCTGATCCCGGCCGCGCCGCCGGAGGGCACGTAGACCAGGAACCGGCCGGCCAGGCTGATCTGCGTGGTCAGCCGGGCACCCTTGTGCCCGACCGGGTCCTTGGTGACCTGGACCAGGACGCTGTCGCCGCTGGACAGGGCCTGCTCGATGCGCCGGGCCTTGCCGCCGAGGCCGGCGGCGTCCCAGTCGACCTCGCCGGCGTAGAGGACCGCGTTGCGGCCCCGGCCGATGTCGACGAACGCCGCCTCCATGCTGGGCAGCACGTTCTGCACGCGGCCGAGGTAGATGTTGCCGACCATGGACGGCCCGGCGCCGCCCTGCCCGCCGCCGACGTCGGCGACGAAGTGCTCGACCAGGATGTCGTCCTCCAGCACGCCGATCTCGACGCGCTGGCCGCGCTCGCGGATGACCATCGTGCGGTCGACCGACTCGCGCCGGGCCAGGAACTCGGCCTCGGTGAGGATCGGCACGCGGCGGCGACCGGCGTCGCGGCCGTCGCGGCGGCGCTGGCGCTTGGCCTCCAGCCGGGTGGAACCGCGCACGCTCTGCACGCCGTCGCCGCTGTCGGAGCCGGACTCGTCGCGACTGTCCTGGCGGCGGGGCTGGCGGACCTTGGTGACGGTGTTGGGCGGGTCGACGACGTCGGTCTCGTCGCCGTCGTCGCCACCGCGGCGCCGCCGGCGGCGACGGCGACGGCGCGAGCCGCCCGCATCGCCCTCGGCGTCGTCGGCGGCGTCGTCGCCGTCCTCGGAATCCGCGTCGGCGGACTCGCCGGCGGCCGCCTCGGTCTCGTCGCCCACGTCCTCGTCGGTGGGCTCGTCGGTGCCGTCCTCGGCGCCGTCGTCGCCACCGCGGCCACGGCCGCGACCGCGACGACCCCGACGGCGGCGACGGCGGGTGCCGTCGTCGTCGATGTCCTCACCGGGACGGTCGGTGTCGATGTCGTCGGTGTCGACCTCGTCGGCGTCGACGTCGTCGACCGCGACGTCCTCGTCGGGCTCGGGGGCGACGTCGACGACCGGCTCGGGCGCGCGCCTGCGCCGCGACGGGCGCGTGGGCGGCTGGAACAGCGGCGTCGGAGGGGCGAACACGGGCGCCAGCGACGGCGCCACCCCCGCCGCCACCTCGGGCGCGGGGGGCTCGACCGCCGGCTCGGCGACCGGCTCCGCGGTGATCTCGACCACCTCGGGAACCGCGGCGACCGGGACGTCGGGCGCCAGCGCCGCGATCACCCGCTCGGCGGCCGAGCGGTCGACGCTGGACTGGGCGCTGCGCACCTCGACACCGAGGTCGTTCAGCGCGGCCATCACCTCGCGACTGGTCCGGGAGATCATCCGGGCCAGCGCGTGCACCCGCATCCGTTCGGGCAGATCGGGTACTCCGACGGGCCCGCCGGTGCTCCCGGCGGGCGGCTCGTTATTCGACATCCAACTCCTCCGCCCCCGGGCGCCTCCGGGTGAGGAGGCGGCCGCGCAGGGGCACGTGCAGTTCTCCCTCCGCGCGGTGCGCGCAGGGCAATCCTTCGTCCCAGCCGCCCCGGGGGGCGGATCGTCCTCGACGCCGTGCGGCCACCGGTAGGGGCCCGGTGTGAACCGACCGCCTGATCAGCCCCGGGTGGTGACCCGGTCCGAACCGAGAGGGTCGGCCAGGGCGCCACGATGGTCGAGCAGTCCCTGAGCCATCCGGGTCGCCTTCGCGGGGGCCGGCGGCCTGAGGCCTGCGACAACATCGAGGGCGCCCAACACGTCGTCGGGTCGAACGGCGGGTGTCGTCTGCCGTACGACCGCGGTCATTATCGCACAGGTTGGGCCCGCACCGGGGTGTCCGTCCGGTGGCACCGTGTCCACCGGCGCGTCGCCCGGGCCCGCCCCACCCACCTCCGCACGCACCAGAGCTGCGCGGACGTCGATGTTCCTGCGCCCGGACGGGGTGACCCGCTCGACGACGAGCGAATCGGTGGCCAGCAGCGCGTCGAGCGCGGCGGCCAGGTCGGCCGACCGCACACCGGGCAGCTCCACGCGCCACCGGCTGGCGTCGATGCGGTCGGCCAGCCCCTTGCCCTCGGCCACCACCGCGTCGAGCACGTCCAGGCCCGCTGGCAGCGCGGCGTCCAGCGCCGCCGCCAGATCGGCGGGGTCGACCGGGCGGGTCAGCCCGATCTCGACGTACTCGGCCTCGCTGGCCGACCCGGTCGGGGCGGCCCCGATCCAGGACAGCCGCGGGTGCGGGCTGAACCCGTGCGAGTGCGCGACCGGCACCGCCGCCCGCCGCACCGCCCGCTCGAAGCTGCGCGCGACGTCGCGGTGCGACAGGAACCGCAGCCGCCCGCGCTTGGCGAACCGCACACGGACGCGCTGGACCGTGGGCGGTGCGGGGTTGGCGGCCTCTCCCGGCCGGACACGGGCCATGCCCCCACCCTAAGGCCCTCCCGCCGCCCCTCCCCCGCCCCCGCCCACTCTCGTCCGAGAACGGCTCTCGTCCAACGAGCCTGGACGACAGCGGCTCCCGTCCAACGGCCGCACGAGAGTGACTCTCGTCCGATGGCGGGGCGAGAGCGGCTCTCGTCCGATGGGGTTGGGCGAAAGCGGCTCTCGTCCAACCCGGGGAGGGTCAGCGGGGGCGTTCGGCGGGCGGGCGGGCCTGCTCCGGCACCGGCGGCGGGGCCAGGGTGGACGGGTCGAGGACGAGCAGCGAGTTGCCCGCCGGGACGAAGCCCTGCCGCAGGTAGAACGGGGTGCTCGCGGCGGTGGGCGCGAGTAGCAGCCGGCGGTAGCGCCGGACCCGGGAGTGCTCGATCACCGCGGCCAGCAGCTGGCCGGGCAGGCCCCGGTCGGCGAACGAGGCCAGCACGAACGCGTTGCCGACGTGCCCGATCCGCCCGCCGCGGGCTCCGGGGCGGGGCATGTGCACGATCTCCACGACGTTGATCGAGCCGACCGCCGTCCAGCCGCTGCGCTCCGAGCCCACCTCGGCCAGCCAGAACGTCCGCCGCGGCTGCTCCACGCGCCACCACTGGGCGAAGGTCGCCTCGAACCCCGGGTCGTCGACCGGTTCGCCGGTGCGCTCCTCCAGCCAGGCGCGGCGGAGCTTGGCGAGCGCGGTGACGTCGCGCTCGTCGGCGACCCGGATCGTGACCGGTGGATCAGCCACCCGCACTCGCGCCTCCGTCGGTCGGTCCCCTGCCGACCCCTCCGACGACGGTCAGCGGGATCAGCGTGGTGCCGCTCGGGCCGACCTCGATGTCGGTGCCCGTCGACGGGCACACGCCGCAGTCGAAGCACGGGGTCCAGCGGCAGTCGTCCTGTTCGGTACCCGAGAGGGCGTCCTGCCAGTCGTCCCACAGCCAGTCGCGGTCGAGGCCGGAGTCGAGGTGGTCCCACGGGAGGACCTCGTCGCGGTCGCGCTCGCGGGTGGTGAACCACTCCAGGGACACCCCGAGCGGCTCCAGTTCAGCCCGCGCAGCAGCGGTCCAGCGGTCGTAGGAGAAGTGCTCGCTCCAGCCGTCGAAGCGCCCGCCCTCGCGCCAGACCCGCTCGATCACCCGGCCGACCCGGCGGTCGCCGCGGGCCAGCAGCCCTTCGATCAGCGAGGGGCGGCCGTCGTGGTAGCGCATGCCGATGTTGCGGCCCAGCTTGCGGTTGCTGTTGACGGCGTCGCGCAGCTTGCGCAGCCGCTCGTCGACGACGTCGGGGTGGGCCTGCGCGGCCCACTGGAACGGCGTGTGCGGCTTGGGCACGAACCCGCCGATGGAGATCGTGCAGCGCACGTCGTTGCGCCCGGAGGCGGCCCGCCCGGCCTGGATGACCCGGTGCGCCATGCCGGCGATCTCCAGGACGTCCTCGTCCTCCTCGGTCGGCAGGCCGCACATGAAGTAGAGCTTGACCTGCTTCCAGCCCTGCGCGAACGCCTCGGAGACGGTGCGGATGAGGTCGTCCTCGGAGACCATCTTGTTGATCACGCGGCGGATCCGCTCCGACCCGCCCTCCGGGGCGAACGTGAGCCCGGAGCGCCTGCCGTTGCGGCTGATCTCGTTGGCGAGGTCGATGTTGAACGCGTCGACGCGCGTCGACGGCAGCGACAGGCCCGTGTTGGTGCCCTCGTAGCGGTCGGCCAGGCCCTTGGTGATCTCGGCGATCTCCGAGTGGTCCGCGCTGGACAGCGACAGCAGGCCCACCTCGTCGAAGCCGCTGGCCCGCACGGCGGCGTCGACCATCTCGCCGATGCCGCGCAGCGACCGCTCGCGGACCGGGCGGGTGATCATGCCGGCCTGGCAGAACCGGCAGCCCCGGGTGCAGCCCCGGAAGATCTCCACGCTGGCCCGCTCGTGCACGGTCTCGGCCAGCGGCACCAGCGGCGCCTTCGGGTAGGGCCAGGAGTCCAGGTCCGACGTCGTGCGCTTGGTGACCGACACCGGGGCGCCCTCCCGCGGGCGGACGGCGGCGATGCCGCCATCCGGCGCGTACTCGACCTCGTACATCGAGGGCACGTAGCAGCCGTCGTGGGCGGCGAGGCGGGCCAGCAGCTCGGCGCGGCCGCCCGGGCGGCCCTGCGCCTTCCAGTCGCGGACGACGTCGGTGATCTCGCCGACCACCTCCTCGCCGTCGCCCAGCGCGGCCACGTCGACGAAGTCGGCGATCGGCTCCGGGTTGAACGCGGCGTGCCCGCCGGCCACGACGACCGGGTGCTCGTCGGTGCGGTCGACCGCGTGCAGCGGGATGCCGGCGAGGTCGAGCGCGGTGAGCAGGTTGGTGTAGCCGAGCTCGGTGGCGAAGCTGACGCCCAGCAGGTCGAACGCGCCCAGCGGGCGGTGCCCGTCGACGGTGAACGCGGGCACGGCGTGCTCGCGCATCAGCGCCTCGAGGTCGGGCCAGACCGCGTAGCAGCGCTCGGCCAGCGCGTCGGCCCGCTCGTTGAGCACCTCGTAGAGGATCATGACGCCCTGGTTGGGCAGCCCCACCTCGTACGCGTCGGGGTACATGAGGGCCCACCGCACCGCGGCCGACTCCCAGTCCTTGAGCTGCGCGTTCAGCTCACCGCCGACGTACTGCACGGGCTTGGACACGCGCGGCAGGAGCGGTTCGAGGTCGGCGAACACGGACGGAGCTGTCACGCTGCGCCAGGGTAGCCCCACCCGGGTGGGCGCCCTGTGAGCGCCCGCCGGACGGACCACTGCGCTGCGTCGAGCGGCTACCCGAGCCCCGCCGCCCGCAGCGCCTGGCGGACCGTCTCGTGGTGGGCCGGGTCCAGCGGCACCAGCGGCAGCCGGATGCCGGCCTCGCACAGCCCCAGCTCGGCCAGCGCCCACTTGACCGGGATCGGGTTCGGGTCGGTGAACAGGGCGCTGTGCAGCGCGGCCAGCTTCGCGTCCAGCTCGGCCGCGCCCTCCGCGTCGCCGGCCAGGGCCGCCGCGCACATCCGGGCCATCAGCTCCGGGGCGACGTTGGCCGTCACCGAGATGGTGCCGTGGAAGCCGGCCAGGATCGACTCCCGGACCGTGGCGTCGTCGCCGGAGTACAGCGCGAAGTCGTCCAGGTCCAGCGCCACCAGGTCGCGGACCCGGTCGAGGGTGCCCAGCGCCTCCTTCAGCCCGACGATGTTGGGCACCGCGGCGAGCCGCTCGACGGTGGCGGGCAGCATGTCGCAGCCGGTGCGGGCGGGCACGTTGTAGAGGACCTGCGGCAGCTCGACGGCCTCGGCGACGGCCTTGAAGTGCCGGTACAGGCCCTCCTGGGGCGGCTTGTTGTAGTACGGGGTGACCAGCAGGGCGGCGTCGGCCCCGGCGGCCTTGGCGGCCTCGGTGAGGTGGATGGCCTCGGCCGTGCTGTTGGCGCCGGTGCCGGCGATCACCGGGACGCGCCCGCTCACCACCTGCACCGTGTTGCGGATGACGTCGGTGTGCTCGGACACGTCCAGCGTGGCCGACTCGCCGGTCGTGCCGACCGAGACGATAGCGGCCGTGCCCGCCTCGACCACGCGGTCGGTGAGCTTGGCCAGCGCCTCGTGGTCGACCGCGCCGTCCTCGCGCATCGGGGTGACCAGGGCGACGATGCTGCCGGTGATCATGGGGTCCTCCTCGACCGCGGCCGGGGGTGCGGTCGCCTGGAACCCTACGGCCGATCCGGCCGCCGGCCGACCCCCTGTGATGGGCTCGCGGCTCAGCCGAACGCGGCCCGGGCGCGGTTGCCCGAGCTGCTGACCCGGCGGGCCAGCGCGGCCAGGGTGACCACGATCGCGAGCACCGCGACCCCGGTCACGGCGACCGGCCGGTCGTTGAGCGCGATGCCGGCCAGCGCCCAGATCACGGCGGCGGCGTACCCGACGACCGCCGTGCCCGAGATGACCACCCAGCCGACGATGGCCGCGGCGATCAGCAGCACGACGACCGCGGCCACGGTGGCCAGGGCGCCCTCGCCGGGCAGGCCGGCCCACACGCCGGTGGCCGCGGTGCCGAGCACCGTCGCGACGGAGACCCACCCGGTGTAGACGGCGACGGTGCCGCGCAGCACGACCCGCTCCACGACGTCGGTGGCCGGGGTGCGGCTGAGCTTGCCGAACACCACGGCCAGGGTGACCAGCAGACCGATGATCATCACCTCGGCCAGCGGCAGCCAGCGGGCCGCGAACGACAGGATCCAGCCGGCGTTGAACACCGCCGACGCCGCCATCCACCAGCCCGTCTCGCGGTGCACGGCGCGCCGGCGCTGGGCGGGCAGCAGCTGGTAGACGGCGTAGGCGAGGAAGCCGGTGTAGATCAACCCCCAGATGGCGAACGCCCATCCGGCGGCCAGCAGCGGGGTCGGGTAGTCGCGGGCGACGTCGCCGACGGAGTCGCCCGCACCGCCGATGCCGCCGATCCCCGAGATCACCACCTGGACCACCGCCAGCACGGCCACCACCGCGCTGCGGATGATGTCGGTGGTGGCGGAGCGTTGCGAGGTGACCGTCATGGAGTCATTGTCCCCGCGCACGGCACAACCGGCCACACGAGCGCGGCGGCGCCCGTGCGCGGTCAGCGCAGCAGCAGCACCTCCAGCCTGCGGGTGGCCACCACCGCCCCGATCGCGGTCATCACCACGAAGTAGGCGACGTGGCCGAGCAGGGCGAGCGACACGGCGCCGGTGGTGAGCCCGCGCATCAGCTCGACGGCGTGGTAGAGCGGCAGGCACTCGACGACCACCTGCAGCCAGCCCGGGTACACCGAGAGCGGGTAGAAGGTCGTCGAGAACAGGAACATCGGCACCGTGACCAGCGTGACCAGGTCGAAGTCCTGCCAGGAGCGCATGAACGACGTCGCGGCCATGCCCACCGCGGCGAACGCGAGCGCGACCAGCAGCGCCGCCGGCAGCGCCAGCAGCGCCCACGGCCCGCCCAGCAGCCCGAACCCGGCCATGACGAGCAGGAAGCCGACGGCGTACAGCCCGCCGCGCACCAGCGCCCAGCCGATCTCGCCGAGCGCGATGTCGGCCGCACCGAGCGGCGTGGCCAGCATGGCGTCGTAGAGCTTGGCGTACTTGAGCTTGAAGAAGACGTTGAAGGTGGAGTCGAAGACGGCCCCGTTCATCGCCGAGGCGGCCAGCAGGCCGGGGGCGATGAACGCGGCGTAGGAGATCGGCGTGCCGTCCGGGCCGGGCAGCACCCCGACCAGCGAGCCCAGCCCCTGCCCCATCGCCAGCAGGTAGAAGACCGGCTCGAAGAACCCGGACAGGAACACCAGCCACGACCGGCGCGACGCCGTGGCCGAGCGCTCCAGCAGCATGTGCGCCCGTCCCGCGTAGCCGCCGGAGGGCATCAGCCGCCAGGAGCGCGGCGGTCGCGGCAGCGAGGTCGTCGGGCCGGTCATCGGGCCAGCCGCCGGGTGAACGTGCGCACGGCGAGCGCCGTGCCGGCGGCGAGCAGCGCGGCCAGGAACACCACGTGGCCGACGACCGCGGGCCACGCCGGCCACGGGCCGCCCAGCGCGACCGGGCGGGCCAGCTCGGTGCCGTGCCACAGCGGCGAGACCCACACCAGCGGGCGCACCAGCTCGGGCAGCCGGTCGACCGGGAAGAACGTGCCCGAGAACAGGGTCATCGGGATGACGACGAAGCGGAAGATCGCCGGGAAGGAGGCGCCCTCGGTCTCCAGGGTGGCCGAGTAGGCGGTGATCGGCGCCGCGACCGCCACCCCGGTGAGGACCGCGATCGGCACCGAGACCAGGATCCCCGCCCCGGTGGCCCCGCCCAGCAGGGCGATCACCGCGACGAAGACGAGGCCGGCGCCGGCCATCTTGACCGCGAGCCAGCCGAGGTGGCCGAGCGCGACCTGGCCCGGGGTGATCGGGCCGGCCGTCATCGCCGAGTAGGTGCGCTGCCACTTGAACCCGGACAGGACGGGGTAGGTGGAGTCGAAGGCGCCGGTCTGCACCGCGGACATGGCCAGCAGGCCGGGCGCGAGCCAGGCGAGGTAGTCGGCGCCGCCGGTGGCCGCCGCGGCCTGGCCCGAGCCGCGCACGAGCGCCCCGAACCCGACCCCGAACGCCAGCAGGAACAGCAGCGGCTGCACGATCGTGGACACCGCCGTGGCCCGCCAGTTGCGCCGGTACCACTCCCAGTGGTTCTCCACGACCCGCGCCACGCCGCCCAACCGGCCGGGCACGCGGCCGGTCGAGCGCACCCCCTCGGCCGTCATCGGTCGGCCATCAGTCGACCAGGGTGCGGCCGGTGAGCCGGAGGAAGACGTCCTCCAGCGAGGACCGGCGCACCAGCGCCGCGAGCGGCCGGTGCCCGGCCGCGGCGACGGCGGCCTGCGCGGCGTCGCCGTCGGCGGTGTAGACGAGCAACCGGTCGGGCAGGTCCTCGACCCGGTCGACCCGCCCGGCCAGCACCTCGGCCAGTGCGTCGCCGGCGGGCCGGTGCTCCGGCTCGAAGCGCAGTTCGAGGACCTCCCGGGTGGAGTAGCGCTCGATCAGCTCGCGCGGGGTGCCCTCGGCCACGATGACGCCGCCGTCCATCACGACGAGCCGGTCGCACAGCTGCTCGGCCTCGTCCATGTAGTGGGTGGTGACGATCTGCGTGACGCCCTCGCGCTTGAGCCGGTAGAGCCGCTCCCAGACCAGGTGGCGAGCCTGCGGGTCGAGCCCGGTGGTGGGCTCGTCGAGCAGCAGCAGTTCGGGGTCGTTGACCAGGGCACGGGCGATCGTGAGCCGCCGCTTCATGCCGCCCGACAGCGGCTCGACCTCGTCGTCGGCGCGCTCGGTGAGCCGGGCGAACTCCAGCAGCTCGACGGCCTTGGCCCGGACCGCGGCCCGCGGCAGCCCGAAGTAGCGCCCGTAGAGGTGCAGGTTCTGCCGGACGGTGAGCTCGAGGTCGAGGTTGTCGAGCTGGGGGACGACCCCGATGCGCGCCCGCACGGCCGGGCCGTCGCGGTCCGGGTCGAGGCCCAGTACCTGCAGGTCGCCCGCGGTGCGCGGGGACACGCAGGCGATCATGCGCATGGCCGAGGACTTGCCGGCGCCGTTGGGCCCCAGGAAGCCGAACACCTCGCCGCGCCCGACGTCCAGGTCGATCCCGCGCACGGCCTCGACCCGCCCGAAGCGCTTGGTCAGCCCACGGGCCTGCACGAGTCCGTCCGCCATGGGCCCGACGCTACGTCGGACCCCCGACATTCCGCCGCTCGGTTCGGCCGCAGCTGGAACCGGTGCTCGTCGCGGCGGTCGTCGTCGGCCAGCCTGATCGCGCCGGGCCACACGCCGACCTCGGTCCACCCACGCGCCGCGTAGTAGCCGGGCAGTGCGGTGCCGCCGCGGGCGGACAGCAGCAACTGCTCCAGCCCGAGCTCGGCGGCCCGGCCGGCCACCGCGTGGAGCAGCACGCCGCCCCACCCCTGACTTGCCGGTCGGGGTGGACCATCAGTCGGATCACCATGCCCCGGTGCCGGACGACGTCCGCGGCGCCGGGCACCAGGAACACCGCCCCGACCAGCGCGTCGCCGGCGTCGAGCACCAGCATCTGCTCGCGCCCCGCCGCGACGGCCTCGACCGCGCGCGCCGCACCCTCGCGGATCTGTCGCTCCGGCGCGTCCGGGACGTACCCGACGGCGCCACCGGCGCGGGTCACGTCGACCCACAGCGCCCCGAACGCCTCGACGAGTTCGGGCGTCGTGGCGTCGACCAGCCGGGGGCCGCTGACGGTCGCCCGACCGCCGCGGCCCCCGGCCCCGGTCACAGGGCGGGGAACCAGAGCTTGATCTCCCGGGCCGCGCTCTCCGCCGAGTCCGAGCCGTGGACCAGGTTGAACTGGGTCTCCAGGCCGAAGTCGCCGCGGATCGTGCCCGGGGTCGCCTTCTCCACCGGGTCGGTGCCGCCGGCCAGCTGGCGGAACGCCGCGATCGCCCGCGGCCCCTCCACCACGGCCGCCAGCAGCGGCCCGGAGGTGATGAACTCCAGCAGGTCGTTGAAGAAGGGCTTGCCGTCGTGCTCGGCGTAGTGCTGGGCGGCCAGCTCGTTGTCGATGGTCCGCAGCTCCGCGGCGACGAGACCCAGCCCCTTGCGCTCGATGCGGGACAGGACCTCCCCGACCAGCTTGCGCTGCACGCCGTCGGGCTTGACCAGGACCAAAGTGCGCTCACTCACGCACGGCAGCGTATCGGCGCTCCCCGCACCCACCCCGCCCGGGCGGGGTGGGTGCGGCCCCGAAGGTGGACCCGCGCGTCTTCGCAGGGTTTGCCTACCCGGCGCAGGGCCCCCGGACCCTGCGCCGGGTACACAAACCCTGCGACGTGACGGAGAACCGGACGAACCGGACGCGCCGAGTGATCGTTTGCGGCGGGGCGGAAGCCCACTCTTCGCCCCGGAGACCTGCTCGATCAGAGGTCGCCCGCCGCGGAGGAGCCGCCGGAGGCCCCTAAACGCCCGCCGCAGGCGCCGCCGGAGGCAGCCCGCCGGAGGCAGCCCGCCGGAGGCGCCGCCGGAGGCAGCCCGCCGGAGGCGCCGCCGGAGGCAGCCCGCCGGAGGCCCCTTAGGACCCCGGCGGAGAGCCCCCGAGACGTCACCGCCCCCCGAGCAGCTCCGAGAACGGAACCACCGGATCGGCGAAGGGATCCGCCACCGCAGGCGCCGCCCGCGCCGCGACGAGATCGGCCAACTCCCCCGCCGCCCGCGCGATCCGCTGGTCCAACGGCGCCACACCCTCGCCCCCGCCGGCCCAGTCCTCCGGCGCCGCGTACACCGCCGTCGGCACCACGACCGACCGCAGGTAGGCGAACAGCGGTCGCACCGCGTGCTCCAGGGCCAGCGAGTGCCGCCCCGTCCCACCGGTGGCGCCGATGAGGGTCGGCTTGCCGGTCAGCACCCCGTCGTCCAGGCCGTCGAAGAACGTCTTGAACAGCCCGTTGTAGGAGCCGGAGAAGATCGGCGTGACGGCGATGACGCCGTCGGCGCCGGTCACGGCGTCGACCGCGGGGCGCAGCCCGGGGGCCGGGAAGCCGGTGAGGACGGCGTCGAGGACCTCGTGGGCGTGCTCGCGCAGCTCGACGACCTCCACCTCGACGTCGATGCCGCGGGACCGCAGCGCCGCGACGGTGGCCTCGGTGAGGCGGTCGGCCAGCAGCCGGGTGGACGAGGGCACCCGCACCCCGGCGCTGATCACCGCCAGCTTGCGCGTGGTCATACCGACACCTCCTCGGGTTCCGCCGCCTCGGCGGCGGCCTTCAGGCTCGTGTGGGTGGGGGCGTCGGGCACGTGGGCCGGCGTGAGCGCGGCGTACTCCCGGCGCAGCACCGGCAGCACCTCCTCGCCGAACAGGTCGAGCTGCTCCAGCACCGTCTTCAGCGGCAGGCCCGCGTGGTCGACGAGGAACAGCTGGCGCTGGTAGTCGCCGGCCATCTCGCGGAACGACAGGGTCTTGTCGATCACCTGCTGGGGGCTGCCGACGGTGAGCGCGGTCAGCGTGGAGAAGTCCTCCAGGGACGGGCCGTGGCCGTAGACGGGGGCGTTGTCGAAGTAGGGGCGGAACTCGCGCACCGCGTCCTGGGAGTTCTTCCGCATGAAGAACTGCCCGCCCAGCCCGACGATCGCGGTGTCTGCGGGGCCGTGGCCGTAGTGCTCGAAGCGGCGCCGGTAGAGCTGGACCATGCGGCGCACGTGCCCGGCGTCCCAGAAGATGTTGTTGTGGAAGAAGCCGTCGCCGTAGTAGGCGGCCTGCTCCGCGATCTCGGGGCTGCGGATGGAGGCGTGCCACACGAACGGCGGGACGCCGTCGAGCGGGCGCGGGGTGGCGGTGAAGCCCTGCAGCGGGGTCCGGAAGCGGCCCTCCCAGTCGACCACGTCCTCGCGCCATAGCCTGCGCAGCAGGGCGTAGTTCTCGACGGCGAGCGCGATGCCGTCGCGGATGTCCTGGCCGAACCACGGGTACACGGGCCCGGTGTTGCCGCGGCCCATCATCAGGTCGACCCGCCCGCCGGACAGGTGCTGCAGCATCGCGTAGTCCTCGGCGATCTTCACCGGGTCGTTGGTGGTGATCAGCGTGGTCGCGGTGGACAGCAGCAGCCGCTCGGTGCGGGCGGCGACGTAGCCGAGCATGGTCGTGGGCGAGGACGGCACGAACGGCGGGTTGTGGTGCTCGCCGGTCGCGAAGACGTCGAGCCCGATCTCCTCGGCCTTGAGCGCGATCGCCACCATCGCCTTGATCCGCTCCGCCTCGGTGGGGGTGCGGCCGTTCGTGGGGTCGGGCGTGACGTCCCCGACGGTGAAGACGCCGATCTGCATCTCAGCCTCCGGTAGTTGCATCTGCAAGTACTTCGCTGAACGCGTCCGCCCCCGCGGTTATGCCCGGGCTCAGTCGGGGGCGCGCTCGAACAGCCGGACCACCTGCTCGGCGTAGCGCTCGACCAGCTCGGACGACGTCACGTCGGCGACCCCGAACAGGCCGCGCGCCAGCTGCGGGTAGACGGCGAGCGCGTTGGCCGCGCTCATCGCGATGAGCACCAGCGCGGCCGGGTCGATGCGGTCGTCGAGCTCGCCGGCCGCCTGGCGCTCCCGGATCCGCTCGACGTCCTGGCGCAGCCGGGCGTCGCGCTCGCGGACGCCCTCGTCATCGTCGTCGACCCCGGTGCCCGCCAGCCCCTCCCAGGCCAGCAGCCGCCCGCCGCCTGCGGGGTCGGCGCTGGCCCGGACGTAGCGCCGGATCGTCTCGGCGAAGTCGAGGTCCTCGGGGACGGCCCGCGCCTCGTGCTCGCGCCAACGCCGCCCGATCTCGCGGTACAGACCCTGCTTGCCGTCGAAGTAGTACGCGATGAGCTGCTGGTTGACCCCGGCCCGGGCGGCGATGTCGGAGACCCGGGCGCCGGCGTAGCCCCGCGCGGAGAACTCCTCGACGGCCGCTTCGAGGATGCGCGCCCTGGTGCGCTCGGGGTCGCGCCTGCGCTCGTGCGGAGCGGGCGCTCGGCGGGCCCTGCGCGGTGTCCCCATCCGGCCATCCTGCCATCCGGCCGACTGCCTCAATCATCTGTTTGGTTGACAAGTTCATTCGTCGTCATGACACTGCTGCGCACACGGATGATCGGACGAGGGGGCTCGGGGGATGACGAAGGAACCGTTCGAGGGCCGCTGGCGGGCGCTGACGCTGCTGCTGGCCGCGGTGTTCATGGACATGGTCGATGCGCAGATCGTCACGGTGGCGCTGCCGACGCTGCAGCGGGACCTGCAGGCCGCGCCGGCGGTCCTGCAGTGGACCGCGACCGGCTACACGCTGGCGTTCGCGCTGATGCTGATCACCGGTGGCCGCCTCGGCGACCGGTACGGCCACCGCGCGCTGTTCGCGCTGGGCACGGCGGGCTTCGGGGCGGCCTCGCTGGCCGCCGGTCTGGCTCCGGGCGCGGGGCCGCTGCTGGCGGCGCGGGTGGCCCAGGGGTTGTTCGCCGGGCTGATGGTGCCGCAGGTGCTGGCGTTCGTGCAGGCCGAGTTCCCGGCCGCCGAGCGGGGGCGCGCGATGGCGTTCTACGGCATGACGTTCCCGATCGGCGGCCTGGCCGGGCCGCTGCTGGGCGGGCTGCTCACCCAGGCCGACCTGTTCGGCTGGGGCTGGCGGACGGTGTTCCTGGTCAACGTGCCGATCGCCGCGGTGGTGGCGGTCGGCGCGCTGCTGCTGATGCCGGCGCCGCGGCGGACCGCGCGCAGCGGCGTCGACGTGCTCGGCGTGCTGGTGCTGGGCGCGGCGCTGCTCGCCGTGCTGTACCCGCTGGTTCGCGGGCCCGAGCTGGGCTGGCCGGGCCGGGCGTTCGCGGTGATGGCCTGCGCGGTGCCGCTGCTGGCGCTCTTCGTCGCCCACCAGCGGGCCCGGGAGCGGCGGGGACGCGAGCCGCTGGTGCGACCCGGCCTGTTCGCCGACCGGGCGATGTCGGTCGGCGCGCTGGTGATGCTGGTCTTCTACTGCGGGATGGGCACCTTCTTCGTGCTGGCGCTGCACCTGCAGGGCGCGCTGGGCTACTCGCCGCTGGGGGCGGCGCTGACGATGCTCCCGGCGACGGTCGGGATCGTCGCCGGCAACGGCATCGGCATGCCGCTGGCGCCGCGGTTGGGCCGCGCGCTCCCCGCCGCCGGGCTCGTCCTGCTGCTGGTCGGCACCGGCTGGACGATCGCCGCGGTGACCGCGGCCGGTGCCGGGCTCACGGCGTGGCACCTGCTCGTCCCCGTGCTGCTGTACGGGGCCGGGCTGGGGCTCGGCGCCTCCTCCCTCATGCTGATCACGCTGTCCGGCGTCGACCGGGCCGACGCCGGCGCGGCGTCCGGGGTGGTGAACACCGTGGTGCAACTGGGCGTGGCGGCCGGCCCGGCCACGATCGGCACGGCCTACTTCGCCGGGCTCGCCGACGGGCCCTTCGACGCCGCGCGCGACGCCCTGCTCATCGGCCTCGCCCTGTTCGGCGTGGCCCTGCTGGCGTGCGCGCTGCTGCCGCGACCGGTCGCGGTGCCGGCCGCCGCCGGCGCCGCACCCGTCGTCGACTGACCCAGCCGCTCACCACTGCCGCGGGCGGGGGGATCGGGCACGGTGGGTGGGTGCCTCGCCACCGCGACGGGTCAGCTGCCGCGGCGCAGGCCGGCCAGGTAGACCCGGATGAACCGGGACACCGACTCGGCGAACCCGAGGCCGGCGTGCGGGCCGAGGTTGATCGTCGTGGTCGGGTCGGCGTAGAGGGCCACCACCACCGGCGGCGGGTGCGCCACCTGCCACAGCCCGGCCGACACCAGGCCGGTGGCGCCCAGCAGCTCGAAGCAGTCGTCGCGGCCGAGTTCGGGCAGCGCCCTGTGCAGGGCGTCGGAGACCTCCCCGACCGCGGTGGTGGCCGCCACCTTGGACCGGCGGACGGCGTCGAGCGAGACGTTGCGCTCCAGGGTGAGCGTGGAGTGGCTGAGCAGTTGGCAGAACAGCGGCCGGTCGGCGAGCGAGCGGGTGAGCACCTCCACCACCCGGTCCTCGTCGGCCGGTCCGGCGTCGAGGGCGCCGACGATGCCCGCCGCCCACTCCCGCCACTCGGCCTCGGCCAGCCGCAGGAAGATCTCCTCGCGGGTGCCGAAGTACTTGAGCAGCGCCGACTTGTGCATGCCGACGCCGGCGGCGATGGCGGCCAGGCTCACCGAGCCGACGCCGTCGCGGACGGCGAGCTCGCGCGCGGCGTCCAGGATCGCCGTCTCGCGCAGCCGCTTCTGCTCGGGCCGGCGGGCCCGAAGGAACCCGGCCCCCTCCGTGTGCACCGCACGACACTAGCTCCTCCGGGCGGAGCAATCGAGATAAGTCGACACCGTTCTCTTGTTAGGTGAACGGTGTTGCCCTAACGTGGGTGTCCCGGACGACGCGAGAACAGGAGCCACCGTCGTGGTCGAGGTGCAACTACGTGTGAACGGGACGGCCCACCGTCTCGAGCTCGATCCGCGGGTCAGCCTGCTCGACGCCCTGCGCGAGCACCTCGGGCTGACCGGCACCAAGAAGGGCTGCAACCAGGGCGCCTGCGGGGCCTGCACGGTCCTGGTCGACGGCGAGCGCATCACCGCCTGCCTGGCGCTGGCCGTGCAGTACGGCGGCCGCGAGATCACCACCATCGAGGGCGTCGCGCACCCGCTGCAGCAGGCGTTCGTGCGCACCGACGGCTTCCAGTGCGGCTACTGCACCTCCGGGCAGATCTGCTCGGCGCTGGGCATGCTCGCCGAGGTCGAGGCGGGGGCGCCCAGCGCGGTCACCGAGCACCTCGCCGAGCCGGCGGTCGCCCTGACCGACGCCGAGATCCGCGAACGGATGAGCGGCAACCTGTGCCGCTGCGGCGCCTACAACGGCATCACCGACGCCATCCGCGAGACCGCGGGGGTGCCGTCGTGAGGCCGTTCGCCTACGTCAGCGCCCCCGACGTCGACACCGCCGTGCGCGCCATCGCCGAGCAGCCCGGCGCGAAGCTGCTCGGCGGCGGCACCAACCTGGTCGACCTGATGCGCCAGGACGTCGAGCGGCCCACCACCGTCGTCGACATCTCCTCCGTGCCGCTGACCGGCGTCGACGAGCTGCCCGACGGCGGCCTGCGGATCGGCGCGCTGGTGCGCAACAGCCACCTGGCCGCGCACCCGCTCGTGCGCACCCGCTTCCCGGTGCTGGCCCAGGCACTGCTGTCCGGCGCGTCCGGGCAGCTGCGCAACATGGCCACCGTCGGCGGCAACCTGCTGCAGCGCACCCGCTGCCTGTACTTCGTCGACGGCGCCGCGGCCTGCAACAAGCGCGAGCCGGGCAGCGGCTGCGACGCCATCGGCGGCTTCCACCGCGGCAACGCCGTGCTGGGCACCAGCGAGCACTGCGTCGCCACGCACCCGTCGGACATGGCGGTCGCGCTGGCCGCGCTGGACGCCGTCGTCGAGGCGCAGAGCGTGCGCGGCACGCGCCGGATCCCGCTGGTGGAGCTGCACCGGCTGCCCGGCGACACCCCGCACCTGGAGACCGTGCTCGACGCCGACGAGCTGATCACCGCCGTCGAGGTGCCGGCGTCGGCGGTCGCGGCGACCTCGCGCTACCGCAAGGTGCGCGACCGGGCCTCGTTCGCGTTCGCGCTGGTGTCGGTGGCCGCGGCGCTCGACGTCGAGGACGGCGCCGTGTCCGCGGTGCGGGTCGCGCTGGGCGGCGTCGCCCCCAAGCCGTGGCGGGCCTACGAGGCCGAGCGGGTGCTGACCGGCGCCCCGGCCACCGAGGAGAGCTTCCGTGCGGCCGCCGAGGCCGAGCTGGCCGACGCCTCCGGGCTGCCCGGCAACGACTTCAAGATCGAGCTGGCCCGGCGCACGATCGTGGCGACGCTGCGCCAGCTCCGCGTCGAAGGGGGCGCGGCGTGACGCAGGCACCGGAGAAGACCCGGCCGAGCGTCGAGCGGCCGGCCGACGCCGAGGGTCCCGCCGTCGGACGCCCGGTCGACCGGGTCGACGGCACCGTCAAGACCTCCGGCGAGGCCCGCTACGCCGCCGAGTTCCCGTTCCCCGACATCGCGCACGCCGCGATGGTGCACTCCACGATCACCCGGGGCCGGATCACCGGCATCGACACCGCCGAGGCCACGGCCGTCGAGGGCGTGCTGGCCGTGATCACCCACGAGAACGCGCCGAAGATGGTGCCGCCGGGCCGGCCCACGCCGCTCGACCTGAGCTCGATGGCGCCCGGGACGCGGGTCAACTACCTCAACACCGACGAGGTGCACTGGAACGGGCAACCGGTGGCCGTGGTCGTCGCCGAGTCGCTGGAGGCGGCGCACGCGGCCGCCCGGCTGGTCCGGGTGACCTACGACGCGCTGCCCGCCACCACCGACTTCGCCGCGGCCCAGGCTGACGCGACGCCGGTCAAGGGCAATCTGCTGGAGATCGGCGAGGCCAAGAAGGGCGACGCCGAGGCCGCGCTGGCCGCCGCCCCGGTGTCGGTCGACGCCACCTACACGACCCCGCCGCAGAACCACAACGCGATCGAGCCGCACGCCACCACCGCCGTGTGGGACGGCGACCGCCTCACCGTTCACGAGGCGACCCAGGGCATCGAATGGGTGCGCAAGCACCTGGCCGTCCGGTTCGGCGTGCCGGCGGCCAACGTCCGGGTGATCGCCACCTACGTGGGCGGCGGGTTCGGCGGCAAGGGCGCGGTCTGGGCCGGCACCCTGCTGGCCGTGCTGGCGGCGAAGGCGACCGGTCGCCCGGTGCGCATGGCCCTCACCCGGGAGGCGGTCTACCGCACGGTCGGCGGCCGCACCCCGACGCGGCAGCGGGTGGCCCTGGGCGCCGGGCGCGACGGGCAGCTCACCGCGCTGCTGCACGAGGGCGTGTCGGCCGTCGGGCGGATGGGCGGGCGCTCGGAGGCGGTGGGCTCGCAGTCCCAGCACCTCTACGCCGCCCGCACCGTGCTGATCCGGCACAGCACCACCGAGATGGACACGGTGCCCAACACGTTCATGCGCGCGCCCGGCGAGGCGGTCGGCTCGTTCGCGCTGGAGTCCGCGGTCGACGAGCTGGCCGTCGAGCTGGGCGTCGACCCGGTGCAGCTGCGCACCCGCAACGAGCCGGAGCGCAGCCCGACCGACGGCAAGCGGTTCTCCCGGCAGAACCTGGGCCGGGTCTACGCCGACGGCGCCGAGCGGTTCGGCTGGGCCGCGCGCGACCCGAAGCCGCGCTCGATGCGCGACGGCCGCCGGCTGATCGGCTGGGGCGTCGCCTCGGCGTTCCACATGCCGATCCAGCTGCCGGCCGACGTGTCGGTGCGCCTCGCCGCCGACGGCACGGTGCTGGTGCGCTCGTCGTTCCACGAGATCGGGGTGGGCGCGGCGACCGCGCAGGCCCAGATCGCCGCGGACGCGCTCGGCGTCCCGGTCGACGCGGTGCGCGTCGAGCACGGCGACAGCGACCAGCCGGTCGGGCCGATGGCGGGCGGGTCCGGGCAGACCGCGAGCCTGGCCGCGGCGGTCCTGGAGGCCTGCGACCGGATCAAGCGCGAGGCGCTCGCCCTGGCCCGCAAGGCGCCCGGCTCCCCGCTGCGCGGCCGGCGCCCGGCCGAGCTGCGGGCCACCGGCAGCGGCCTGTTCCGGGCCGACCTGCCGCCCGGCGCGGAGTCCGCGGGCGAGACCTACGCCGCCATCCTGACCCGCGCCGGTCGCGGGTACCTGGAGGCGCGCACCGGCTCGGACAACCGGCTGCGCGCGGCCGCAGGGCAGGCGCGGTTCATGACGCGGTTCCTGCTCGACCGCCGCCGCTGGGTGCGGGCCGCGATCGGCGCCCACTTCTGCGAGGTGGCCGTCGACGAGGACACCGGCGAGGTGCGGGTGACGCGCTGGGTCGGGGTGTTCGACGTCGGCCGCGTGGTCAACGCCAAGACGGCGACCAGCCAGCTGCGCGGCGGGATCGTCATGGGCATCGGCGCAGCGTTGGGCGAGGAGACGCTGCTCGACCCGCGCACCGGGCGGATCATGAACCCGGGCCTGGGCGAGTACCACGTGCCGGTGCACGCCGACGTGCCCGCGATCGACGTCACCTATCTCGACGAGCCCGACCCGACGGCCCCCGCCGGCATCCTCGGGATCGGCGAGGTGAGCATCGTCGGCGTGGCGGCGGCCGTGGCCAACGCCGTGCACCACGCCACCGGCGTCCGGGTGCGCGACCTGCCGGTCACGCTCGACCGTCTGCTCTGACACGAGAGTGGCTCTCGTCCAACCAGATTGGACGAGAGCCACTCTCGTCCGCCGAGGTGCGGGCCGGCGCCAAGAGGGGGTGCGCGGCGGATCAGGCGGGGACGAGGGTGGCGGCGCCGAAGGAGACGTTGAAGCGGTCGCACCAGATGCTGACGCTGGTCAGGCCGGTGAGGTCGGCGTCGGCGGGGACGGGGTAGTTGGCGCTGCCGATGTTGCCCTTGAGGTCGCCCAGGTCGAGGTGGCGGCCGTCGTCGAAGACGTGCCAGCCGTCGCGGCCCTCGACGACCGGCTGGTCGGTGAGCCACACCTTGAGCAGCGGCCCGTTGCTGGTGTCCAGGTCCTCGACGCGCAGGACCTTCGAGCCGTCCGGCAGCTGCAGCAGCCGCACGGTGCCGGTGGTCTCGTGCTCGTGGGTGATCAGCTCGCCGGTGGCGAGCACGGTCGGCCCGGCCGGCGGGACGGGAGCGTCGGGGGCGGCGGGCGCCGGTGCCGTCGCCACGACCGGGGCGGCCTCGTCGACGGTCTGGTCGACGACCAGCTTCCAGGGCTGGAACAGGTACAGCCCCACCCCGACGGCCGCGGCGAGGACGGCGAGCGCGACGACGACGGCGGGGCGGCGCAGGAGGCGGCGGCGCGGCGGGGCGGTGGCCATGCCCAGAGCGTGCCGGATTCCTACCGCTGCGGGCGATCCGTTGTCTTACCGAACTCGGACGTCGTCGGGGGCCTAGGAGTCGGTCGGGTCGGCCGCGGCGCGCTGCTGCGCGGGCAGCTCGCCGCGGGCCATGCGCGCCTGCACGTCGCGGCGCATCCACAGGATGCCGGCCCAGACCAGCGCGAACACCACGCCCATCACGGCCAGCGCCGGCACCAGCGCCAGCCCGACGGCGATCGTCGCGACCTGCAGGCCCAGGGCGAGGCCGAGCCCCCACGGGCGGCGCTGCAGCCCGGCCGCCACGACCATCAGGACCGCCAGCGCGGTGATGAGGGTGATGGCGATCGAGTTGGTACCCGGGTCGTCCTTGGGCAGCACCAGCATCGACAGCGCCACCGTGATCGCCTCCAGGACGAGCACGGCGGCGTACACACCGCGCAGCCCCTTCAGCGGGTCGACCGGCGCGGGCTCACTCACTCCGGCTCCTTGCCGAACAGCGCGCGGGTCTCCCCCGCGACGACCACCGAGCCGGTGACGACGACGCCGACGCCGGACTCGCCGCCCTCCTCGGCCAGCTCGCTCGCCTGCTCGACGGCGGTGCCCAGCACGGGCTCGACGCTGACCCGGTCGGAGCCGAACACCTCGGCGGCCAGCGCGCCCAGCTCGTCGGGGTCCATGGCGCGCCGCGAGGCGCTGGCGGTGACCACGACCTCCTGCAGCACCGGCTCCAGCTCGGTCAGGATGCCGCGGGCGTCCTTGTCGCGCATGACCCCGACCACGCCGACGAGCCGGGCGAACCGGAACTCGGTGGTCAGCGCGGCGGCCAGGGCGCGGGCGCCGGCCGGGTTGTGGGCGGCGTCGGCCAGGACCGTCGGCACGCCCCGGCCCGCCGCGAGGCGCTCCAACCGCCCCGGCGAGGAGACCCGGGCGAACGCCGCGCGCACGGCGTCGGGGTCGAGGGGCTGGTGGGGCCCGGCGCCGACCAGCGCCTCCGCGGCGGCCAGCGCGAGCGCGGCGTTGCCGGCCTGGTGCTCGCCGTGCAGCGGCAGGAAGACCTCGTCGACCCGCCCGCCGAGGCCCTGCAGCACCAGGCGCTGCCCGCCGACGGCGATCTCCCGGTCGACGACACCGAACTCGGCGCCCTCCCGGGCGACCTGGGCGTCGACCTCGGTGCAGCGCTCCAGCAGCACCTCGGCGACGGCCCGGTCCTGGGCGGCCAGCACGGCGACCGCGCCGGGCTTGATGATCCCGGCCTTCTCCCGGGCGATGCCCAGGACGTCGGTGCCCAGGAACTCGGCGTGGTCGAGCCCGATCGGGGTGATCACCGCGACGGTGCCGTCGACGACGTTGGTGGCGTCCCAGCGCCCGCCGAGCCCGACCTCCACCACCCCCGCCTCGACCGGCGCGTCGGCGAACGCGGCGAAGCCCATCGCGGTGAGGATCTCGAACTTCGACAGCTTCACCGACTGGTTCGCGTCGACGAGGTCGACGAACGGGGCGACCTGGCGGAAGACCTCCACGTAGCGCTCCGGCGTGACCGGCCGGTTGTCGACGTTGATGCGCTCGGTGGCCCGCTGCAGGTGCGGGCTGGTGTAGCGGCCGGTGCGCAGCCCGATCTCGCTGAGCAGCGCGTCGACCATGCGGGCCGTGGACGTCTTGCCGTTGGTGCCGGTCAGGTGGACAACGGGGTAGCCGCGGTGCGGCTCGCCGAGCAGGTCGACCAGGGCCGAGATCCGCTCCAGCGAGGGCTGCATGACCGTCTCCGGCCAGCGCTGGTCGAGCTCGGCCTCCACGGCCAGGAACTCCGCGAAGCCCGCCACCGACGACTGCGCCGGGACGACGTCCGGGGAGTCGCCTCCCCGGATCGCCTCCAGCACGTGGGAGATGACGCCGTCCTCGACGGTGTCGCGCTCGCCCTCGCCCGTCCCACCCGCGGAACTCATGACTGCGCCACGATCATCCCGGCAGTGCTCCCAGCCTCGCGGTGATGCGCTCGATGTCGGCGGCGGCGGTGGCCCGCCGCGCCCGGATGCCCTCGACGACCTCGGTCGGCGCCTTCTCGACGAACTTCGGGTTGCCCAGCTTCTTGTCGGCCTGGTCGAGCTCCTTCTGCGCGGCCGCGAGGTCGCGGCCCAGCCGGGCCCGCTCGGCGGCCACGTCGATGGCCCCCGAGGTGTCGAGCTCGACGTGGACGCTGCCGCCCGGCAGGGCGATCTCCAGCGTCGCGGTGGGCGTGAAGTCGGCGCCGGCCTCGTCGAGGCGGTTCAGCGCGGCGACCGCCCCGCGGTGCCCGCCCAGGCCGGCCTCGTCCAGGCCGGTGATCCGGGCGGCGACGCGGCGGGCGTCGGGGACGCGCTGCTCGGTGCGGAACCGGCGCAGCTCGGTGACGAGCTTCTGCAGGTCGGCGACCCGGGCGGCGGCCCCGGCGTCGACCGGGGCACCGGCCCGCGCCGGCCACTGCGCGACGACGACCGACTCGCCGCCGGTGAGCGCCTGCCACAGGGCCTCGGTGAGGAACGGGCTGATCGGGTGCAGCAGCCGGACCAGGACGTCCAGCGCGTGCCCCAGGACGGCCCGGGTGCCGTCGGCGGTGCGCCCCCCGTCGTCCGTGACGCGCAGCTGGACCTTGGCCAGCTCGACGTACCAGTCGCAGAGCTCGTCCCAGGTGAAGTGGTAGAGCGCCTCGACGGCCTTGGCGAACTGGAAGTCCTCCAGCAGCGCGTCGACGGTGGCGGTGACCTCACCGAGCCGCCCGAGGATCCAGGCGTCGGCGTCGGTGGGCTCGGCCGGCAGCGGCAGCGCCGGGCTCGCCCCGTTGGCCAGCGCGAAGCGGGTGGCGTTCCACAGCTTGGTGCCGAAGTTGCGCGACGCCTGGACCGCGGCCTCGCCGATCGGCGCGTCGGTACCCGGGTTGGCCGCGCGGGCCAGGGTGAACCGGACGGCGTCGGTGCCGTAGGCGTCCATCCACTCGATCGGGTCGACCGTGTTGCCCGCCGACTTCGACATCTTCTTGCCGCGCTCGTCGCGGACCATGCCGTGCAGCGCGATCGTGTGGAACGGGATCGACCGCTGCGGGCCGCGGTCCTTCATCGCGTACAGCCCGAACATCATCATCCGGGCGACCCAGAAGAACAGGATGTCGTAGCCGGTGACCAGGACCGACGTCGGGTAGAAGCGCTCCAGGTCGGCGGTGTCCTCCGGCCAGCCCAGGGTGGAGAACGGCCACTGGCCCGAGGAGAACCAGGTGTCGAGGACGTCCTCGTCCTGGGTCCAGCCGGGCGGCGGCTGCTCGTCGGGGCCGAGGCAGACCTGCTCGGTGCCGTCGGGCGAGTACCAGACGGGGATCCGGTGGCCCCACCACAGCTGCCGGGAGATGCACCAGTCGTGCATGTTGTCGACCCAGGCGAAGTAGCGCGGCTCCATCTCCTTCGGGTGGACGGCGACGCGCCCGTCGCGGACGGCATCGCCCGCCGCCTGGGCCAGCGGGCCGACCTTGACGAACCACTGCAGCGACAGCCGCGGCTCGATCGGCTCCTGCGGGCCGCGGCTGGAGTGGCCGACGGAGTGCAGGTGGGGCCGCTTCTCGGCGACGATCCGGCCCTGCGCGGCCAGCGCCTCGCGGACGGCGACCCGGGCCGCGAACCGGTCCATGCCGTCGAACTCGGTGCCGGTGCCGGTGATCCGGCCGGATTCGTCCATGATCGTCGGCATCGGCAGGTCGTGCCGGCGGCCGATCTCGAAGTCGTTCGGGTCGTGCGCCGGGGTGACCTTGACGGCCCCGGTGCCGAACTCCGGGTCGACGTGCTCGTCGGCCACGATCCTGATCATCCGGCCGACCAGCGGCAGCTCGATCTCGGTGCCGACCAGGTGCCGGTAGCGCTCGTCGTCGGGGTGGACGGCGACGGCCGTGTCGCCCAGCATCGTCTCGACGCGGGTGGTCGCGACGACGATCGCGTTCTCCCCGTCGCCGTAGCGCATGGAGACGAGCTCGCCCTCGACCTCGCGGTGGTTGACCTCGATGTCGGACAGGACGCTGCGCAGCGCGGGCGACCAGTTGACCATCCGCTCGGCGCGGTAGATGAGGCCGTCGTCGTAGAGCTTCTTGAACATCGTCAGGACGGCGCGGTTGGCGCCCTCGTCCATGGTGAAGCGCTCGCGGGTCCAGTCGACGCTGTCGCCGAGGCGGCGCATCTGGGACAGGATCGACCCGCCGTGCTCGGCCTTCCACTCCCAGGTGCGCTCGATGAACGCCTCGCGGCCCAGCTCGCGCCGGTTCGTGCCCTCGGCGGCCAGCGCCTTCTCGACCAGCGCGTGGACGGCGATCGAGGCGTGGTCCATGCCGGGCAGCCACAGGGTGTCGTAGCCCTGCATGCGCCGGCGGCGGACCAGGACGTCGATCAGCGTGTGCTCGAACGCGTGCCCGATGTGCAGGCTGCCGGTGACGTTCGGCGGCGGGATGACGATGCAGAACGGGGGCTTGTCGCCCTTGCCGTCGGGGGTGAAGTACCCGGCCTCGACCCACCGCTGGTACATGCCGGCCTCTACCTCGCCCGGGATCCACTGGGCGGGCAGGTCGGCTGTACGGGGAGGGAGGGTCTCGGTCACCTGTCAAGTCTACGAGCCGCCGTCCAGGCACTTCCGGCGGCTCCGGCCGCGACGCCGTCCAGCACGCAGCCCAGCCCGAACGCGAAGCGCTCCTCGGCGGGGGGCTCGTCGGCCTCGACGACCCGGCGCGCGAAGTGCGGGAACTCGCCGCTCTCGACCACCCCGCGGATGTAGGGCCCGAGGCTGCGCTGCCACTGCTCCTGGGTGAGCCCGGTGCGCAGGTGGGCCAGCCGCTCGGCGATCTCGGCGGCCACCGCGCCGCGCACATAGGCCAGCACCGTGCCGACCACCTGGGAGGCGAGCGTGATGTCGGGAGTGAGCGCGGTCGCGGCGGCCAGCGCGGCCTCCGAGCGGCGCAGCACGTTCGGCCCGAACGTGGGTCGCCCGGTCAGCTCGGCCGACAGCCAGGGGTGGCGCAGCAGGGTGTCGCGCTGCGACCGGGCGAAGGTCGTGAGGTCGCGCCGCCAGTCGCCGGAGGGCTCCGGGAGCTCGTCGGCCCAGACCGCGTCGACCATCAGCTCCACGAGCTCGTCGCGGTTGCGCACGTAGCGGTAGAGCGATGCGGTCCCCGAGCCGAGGTCGGCCGCGACCCGGCGCATCGAGACCGCCGACATCCCCTCGGCGTCGGCGATGGCGATCGAGCGTTCCACGATCCGCTCCACGCTCGGCGCCTGCCGGCGCGGCGCCGGCCGGGGCCGGGCCCACACCGGGCCGTCGTTCGCGTCCGCCATGGCTGCACATCTTGCCGTGTTGCCCGCTCCGGAGCGTTGTGGATACGCTGTATCCGTTCTGGATACGGCGTAGCCATAAGGAGTCGTGATGTGGCCCGAGCACGTTCCCGTCCTGGTCGCCGGTGGTGGCACCGTGGGCTTGTCCGCGGCGCTGTTCCTGGCCCACCACGGCGTCGACACCCTGGTCGTGGAACGCCAGGCGGGCCCCTCGCCGCACCCGCGCGCCACCGGGGTCGGGGCGCGGACGGTCGAGTTCTTCCGCGAGGTGGGGATCGAGGCGCAGGTCGACGCCGCCGCCGCCGACATGTCCACCGGCATGCTCGGCAAGGTGTCCGGGGCGACACTGGCCACCGCCGACCTGCGCGGCGCCACCGCCCCGCCGCCGTTCGAGAACCCGATGATCGGCGTCAGCCCGTGCTCCCTGCGCGGCACGTGCCCGCAGCACCGGCTGGACACCGTCCTGCTGGCCGAGGCCACCCGGCGGGGCGCCGACGTGCGCTACTCGACCCGACTCACGGGCTTCTCGCAGGACGCCGACGGCGTCACCGCGACGCTGGAGACGCCCGACGGGCCGCACGTCGTCCGAGCCGACTACCTGGTCGGCGCCGACGGCGGCCGCAGCACCGTGCGCGGCGCCCTCGGCATCGGCACCACCGGCCCCGGCGAGCTGGGCCGGACGATGACCAACATCCTCTTCCGCGCCGACCTCACCCCGATCACCCGGGGCGTGCGGTTCGTCAGCTGCAACACCAGCGCGCCCGGCGCCCGCGGGATGCTGGTGACCATCGACGGCGCGACGGAGTGGTGCTTCCACACCGAGGACGACCCGACCGACGCCGCGGCACTGGTCCGGGCCGCCGTCGGCGCGCCCGACCTCGACGTCGAGGTGGTGAGCGCCCTGCCCTGGCGGGTCACCGTCCGCCTCGCCGACCGCTTCGCCGACGGCCGGGTGCTGCTGGTGGGCGACGCCGCGCACACCACCGCGGCGATCGGCGCCTTCGGGCTGAACACCGGCGTCGCCGACGCCCACAACCTGGCCTGGAAGCTGGCCGCGGTGCTCGCCGGGCGGGCCGGCCCCGGGCTGCTCGCCAGCTACGACGCCGAGCGGCGCCCGGTGGCGGCGATGGCCCTCGACCAGGCCGTGCGGCGGCTGCCCGACCCGCGGCTGCACTGGGGCAGCGGCCCGGAGGTCGAGGCGATGCGCCGGGAGGCCGGGATCATCGCGGCGCCGATCGTGCACCTGGGGTACCGGTACGACTCCGCCGCGGTCGTCGGCCCCTCCCCCGAGCTGCCCTCGACGACGGACGTGGCGCTCGTCCTCGACGGGACGCCCGGCTCCCGGGTCCCGCACGTCCCGCTCGGGGACGGCGGGTCGACGCTGGACCTGGTCGGCAGCCGGTTCGCCGTGCTCGCCGGGCCCGAGGGCACGCCGTGGAGCGCGGCGGCCGAAGCGGCCGGCCAGCGGCTCGGCCTCGACCTCGTCGCGCACCGCGTCCGGGACCCCGACGGCCGGTGGCCGGCCGCGGCCGGCATCGCGCCCGACGGCGCGCTGCTGGTCCGCCCCGACGGCGTCGTCGCGTGGCGAGCGGCAACCCCACCCCCCGACCCCGCCACCGCGCTCACCGCGGCCCTGGCCCAGGTCCTGGCCCGCCCCGCGGAGCTGTCAGCTCGGCAGTAGGAGCGCGTGGAGGTGGTCGAAGCCGAGGAGCGGGCGCAGGGCGCGCCGGCCGATCAACGCCGGGTCGACGGCGCGCACCTGACCGCTGGTCGGCTCGTAGACCCGCCAGGCGCCGTCGTCCTGGCGGCTCAGCGCCATGCAGTAGTGCCGCGGGACGAACGCCCCGACCAGCAGCGGCACCGGCCTCCCGGTCGACAGCGCCGCCTCCACCTCGGCGACGGCCGCGGCGACGTCCGCGGCGGAGGCGTCGTCGACCAGCCGCACCCGGTACGGCCCGGCGGCGGGGGCGTGTTCGCGCAGCCAGCGGGTCATCCCCCACGGCGAGGTGCCCAGCGCCTGCGGCCAGAGCTTCGTGGACTCGGCGTGCACCTGCTTCTGGCGGGCGTCCCAGCGGGCGCCGAACCCGGCCGCGACGCCGGCCCCGGCGCCCGCGGCGACCGCGCCGGACTCCCCTTCGAGGTGGGCCACCTCGGCCGGGTCGGCCCACGCCGACAGCGCCACCAGCACGGCGCTGCCGCAGGTCGTGCCGTCCACCTGGTCGAGCTTGGCGCCGCCGCGGCGCTGCTCGCCGATGCGGTCGGTCAGCAGCGGGCGCCTGCCGCCGGTGAGCGGGCTGACCGCCGCGACCGCGCCCGGCGCGCCCCGCCCGCGCGAGACCAGGACCTGGACCGCGCGAGCGAGCCCGCACACCGTTCGCATGCCCCGATCCTCCCCCTCCGCGCGGCGGCGCGCACTCCGCTCGACGGGCGCCCCCTGCTCCCCCGAGTTCAGGAAAGCCACGATGCTGCCCCCTGCGGGCAGCATCGTGGCTTTCCTGAACCCTCACCGGGCGGGGGTGAGCGCGGTGGACCAGAGCGCGGAGCCGTACTGATCGCGCAGCGTCACCCGCAGCTCCTCCCCGCCGGGGCTCACCTCGACCTCGCCGAAGTGCTGGAAGCCGTCCAGCGGGGAGCTCGACGGGTCGGCGGGCGCGTGCACGAACACCTGCTCCGGGCCGAATGTCGGGTCGAGCGCGGCCGGGGTGAACGCCCCGGCGTTCAACGGGCCGGAGACGAACTCCCAGAACGGGTCGAACCCGGTGAACGCGGCCCGCTCGGGCGAGTAGTGGTGCGCCGAGGTGTAGTGCACGTCCGCGGCGAGCCACACGACGTTGCGCACGCGCCGGTCGCGCAGCGCGCCCAGCACCTGCGCCATCTCGGTCTCCCGCCCCAGGGGTGCGCCGGCCGCGCCGTTGGAGACCGAGTCCCAGCCGACGTCGGTGCCGCCGACCACCCGTCCGATGGGCAGGTCGGCGGCGACGACCTTCCAGGTGGCCCGGGACGCCGCCAGCCCGTCGACCAGCCAGCGGGCCTGCCGCTGCCCCAGCAGCGCCCCTGACCGACCGACGTTGGGGCCGTTGGGGTCGCGGTGGCTGCGCATGTCGAGCACGAAGACCTCGACGTGCGGCCCGTACGGGAGGCTGCGGAAGACCCGCCCGTCCACGGCCCGGCGCCGGTCGAGCGGCACCCACTCGTGGAACGCCCGGTAGGCGCGCGCGGCCAGGACGTCGGTGCGGCGCTCGGTGTAGCGGTCGTCGTCCAGGACGCCGCCGGGGTACCAGTTGTCGTGCACCTCGTGGTCGTCCCACTGGTTGAGCTGGGCGACGGCGGCGGTGAAAGCGCGCAGGTGCTCGTCGGTGCGGTTGTAGGCGAAGGCGCCGCGGTACTCGGCCAGCGTCTCGGCCGGCTTGGTCTTGGCCTCGGTGACGACGTTGCGCCAGGTGCGGCCGTCGGGCAGCACCACGGTCTCCTCCAGGGTTCCGTCGGCGTAGACGGTGTCGCCGCTGCAGAGGAAGAAGTCGGGCTCGCGGGCTGCCATGGCGGCGAACACGCGCATGCCGCCGATGTCGGGGTTGATCCCGAAGCCCTGCCCGACGATGTCGCCCGACCAGAGGAACCGGACGGGCCCGTCGGGCCCGGGCGGGAGCCGGAACGAGCCGGTGACCGGGGTGCTGGTCGTGCGCAGGTCGAGGTCCTCGGCGCTGACCCGGTAGTGCGCGGTGCGCCCGAGGGCGGGCACGCGCAGCCGGCCGGTGAAGTCGGTGTCGGGGCTGAGGACGGGGCCGGTCAGCCGCAGTGCCTCGCGGAAGTCGGGCCGGTCCGAGACCTCCACGACCATCCGTGACGGTCGGTCGGCCCGCGCCCACACCAGCCCGGACCCGGCCAGCACGTCGCCGGACTGCACGCCGTGGGTGAGCACCGGGCGGTCGCTGCGCAGCAGCGGGGTCGCCGCCGGCGAGGCCAGCGCGGCCAGGCCGCTCACGGCGGCGACGCGCAGCAGCGTGCGGCGCGGGACGCGGGCGGACGGCACCCCCCAGGTCTACTCCGGGAGGCGGCGCGGGGCGCGGTGGTCGTCGCAGGACGTCACGGCGTCCGGACGGCGGTCGCGCCCGGTCGCGCCCGGCGGTCGTCGCGGGCGTCCAGGGACCAGGACGTGAACCCGGCCGCGATGGCGCCCACGGCCAGCACGACCCCCACCCAGGCCGTGGCGGCGTAACCCCAGCCCGTGCTGATCACCAGGCCGCCCAGTGCGGGCCCGATGGTGTTGCCGACGTTGAACGCCGAGGTCGTGATCGCGCTGGCCAGCGTGGGCGCGGCCCCGGCCAGCTCGTACACCCGGGCGTTCAGCGGGGCGGCCACCAGGAACGACACCACCCCGAGCAGCACCACCAGCACCACGGCGGGGACCGGCCACGCGGCCAGCACCCCGATCAGCCCGATCACCACGGTCATCGCGGCCAGCGACCCGAACAGCACGCTCCAGGGGTGCGCGTCGGCGAGCCTGCCGCCGACGGTGATGCCGACGAAGCAGCCGATGCCGTTGCCCAGCAGCACCAGCGGCACCCACCGCGCCTCGACGCCCGCGACGTCGGTGAGCAGCGGGGCGACGTAGCTGAAGACCCCGATCGTGGCCGCCGCGTGCAGCGCGATGGTGCCCAGCGCGAGCCAGAGCCTGCCCTGCCGGAACACCGCGAACTCGGCGGCCAGGCCGCTGGACGGGGCGCCGGAGGTGCCCTCGCGCACCATCACCAGCACGCCGGCGAGCCCGATCGCGGCGACCGCGCCGACCGCCCAGAACGCCGCCCGCCACCCCCACAGCTGGCCGATGAACGTGCCGACCGGGACCCCGACGATGTTGGCCAGGGTGAGCCCGGCCAGCAGCACCGACAGCGCGCGGGCGCGGTCCTGCGGGCCCACCACCGACACCGTGACCACCGCGGAGACCACCCAGAACGTGGCGGTGGCCACCGCGGTGACGACCCGGGCCACCAGCAGCAGCGCGTAGTCGTCGGCGAGGGCGGCGAGGAAGCTGCCCGCGGCGAACGCGACCAGCGCGGCGATCATGGTGATCCGCCGGGGCAGGCGCAGCGTCAGCACCGCCATCACCGGCGCCCCGACGATCATGCCGATGGCGAAGGCGGAGATCAGGTAGCCGGCCTGCGGGATGCTGACCCGCAGGTCGGCCGCGATCTCGGGGAGCAGGCCGATGATGATGAACTCGCTGGTGCCGATGGCGAAGATGCTCAGCGCCAGCACCGGCACCACCGCCGGGACGCGGGCGCGCCGCCGTTCCCCCTCGACCATCAGGTCCCCCCTCGTCCGCCGACCATCGGCAACGCTACGAACCCGCGGCCGGCGGGGCACTCTCAATTCCCGTCGGCTCCGTCACGCCCGGCCCAGGCCGCGCTGTCGACGTAGTGGTTGTCGAAGCGCTCCTGCGACGCCCCGACCTCCGCCCAGTCGCCGCGGCCGCGGTGGACCCGGTCGAGCAGCCGGTAGTACTCGGCCCGCTCCCGGGCCGGGGCCAGCACGAACAGCACCTCGGCGTCGTGGCCGGGGGCCGCTTCGAAGGCGTGCGCCACGTCCGGCGGGACGACCAGCAGGTCGCCGGCGCGCAGCACGGTGACGTCGCCGCCGACGAGGACGCGCAGGGCGCCGTCGAGCACCAGGAACAGCTCGGTGGCCTCGTGGTGGGTGTGCGGCGGGGCGCCGGCGGCGCCGTCGCGGAAGGTGGAGCGGTGCGCGGAGAGCGCGCCGCCGGTGTCGGGGGCGTCGGCGAGCAGGGTGATCGTTCCGCCCGGGTCGCCGTCGAGGACCTCGGCGTCGCCCGCGCGGACCAGGTGCGTCGTGTTCGTCATGGGTACGACGATCGTCCGGTCGGGCCGCCCGATCACCGCCCGATCCCGACCGGATCGATAACCTCCGTGTTATCGACGGAGGTGGCGCGTGGAGCGGCGGGACATCGAGGTCTTCCTGGCCCTGGCCGAGGAGCTGCACTTCGGGCGCACGGCCGAGCGGCTGCACGTCTCGCAGGCCCGGGTGAGCCAGACGATCGCCGCGCTGGAGCGCCGGTTCGGCGCGGCGCTGTTCGCCCGCAGCAGCCGTCGGGTGGCGCTCACGCCACTGGGCGCCCGGCTGCGCGACGACCTCGCCCCCGCGTTCGCCCGGATCGAGGAGGCGGTGGCCCGTGCCGTCGCCACCGGCCGCGGGCTCGACGGCGAGCTGCCGGTCGCGTTCGAGGCGCCCGGCGTGGCCGACCTGGTCCGTCCGCTGCTCGACGCCTACCGCGCGCCGGACCGGTCGGTGGCGGTGCGCGAGGCCGACTTCACCGACGTCTTCGCCTCGCTGCGGGCCGGCGAGGTCGACGCGCTGGTCACGCTGCTGCCGGTCGACGAGCCCGACCTCGTGGTGGGCCCGGTGGTGCTCGTCGAGCCGGTGGTCCTGGCCGTGGCCGCCGGGCACCCGTTCGCCCGCCGCGGCGGTCCCGATGCCCACGTCACCCTCGACGACCTGGCCCGCGACACCGTGCTGCGCGCCGCCCGCCCCGCCCCCGCCTACTGGCGCGAACCACCGGCCCCGTGGACCACCGCGAGCGGCGCCCCCATCACCCGCGGCCCGACCTTCCGCACGTTCCAGGAGCTGCTGGCCGCCGTCGCCGCCGGCACCGGCATCTGCCCCCTGGCCGCGCACGCCGCCGACTACTTCTCCCGCCCCACCGTGCGGTTCGTGCCGTTCCGCGGCGCGCCGCCGGTCTCCTGGGCGCTGGTCTGGCGGGCCGGCGGCGCGACGGCCCGGGTCAGGGCGCTGTCGACGACGGCGGCGGGGCTGGCAGCAGCGCCCGGATGACCCGCGCGGCGCGCTCCGGGTCGGCCCGCTCGCCGGTGATGAGTCCGATGTATACGTAGGACTCCACGATCCGGACGACGGCGAAGGCCAGGTCGTCCACGGGGACGTCGGTGCGCAGGCAGCCGCGTTCGAGGTCGTCGGCGATGAGGCCGTGCACCAGCTCCACCAGCCGGGACTGGTAGTCGCTGGCCTTCGTGGTCAGCAGCCGCAGCGCCAGCTCGCCCTCGGACTCGATGAACTGGGCCATGCCGCGGTTGCCGATGACGGCGTGCACCATGCCCTCGACGATCCGGGCGGCGCGCCCCGCGGGTGGGCCGTCGTCGGCCGCGAGCAGCCGGTCGGTGGTGCGTCGCATCAGGAACCAGAGGACCTCGACGAGGAGCCGGTCGCGGGAGCCGACCCAGCGGTAGAGCGTGGCCCGGTTGACGCCCAGCTCGCGGGCCAGCACGCCCATGTCGAGCCGGCAGCCCCGCAGGAAGGTGCGCCGGGCGAGCGCGAACGCGTCGAGCGCGGTGGGGCGCGCCGCGTCGGCGCCGGCGAGCTGGCGCTGCAGCGGCGTGACCTCGCTACCTGTCACGACGGGCTCACCTCGGGTGGTGGGGCGGGGCGAACGCTTGACAACGCTAGCGCCTCGGGCCGACGGTTGTGCGACATCAGCAGATTTTGTCGCAACGAGGTGACAGATGAGTGAGACGTCGTCCGCCCCGGTCGTCCGGGTCCAGCAGGGTGAGCTGCGCGGGACCACCGACCGCGGGGCGCTGGCCTTCCTCGGGGTGCCGTTCGCGGCCCCGCCGTTCGGCGCTGACCGGATGCGCGCGCCCCGCCCGGCGGCCGCGTGGGAGGGCGTGCGCGACGCCACCCGGTTCGGCCCGACCAGCCCGAAGGGCCCCTACCCCCCGCAGTACCAGGACCTGTTCGTCGAGGTCGACATCCCCGGCGAGGACTGCCTCAACCTCAACGTCTGGGCCCCGGACACCGCGGGCTCCGCGCCAGTGCTGGTGTGGATCCACGGCGGCTCGTTCATGAACGGCTCCGGCTCGGTCGCCGCGTACAACGGCGCCGCCTTCGCCCGCGACGGCGTGGTCTGCGTGACGGTCAACTACCGCCTCGGCGCGGAGGGCTTCCTCTACACCGGCGACGACACCGCGAACCCCGGCCTGCTCGACCAGGTCGCCGCGCTGCGCTGGGTGCGCGACAACATCGCCGCGTTCGGCGGCGACCCCGGCCGGGTCACCGTCGCCGGCGAGTCGGCCGGCGCGATGAGCGTGACCACGCTGCTGTCGATGCCCGCCGCCGAGGGGCTGTTCCAGCAGGCCATCGCGCAGAGCGGGGCGGCCGCCCACACGATGGGCCCCGAGGACGGGCGCCGGGTCGCCGGCTTCCTCGCCGAGGCGCTGGGCGTCGAGGCCACCCGGGAGGCGATCGCCGCGGTGCCCGTCGAGCGGGTGACGGCGGCGGCCTCGGCGCTCACCGAGGAGGTGCAGACCGCGCCCGACCCGCAGAAGTGGGGCGCGCTGGCGATGAGCCTGCTGCCGTTCATGCCGACCGTGGACGGCGAGGTCGTGCCCCGCCCGCCGCTGGCGGCCATCACCGACGGCGTCGGCGCCGGCGTCCCCCTGCTGATCGGCTCCACGAAGGACGAGGGCCGGCTGTTCTCCGTCCCCGCCGGCGCCATCGGGGCCATCGACGAGGCCACGCTCGCCGGCGCGGCCGCCGCGTACGGCCTGGCCCCCGCCGACGTCGAGGTCTACCGCCGCAACCGGCCCGACGCCCGCCCCGGCGACCTGCTGGCCGCGATCGTCACCGACTGGTTCTTCCGCGTCCCGGCGCTGCGCGTGGCCGAGGCCCGGGCCGCGGCGACCGCGCCGACCTGGGTCTACCGCTTCGACCACTGGTCCACGTCCTACGACGGCGAGCTCGGCGCCTGCCACGCGGTTGAGCTCCCCTTCGTGTTCGACACGCTGCACGAGCCGAGCACGCGCCCCCTCGTCGGCGACGCGGCCCCGCAGGTCGTGGCCGACACCACCCACGCCACCTGGGTGAGCTTCATCCGCCGCGGCGACCCCGGGTGGGCGCCCTACACCACCGGGTCGCGCACCACCGGCCTGATCAACGACAAGGTGGAGGCGGTCGACGACCCGGCCGGCGACGAGCGTCGGCTGTGGGACGGGGTGCGCTGACCCGGTCGATCACTAGGCTCGGCGGGGTGAGCAGCCTCGACCCCGAGATCCGCGCCTTCCTGTCCGAGGGCACCCGCACCGGCAAGCTCGCCTGGACCGCCGCCGACGGGCGCCCGCTGGTGGCGCCGGTCTGGTTCGTCGTCGAAGGTCCCGACGACGCGCCGGAACTGCTGTTCAACACCGGCCGGGACACGGCGAAGGGCCGCGCCGTCCGGCGCGACCCGCGGGTGTCGCTGTGCGTGGACTCCGAACTGCCGCCGTACGGGTTCGTCCAGGTGCAGGCCCTGGCCACGGTGAGCGAGGACCCCGCCGAGCTGCTCCGCTCGGCGACGGTCATCGCCGGGCGCTACATGGGCGAGGACCGGGCCGAGGAGTTCGGCAAGCGCAACGGCGTGCCCGGCGAACTCCTCGTCCGCCTCCGCCCCACCAAGATCGTCGCCAACCTCGACATGACCGCCTGACCCCCCACCGTCGAGAACGCAGTTGTGGGGTTGCAAACGGGCGGGGGTTGCCGACAACGGCGGTGTGGGA
>NZ_JAHDTH010000027.1 GCF_018531445.1 Pseudonocardia lacus
CCCCCCCCCCCTCCGACACCTACTTGGTCGTCACCAACCGGGCCTGTCGATCACGACAACTTCGTTCTCGACGGTCCGGTCAGGGGCGGTCAGGGGCGGGAACGCGGCGCGGAGGTCGGCGAGGAAGACGGGGTGGTCGTCGCCGTGGGCGGCGGCGGCCAGGTACGTGGTCTCGACGGCGGCGGCCAGCGGGTCCGCAAGGGCCGCGCCGGCGATCACCCCGAACGCGACGGCCTGCTGGAGGGCGTCGGCCGCGCCGTGGGGCATGGCGATGGTCATCTGCGGCACGCGCGGGTCGGCCAGCAGCCGCTGCCGGAGGGCGGCCGGGTCGTCGAAGGGCGGCGGCAGCGCCGTGCCGGCGAGGACCGCCGCGAAACCCTCGGCGATCCACTCGACGTCGAGCAGCCCGGCCGCCCGCAACCCCCGCTCGGCGGCCCAGCGGGCGATCGCCCGCTGGGCCTCGGGGGACGCGCGTTCCAGCGCGTCGAGGAGGGGGCGGTCGATCAGGGCCAGGGCGAGGGCGTTGGCCGGCAGAGTTCGGACCCGCTCCGACGGGGCGCGCCCGCCCCACCGCCGGTCCTCGGCTCGCCGGCGGACCCGGCGGCTGTGCTCCGCCCGCTCCCGCGCCTGCGCGGCCGTGGCCGCGAACGCGGCCTGCCAGGGGTGCGGCGGCGCGGTCCCGGAGTCGGCGAGGTGCTCGGTGCGGTCGAGCACGTGGTCCCACAGCAGACCGAGCAGCGGGGCGTCCGGGCCGCGGACCGCCAGGTGGCGCACGGTCAGCTGCGAGGTGTCCTCGTCGACGCGCAGTTCGACCTCGCTCGGTCGGTCGTCCGGGAGGTCGGTCATCGGTTCCGGGGAGAAGGGCTCGGCCGCGCGTTCCCACGTCCAGCGGTAGCGGCGGGCGGCGGCGCCGGCCGGCAGCGGGTGCAGCCGGACCGCGAGGTCGCCGGCGGGCAGCAGGAGGTCGTCGCCGTCGGGCGTGGCCCCGAGCAGCTCCGCCGGCCGCTCCACCAGCGCGGCGAGCAGGTCCGGTGGGACCCAGCGGCTCCGCCGGACGTCCACGCGCGGTGGCGGGGCGATGGCCGGCGCGTGCCGCCGCAGGTTGCGGATCTCGGCGCGGGGATTGGCCCCGGTGACCAACCGGACCACCGCGTACTCCGCCGCCCCCGGACCCGCCATGGGCCAGGGCTCCGGTGCGCCTGCCGGGTCCAGGGTGCACGGTTCGACGTCCTCGACGACCGGCCAGACGTGGATCTCGAACTCCTCCCGCGGGCCGTCCTCGGCGTAGAACTCCCCCGGGCTCAGGTTGCGCCCGCGCACCTGCAGCCGCACGAGCCCCGGCCCGGGCACCGCGACGTCGCGCAGCGCGTCCGGGCAGTCGCCGAACAGGCCGCACACCGCCAACCGACCCTCCGGGCACCACAGCGTCACCTCGGAAGCCACCGACCAGCCCGCGAGCCCGTCGCCCGGGGCGGCGGTGCCGACCCGCACCCGGACGTCGACCTCGCCGGAGTGCACACCGGTGAACACCGTGGCGGCGCTCTCGCCGGTGAGGTGCACGAGGTCGTCGTGGGCGAGGTAGATGCCCAGGTCAGCCGGCTCGGTGCCGGTGCCGGTGCCGATCAGCATCTGGTGGTGGCTCACGTACACGCCGACTGCGTCGTCCACACCCGGACTCTGCCGTCACCGCCGCAGCGCGGGCCGCTTCGCCCAGGTGGCCCAGCGCCACAGCCACTCCAGCGGGCCCTGCCGGAAGCGCCGCAGCCACAGCGTCGAGAACGCCCACTGGGCGACCAGCACCACCGCGGCGATCGTCAGCACGGCCTTGGTCGACCACCGCTCCGGGTGCCCCACCACCGCCTCGACCAGCAGCACCGCCATCGTGGCGGTCAGGTAGTTGGTCAGCGCCACCCGACCCAGTGGCGCGAACACCGCCCCCAGCGCGCGCCGCAGCGGTGTGCGCATCAGCACCAGCAGGACGCACACGTACCCGCCGGCGACGAGCAGGCCGGCCACGCCCCGCGCGTGCGTCGCGGTGGGGTCGTCGGTCTCGCTCACCACGACCTGCCACCACAGGGCCGGCACCGCCAGGACCGCGAACACCGCCCCGGCGCCGGCCGCGCCGAGCGCGCCGCGCTCGACCTGGTCGACCACCCCGTACCGGACGAGCGCGGCCCCGGCCAGGAACAGCCCGGCGATCAGCACCGGACCCCCGCCGCCGATCGCGAGCCCGGCCGCGCACACGGCGCAGGCGAGGGCCGCGACGGCGCCCCGCGGCAGCCACGTCGACGGCAGCAGCACCACCAGCCCGACCAGGGCGTAGACGGTGAGGATCTCGCCGGGCCAGAGCAGGAAGCGGTGCAGCAACCCGATCACCAGCAGTGCCAGCAGCCGGCGCAGCAGCACGAGCCGCGGGTTGTCGGTGCGGGCCGCGGCCGACTCGACGAGCAGCGCGAACCCGACGCCGAACAGCAGCGCGAAGACCACGTAGAAGCGCTGGTGGACCAGCAGGCCGACCCACTCGGGGTCGGGGGGCGCGTGGTCGGCGCCGACGATGGGGCGCACGTTGGCCAGCAGGATGCCGCAGAGCGCGAACCCGCGGACGGCGTCGAGCGCGACGATCCGGGGTCGGGTGGCGGCCGGGAGGGCGTTGGGGAGCGCGGGCACGGCGGGAAGCCTCACGCCGCGCGGTCAGCCCCGTATCGGCCGAAGCTCCACTCCCCTCGGCCTAAAGGCCGATTCCGTCGAGAACGACGTTGTCGCGATTATGGATCGGTCCAATTCACGACAACGTCGTTCTCGACGGGGTGGGGTCAGGCGCGCTGGGACTGGTCGTTCGCCGGGACGGCGCGCTCGGTGTCGGCGTCCCAGCCCTTGGCCAGCCGGCCGACCTTGTCGGCGTAGTCGCGGGCGGCCACGGCCGGGTCGTCGGCGCGGCCGGCGGCCACCCCGATCAGGAACGCCGTCACCGGGGCCGCCGGGCGGCTGACGCCGTGCGCCACGTCGGAGGTCAGGTCCAGCACCAGGTCGACGGTCGTGCCGCTGTCGAGGGCACCTTCCAAGCCCAGCTCACGGGCCACCGCGGTGACCCACTCGGACATGGCCTGCGCATCGCTGCTCTCACTCACCGCCCGACCGTAACCGCGGGCGAGCGGGAGCGCCCGTCGAGCGCGGTCAGCCGCCGAACAGCGCCGGGATCTTGATCAGCAGCTGGTACAGCCCGTAGCCGAACGGGACCAGCACCCACAGCCAGGCCACCGCGGCCAGCACCGGGTTGACCGCCCGCGGGGCGCTGCTGCTCTCACTCGGAGCGCTCACGTCGCTGCCTCCTTCTCCGCCGCCGTGACCGTGCTGTCGGGCTCGTGGAACCGGGGGTCGACCGGCTTGATCAGCTCGTTGCAGACGAAGCCGACGACCAGCAGCCCGATCATGATCATGAACGAGGTGGTGTAGCGGCCCGGGCCCTGCACCCCGGCGGCGATCTGGGCGTCCGCGATGGCGTTGACGATCAGCGGGCCGAGCACGCCCGCCGTGGACCACGCGGTCAGCAGCCGGCCGTGGATGGCGCCCACCTGGTAGGTGCCGAACAGGTCGCGCAGGTAGGCCGGGACGGTGGCGAAACCCGCGCCGTAGAACGACAGGATCAGCATGCAGCAGATCAGGAAGACGACCTTGTTGGAGTTGGTCGTCAGGGTCAGCGCGAGGTAGAGCAGCGCGCCGACGCCCAGGTAGATGCGGTACATGTTCTTGCGGCCCAGGAAGTCCGACGTGGACGACCAGAGGATCCGGCCGATGGCGTTGGCCAGCGACAGGATCGCCACGAACCCGGCCGCCGCGGCGGCGAGCCCCTCGGCCGCCGTGCTGTCGCGGAAGAAGTCCTGGAAGATCGGTGAGGCCTTCTCCAGGATGCCGATGCCCGCGGTGACGTTGAACGTGAGCACCACCCACAGCAGCCAGAACTGCGGGGTCTTGATGGCGTTGGCCGCCGAGACGTGGTTCTGGGTGATGAGCGGGGCCGACTTGGCGTTGGCCGGGTCCCACCCGGCGGGCTTCCAGTCGTCGCGCGGCACCCGGATCAGCAGCCAGCCGACCGACATGAAGACCGCGTAGATGATGCCCATGGTCAGGAACGTCGACGCGATCCCGGGCACCGAGGGGTCGTCGCCGGTGGCGCCGTAGCCGGTGAGCAGCTGCGAGGTCAACGGGGACGCGATCAGCGCGCCGCCGCCGAAGCCCATGATGGCGATGCCGGTGGACAGCCCGGGCCGGTCCGGGAACCACTTGATCAGCGTCGACACCGGCGAGATGTAGCCGATGCCGAGCCCGATCCCGCCGACGAAGCCGTAGCCCACCACGACCAGCCAGTACTGGTTGAGGTACAGCCCCACCGCGGAGATCAGGAACCCGGCCACGAAGCAGCACGACGCCACGAACATCGCCCAGCGCGGGCCGTTCGCGTCGACCTTCGTGCCGAAGACCGCGGCCGAGAGCCCCAGCATGATGATGCCCAGCGTGAACGGCAGCGCGCTGGCCACGCCGGAGATCTCCAGCCCCTTCTCCAGCGGCGGCTTGAACACGCTCCACGCGTAGGCCTGGCCGATGGCCAGGTGGATGGACAGGGCCGCGGGCGGGATCAGCCAGCGACTCCACCCCGGGCGAGCGACGATCCGCTCGCGTTGCAGGAACCCGATCGCCATTGCTGCTCCCCGCTGCGCCGCGACGACATGACGGCGGTGACGCTAGATCGGGGTAGTTGACCCAGCAACCCGAGACCCCGCTCACCGGAGAGAGATCGGCTGCCCGGCGGGCGGCGGATCGCCCGTCCGCCGCGTCGGCGACGCCACTCCCGCCGTCCGCGGCCCCCGCACAAAGAACCCCCGCCGCGGCGTGCGGCGGGGGTCCGGTGGGAAGCGGATCAGGCGGAGCGCTCGCGGCGCTCCCGACGCGCGGGGGTGCGCGGGACGATCGTCGGGTTGACGTTGGAGCGCACCGTCTGCTCGGTCACGACCACCTTGGCGACGTCGTCGCGGCTGGGGATGTCGTACATGACCGGCAGCAGCACCTCCTCCATGATCGCCCGCAGGCCGCGGGCCCCGGTGCCGCGCAGGATGGCCTGGTCGGCCACCGCCTCGAGGGCGTCGTCGGTGAACTCCAGCTCGACGCCGTCCATCTCGAAGAGCTTGCAGTACTGCTTGACCAGGGCGTTGCGCGGCTCGGTGAGGATCTTGACGAGCGCGTCCTTGTCGAGCGAGGTCACCGAGGCCACGATCGGCAGGCGGCCGATGAACTCGGGGATCAGCCCGAACTTGATCAGGTCCTCGGGGAGCGTCTCGCCGAAGCTCTCCGCGGAGTCCAGGTCGTTCTTGGAACGGATCTCGGCGCCGAAGCCCAGGCCCCGCCGGCCGACCCGGTCGCCGATGATCTTCTCCAGCCCGGCGAACGCGCCGGCCACGATGAACAGCACGTTCGTCGTGTCGATCTGGATGAACTCCTGGTGCGGGTGCTTGCGCCCGCCCTGCGGGGGCACGCTCGCGGTGGTGCCCTCCAGGATCTTCAGCAGGGCCTGCTGGACGCCCTCGCCGGACACGTCGCGGGTGATCGACGGGTTCTCCGACTTGCGGGCGATCTTGTCGACCTCGTCGATGTAGATGATGCCGGTCTCGGCGCGCTTGACGTCGTAGTCGGCCGCCTGGATCAGCTTGAGCAGGATGTTCTCGACGTCCTCGCCCACGTAGCCGGCCTCGGTCAACGCGGTGGCGTCGGCGATGGCGAACGGCACGTTCAGCAGCTTGGCCAGCGTCTGCGCGAGGTAGGTCTTGCCGCAGCCGGTCGGGCCGAGCATCAGGATGTTCGACTTGGCGATCTCGATGCCGTCGCCGTCGCCGCGGCCCTTGTCGCCGGCCTGGATCCGCTTGTAGTGGTTGTAGACCGCGACGGACAGCGTCCGCTTGGTCTGCGCCTGGCCCACGACGTACTGGTCGAGGAAGTCGTGGATCTCGGCGGGCTTGGGCAGCTCGTCGAGCTTGACCTCACCGGCCTCGGCCAGCTCCTCCTCGATGATCTCGTTGCAGAGATCGATGCATTCGTCGCAGATGTACACGCCGGGGCCGGCGATCAGTTTCTTGACCTGCTTCTGGCTCTTTCCGCAGAAGGAGCACTTGAGGAGGTCACCGCCATCGCCGATGCGTGCCATGAGTGCAGACCTCATATCCCATCTGACGCTGCCCCGTCCGGCGGATCCGGTAGGAGCGCCCTCGTGACGTTACCCGTCGAACACGGTGCCGGGGGAGCTTCGGACGCCCCCGGTTTGCGGGCGTGTCGGCGGGCGGTCGGGGTTGGGGCCCTCAGCGGTCCCCACCCCCGACGCACCTGCCGGGAACTACGGACGTGTCAGACCGCGGAGAGCTTGCGGCTCTGGATGATCTCGTCGACGATCCCGTAGTCCTTCGCCTCGGTGGCGGTGAGGATCTTGTCGCGCTCGACGTCGCGACGGACCTCCTCCTCGGACTTGTTCGTGTGCTTGGCCAGCGTCGCCTCCATCAGCTTACGCATCCGGGAGATCTCCGCAGCCTGGATCTCCAGGTCGGACACCTGGCCGTAGAAGCCCTCGGTGGCCGGCTGGTGGATCAGCACGCGGGCGTTCTGCACCGCGAGGCGCCGCCCCGGGGTGCCCGCGGCCAGCAGCACGGCCGCCGCGGAGGCGGCCTGGCCCAGGCACACCGTCTGGATGTCCGGGCGGATGAACTGCATGGTGTCGTAGATCGCCATCAGCGAGGTGAAGGACCCGCCGGGCGAGTTAATGTACATGCTGATCTCGCGGTCCGGGTCGGCCGACTCCAGGCACAGCAGCTGCGCCATGACGTCGTTGGCCGACGCGTCGTCGATCTGCACGCCGAGGAAGATGATGCGCTCCTCGAACAGCTTGTTGTAGGGGTTGGACTCCTTGACCCCGTAGCTGGTGCGCTCGACGAAGGACGGCAGCACGTAGCGGCTCTGAGCGCCCTGCGGCGCGCTGCCACCGGGCATCTGGAACCTGCTCATCGGGCGCTCCCGTTCCCGTTCTGGCCGGTCGCGTCCGGCAGCTGGCCGGCGCGGGCGATGACGTGGTCGACGAAGCCGTACTCGAGGGCCTCCTGCGCGGAGAACCAGCGGTCGCGGTCGAAGTCGGCGGTGATCTTCTCGACGGTCTGCCCGGTGTGGGTGGCGATGAGCTCGGCCATCTCCCGCTTGTGCCGCTTGAACAGCTCCGCCTGGATGGAGATGTCGGACTCGGTGCCGCCGACGCCCGCCGAGGGCTGGTGCATCAGGATCTGGCAGTGCGGCAGCGCGTAGCGCTTACCGGGGGTGCCCGCCGACAGCAGGAACTGGCCCATCGAGGCGGCCAGGCCCATGGCGTAGGTGGCCACGTCGCACTCGATGAACTCCATCGTGTCGAAGATGGCCATGCCCGCGGTCACCGAACCGCCGGGCGAGTTGATGTACAGCGCGATGTCGGCCTGCGGGTCCTCGGCCGAGAGCAGCAGCATCTGGGCGGCGATGCGGTTCGCGATGTCGTCGTCGACCTGCTGGCCCAGCACGATGATCCGCTGCTGCAGCAGCCGCTCGTACACCGAGTCGGACAGCGTCATGGACGTGGGCGCGGAGCCCCGCCGCATGACCGGTCCGAAGGGGTTGTCCTGTGGGCTCACGAGCCCTCCTTGCTGACGCTCGTCGGTCGCGTTGACGTGGGGTGTTGCTCCGACCCTACGCGGCGGGCGCACCCGCCCGCCGCGTACGGCCCCGATGTTCGCTCTGGGGTTGACGTCCGGGTCGGCCGGTGCGATCACGCGCTGGTCGGAGCCTTGGTCGTGGAGACGGCGGCGGCCTCGTCGGCCGGCTCCTCGACGCTGCCCTCGACGACGTCCGGGGCCTCCTCGTCGGCGTCCTCGCCGAGCAGGTCGGACAGGTCGACCGGCTCGCCGGCGGCGTCGGTGACCGTGGCCGCGCGGACGGCCTCGATCAGCGCCTTGCTGCGCCGCACGTCGGCGTAGATGGCGCCGAGCTGGCCGGCCTGCTGGATCCGCTGGACGAACTCCTCCGGCGGCATCTGGTACTGCTGGGCCTGGAAGATGATCCGCTCGGTGAGCTCCTGGTCGTTGACCGAGATCTCCTCGGCGTCGGCCAGCGCGTCGAGCACGAGCCGGGTGCGCACCGACTTCTCGGCGGCCTCCTGGGTCTCGGTGTCGAACTCCTCGCGGGTGCGCCCCTGCGTCTGCAGGAACTCGGCGAACTTGTCCTCGTCGTGGTCGAAGCCGTGGATGGCGTCGTGCACGGCGTTGTCGACCTCGGCCTTGACGACGCTCTCGGGCAGCGGCACCTCGGTGGCGTCGACGATGGCGTCGAGGACCTTGTCGCGGGCCTGGGTGACCTGCTCCATGCGGCGGACGCGGCCGAGCCGGCTGCGCAGGTCGTCGGTGAGCTCGTCGAGGGTGTCGAACTCGCTGGCGAGCTGGGCGAACTCGTCGTCGGCCTCGGGGAGCTGGCGCTCCTTGACCGCGGTGACCTTGACGGTGACCTCGGCGTCGCGGTCGGCGAACTCGCCGGCGACGAGCTTCGAGGTGAACGTCTTCTCCTCGCCGGCGGACAGGCCCTCGATGGCCTCGTCGATGCCGTCGATCAGCCCGCCCTGGCCGACCTGGTACGAGAAGCCGGTGGTCGCGGCCTCCTCGACGGCCTCGCCGTCGACCGTGGCGGACAGGTCGATGAGGACGAAGTCGTCCTCGGCGGCCGGCCGGTCGACGCCGGTCAGCGTGCCGAACCGGGCCCGCAGGTTCTCCAGCTGCTCGTCGACCTGCTCGTCGGTGACCTCGACGTCGTCGACGGAGACCGCGATGGAGCCCAGCTCGGGCAGCGAGATGTCGGGTCGGACGTCGACCTCGGCGTGGAAGGCCAGCTTCTCGCCGTCGGCGATCTCGGTGACCTCGATCTCCGGGCGGCCGATCGGGGTGACGTCCTCGGCGGCGGTGATGGCCTCGGTGTACTTGGCCGGGACGGCGTCGTTGACGACCTGCTCCAGCACGACGCCGCGCCCCAGGCGGGCGTCGATGATCCGGGCCGGGACCTTGCCGGGGCGGAAGCCGGGGACGCGGACCTGCTGGCCGATGGTCTTGTAGGCGCGGTCGAAGTTCGGCTTGAGCTCGTCGAACGGCACCTCGACGTTGATCCGGACTCGCGTCGGGCTCAGCCGCTCGACGGTGCTCTTCACGGTGGGGTACTCCTCGCAGACGGATGTGGCTTTGCGGCCCGCGGCTCGGGCAGTCCGGGAGGTGCGCGGCACGCGACGGAGGCGCACACGCCCGGTGCTGACGCGAGTCTAGGCGAGACCGCGTTCCCCCGGTCGGGCGCGGTCCTCCCGGCTGTGGTCGCGGGCGTGTCGAGGCGTCGTCGCAGGTCGGTCCGGTTCTCGGTCACGTCGCAGAGTCTGCGTACCCGTCGCAGGCGCCCGGGACCCTGCTACGAGTACGCAGACTCTGCGAGGACTCCGACGAGCCGCCCGAGCACCGGTCACGCGGGACCGAGCACGCAGTCCCCGCAGTACCCCCCGCCCGGCACCCGGTAGAACAGGCAGCAGCTGCGCCGGCGGAACGTCCAGTGCACGTCCGGCGCCCGCGCGGCCCCCCGCTCCCCGCTGCCCGCCAGCTCCCCGCGGTCGAGCAGCAGCGCCCCGACCGCGGCCGCCCGCCGCGCCGCCTCGGGCCGCCCGGTCGTCACCATCCGGGTGGTCCCGGCGACCACCGAGGCCACGTTCCCCCACAGCACCTTCGGCGACACCGCGGTGACGCTGCGCACGGCGTCGACCAGCGCCGGGAGGTGCGCGTCGTACAGCCGCCCCAGCGCTTCCACCGCGGCCGGCGCGTCGGGGACCGGCGTGCCCGTCGGCGCGGGGGCCCACAGCGCCAGCGGGCCGGTCGTGCTGTCGCGCCAGTGCAGGACGTCCGGGGACAGCGCCGGCACGACCCCGTGCAGGACGGCCGCGGCGAAGGCGGGCGAGACGACGACCGCGGCGATTCCCTGCAACGCGATCGAGGCCGCCACCCGGGGTTCGACGGCGTCGTCGCCGCCGAGCGCGCGTCGCACGTACGCGATGCGGGAGCGCAACGGCGGGCCGTCGGCCTCCAGGTCCGCCAGTGGGCGCCAGGTGGGATCGACCGATTCGGCGACGCCTGTACGGACCGTGAAGAACGGGCCCAGTGCGGCCACGTCGCCCAGCACCGCACGCGTGTCCACGCCGTCGAGTCTGCCCCGCTCGGGTGGCGCGGACGGCGGTCACCCGCGTCACTGTCGCTCTCTCTGGCGAATCGCCGCACCCACGTGCGACATTGGGCGTTCAAACTGACGCACCCACCGACGTGTGCGCTCGTTTCCAGACGCCACGCCGGCCGGGCCCCGCACAACGGGTGCCCGGTCCGTCCCGTGTCGGCGCCCGGCCACCACACGGGACGACCGATGCCGCTGCGTGACGTCCGGGGCACGACAGGCGCCCCACGGGTCGCCTACATTTTCCTCGACTGATCCACGTCGTCCCGATGCTGGTTGTCGGGGTGCACCGAGACGACAGGGAGGCACTGTTGGCTGCGAACCCAGCGGTTTCCTCGCGGGGCCTCTACGCCCCGGACTTCGAGCACGACGCCTGCGGCGTGGCCATGGTGGCCGACCTCGCGGGCCGGCGCGACCACGGCATCGTCAGCAAAGCACTGACCGCTCTGCTGCGCCTGGAGCACCGCGGTGCTCGCGGTAGCGAGGCGAACACCGGCGACGGCGCCGGCATCCTCATCCAGGTCCCGGACGAGTTCTTCCGGGACGTCGTCGACTTCGACCTGCCCGAGGCGGGGGCCTACGCGGTGGGCACCGCGTTCCTGCCCGTCGACCGCGCCGCCGCCGACGAGGCGGTCGCGCGGATCGACGCGATCGCCGCCGAGGAGGGCCTGCGGGTCCTGGGTTGGCGCGAGCTGCCGACCGATCCGGACAAGGCCGACCTCGGCCCGTCCGCGCTGGCCGCGATGCCGAGCTTCCGGCAGCTGTTCGTGGCCGGCGACGGCGGGGAGAGCGGCATCGACCTGGAGCGGCGCACGTTCTGCCTGCGCAAGCGCACCGAGCACGAGACCGGCGCCTACTTCCCGAGCCTGTCCCCGCGCACCATCGTCTACAAGGGGATGCTGGCCGAGCCGCAGGTCGAGGCGTTCTACCCGGACCTGTCCGACGAGCGCGTCGTCAGCGCGCTGGCGGTGGTGCACTCGCGGTTCTCCACCAACACGTTCCCGGCGTGGCCGCTGGCCCACCCGTACCGCTACGTCGCGCACAACGGCGAGATCAACACGCTGCGCGGCAACCGCAACTGGATGGCCGCGCGCGAGGCGCTGCTGGAGTCCGAGCTGATCCCGGGCGACCTGGCGCGGCTCAGCCCGATCGTCACCCCGGACGCCAGCGACTCAGCCACCTTCGACGAGGTGCTCGAACTGCTGCACCTGGGCGGGCGCAGCCTGCCGCACGCGGTGCTGATGATGATCCCGGAGGCGTGGGAGAACCACGCCGAGATGGACGCGGCGCGCCGCGCGTTCTACGAGTTCCACGCCACGCTGATGGAGCCGTGGGACGGCCCTGCGCTGGTCACCTTCACCGACGGCACCGTCGTCGGAGCGGTGCTCGACCGCAACGGCCTGCGCCCCGCGCGCTACTGGGTCACCGACGACGGCCTCGTCGTGCTGGCCTCCGAGGTCGGTGTGCTGGACGTGGCCCCGGAGAACGTGGTCCGCAAGGGCCGGCTGGAGCCGGGCCGGATGTTCCTGGTCGACACGGCCGCCGGGCGGATGATCGACGACGCGGAGATCAAGGGCGCGCTGGCCGCCGAGCACCCGTACGCGGAGTGGGTGCACGCCGGCGTCATCCCGCTGGCCGACCTGCCGACCCGCGACCGCGAGGTGCCCACGCACGCCACGCTGACCCGCCGCCAGCAGGCGTTCGGCTTCACCGAGGAGGAGCTCAACGTCCTGCTCAAGCCGATGGCGGTCACCGGCGCCGAGCCGATCGGCTCGATGGGCAACGACGCGCCGATCGCCGCCGTGGCCGAGCGCCCGCGCCAGCTGTTCGACTACTTCATCCAGCTGTTCGCGCAGGTCACCAACCCGCCGCTGGACGCGATCCGGGAGGAGCTGGTCACCTCCCTGCAGAGCAGGCTCGGCCCGGAGCAGAACCTGCTCGGCGCCGGCCCGGCCAGCTGCCGCACGATCGTGGTGCCGTTCCCGGTGCTGGGCAACGACGACCTGTCCAAGATCGTGCACATCAACGACGACGGCGACTACCCGGGTTTCGCCTCGTTCACGGTGCGCGGCGTGTTCCCGGCCGCCGAGGGCGGCGCGGGGCTGCGCAAGCGGCTCGACGAGATCCGCGGCGAGGTGTCGGCGGCCATCGCCGACGGCGCCCGGCTCATCGTGCTGTCGACGCGCGGCGTCGACGCCCAGCACGCGCCGATCCCGTCGCTGCTGCTCACCGGGGCGGTGCACCACCACCTCGTGCGGGAGAAGTCGCGCACGCGCGTCGGGCTCGTCGTCGAGGCGGGCGACGCCCGCGAGGTGCACCACATCGCGCTGCTGATCGGTTACGGCGCCAGCGCGGTCAACCCGTACCTGGCCATGGCCACCGTCGAGGACCTCGCCCGGCGCGGCGACATCGACGTCGACCCGGCCACCGCGGCCACGAACCTGGTCAAGGCGCTGGGCAAGGGCGTCCGCAAGACCATGTCGAAGATCGGCGTGTCCACCGTGGCCTCCTACACGGGGGCGCAGATCTTCGAGGCCATCGGGCTGGGCCCGGAGGTCGTCAAGGAGTGCTTCACCGGCACCACGTCGCGGCTGGGCGGCGTCGGCTACGACGTGCTGGCCGAGGAGGCGCTGGCCCACCACCGCCGCGCGTACCCGCCCGACGAGGTGCGCGCCCACCACCGCTCGCTGGAGGTCGGCGGCGAGTACCAGTGGCGGCGCGAGGGCGAGCTGCACCTGTTCAACCCGCAGACGGTGTTCAAGCTGCAGCACTCCACCCGCCAGGGCCGCTACGACATCTTCAAGCAGTACACGCGGGCCGTCGACGACCAGGCGCACCGGCTGATGACGCTGCGCGGGCTGTTCCGGTTCAAGACGGGCACCCGCCCGCCGGTGCCGATCGAGGAGGTCGAGCCGGTCGAGGAGATCGTCAAGCGGTTCGGCACCGGGGCCATCTCCTACGGCTCCATCTCCCAGGAGATGCACGAGACGCTGGCCATCGCCATGAACCGGCTCGGCGGCCGGTCCAACACCGGCGAGGGCGGCGAGGACCCGGACCGCTGGACGCCCGACGCGAACGGCGACTCCCGGCGCAGCGCGGTCAAGCAGGTGGCGTCCGGGCGCTTCGGCGTGACCAGCGAGTACCTGGTCAACGCCGACGACATCCAGATCAAGATCGCGCAGGGCGCCAAGCCCGGCGAGGGCGGCCAGCTGCCGGGCAGCAAGGTCTACCCGTGGATCGCCAAGACCCGGCACTCCACCCCGGGCGTCGGGCTGATCTCCCCGCCGCCGCACCACGACATCTACTCCATCGAGGACATCAAGCAGCTCATCCACGACCTGAAGAACGCCAACCCGACGGCCCGCGTGCACGTCAAGCTGGTCAGCCAGGTCGGCGTGGGCACGGTCGCGGCGGGCGTGGCCAAGGCGCACTCCGACGTCGTGCTGATCTCCGGGCACGACGGCGGCACCGGCGCCTCCCCGCTGAGCTCGATCAAGCACGCGGGCGGCCCGTGGGAGCTGGGGCTGGCCGAGACCCAGCAGACGCTGCTGGAGAACGGCCTGCGCGACCGGATCGTCGTGCAGACCGACGGCCAGCTCAAGACCGGCCGCGACGTGGTCATCGCGGCGCTGCTGGGGGCGGAGGAGTTCGGCTTCGCCACCGCGCCGCTGGTGGTGTCGGGCTGCATCATGATGCGGGTCTGCCACCTGGACACCTGCCCCGTCGGCGTCGCGACCCAGAACCCCGAGCTGCGCAAGCGGTTCGACGGCCGGCCCGAGTACGTCGTGAACTTCATGCGGTTCATCGCCGAGGAGGTCCGCGAGTACCTGGCCGAGCTGGGCTTCCGGTCCATCGAGGAGGCGGTGGGCCACCCCGAGTTCCTCGACGTCGACGACGCCGTGCGGCACTGGAAGACCCAGGGCCTCGACCTGAGCCCGGTCTTCCACACCCCGCCGCTGAAGCCCGGCGCCGCCCGCCACAACACCAAGGCCCAGGACCACGGCCTGGAGAAGGCGCTGGACAACACGCTCATCCAGCTGAGCGAGGGCGCGCTGCGCTCGGGCGACCGGGTCCGCCTCGACCTGCCGGTCCGCAACGTCAACCGCACGGTCGGCACGATGCTCGGCTACGAGCTGACCAAGGCGTGGGGCGGCGAGGGCCTGCCCGACGACACGATCGACATCACGTTCACCGGCTCGGCCGGGCAGAGCTTCGGCGCGTTCGTGCCGAAGGGCATCACGATGCGCCTGGTCGGCGACACGAACGACTACTTCGGCAAGGGCTTGTCCGGCGGGCGGCTGACGCTGCGGCCCGACCCGTCGGCGCCGTTCGCGGCCGAGGAGAACATCATCGCCGGCAACGTGATCCTCTACGGGGCCACGTCCGGCGAGGTGTTCATCCGCGGTGTCGTCGGCGAGCGGTTCTGCGTGCGCAACTCCGGTGCGCTGGCCGTCGTCGAGGGCGTGGGCGACCACGGCCTGGAGTACATGACCGGCGGCCGCGCCGTCGTGCTGGGCCGGGTGGGGCGCAACTTCGCCGCCGGCATGTCCGGCGGGCTGGCGTACGTGCTCGACCTGGCCGACCCGGACTCGCCCAACGCCAGGCGGGTCAACCGGGAGATGGTCGACGTCGAGCACCTCGACGACGACGACCGCACCTTCCTGCGCGACGTCGTGGAGCGGCACTACCAGGAGACCGGGTCCGCGGTGGCGCGCACGCTGCTGACCGACTGGGACGAGCAGTCGGCCCGGTTCGGCAAGGTCGTCCCGAAGGACTTCAAGCGGGTGCTGCAGGCCCGCGAGGCGGCCGAGCGCGACGGCCGCAACGTGGACGAGGCGATCATGGAGGCGGCACATGGCTGACCCCAAGGGCTTCCTGAAGGCGCCGCGCGAGCTGCCGAAGCGGCGCCCGGTGGACCTGCGGCTGCTCGACTGGAAGGAGGTCTACGAGGACTTCCCGGTCCCGGCGCTGGAGCGCCAGGCCAGTCGCTGCATGAGCTGCGGCATCCCGTTCTGCCACCAGGGCTGCCCGCTGGGCAACCTGATCCCGGAGTGGAACGACCTGGTCCACCGCCACGACTGGCGCGAGGCCATCGAGCGGCTGCACGCCACGAACAACTTCCCGGAGTTCACCGGGACGCTGTGCCCCGCCCCGTGCGAGGCGGCGTGCGTGCTGGGCATCAACTCGGACGCGGTCACGATCAAGCAGATCGAGATCGAGATCATCGACCGGGCCTGGGACGAGGGCTGGGTGCCCCCGCAGCTCCCGGCGACCAGGACCGGCAAGAAGGTCGCCGTCGTCGGGTCGGGCCCGGCCGGGCTGGCCGCCGCCCAGCAGCTCACCCGGGTCGGGCACGACGTCGTCGTGTTCGAGCGGGCCGACCGCATCGGCGGGCTGCTGCGCTACGGCATCCCCGAGTTCAAGATGGAGAAGGCCCGCCTCGACCGCCGCCTGGAGCAGATGCGGGCCGAGGGCACCGAGTTCCGGGCCGGGGTGGACGTCGGCAACGACGTCACCGCCGACCAGCTGCGCGACGAGTTCGACGCGGTGGTGCTCGCCGGCGGCGCGACGGCGTGGCGCGACCTGCCCGTCCCCGGCCGCGAGGTCGAGGGCGTCTACCAGGCGATGGAGTTCCTGCCGTGGGCCAACCACGTGCAGGAGGGCGACCTGGACGCGCCCCCGGTCAGCGCGGAGGGCAAGCACGTCGTGATCATCGGCGGGGGCGACACCGGCGCCGACTGCCTGGGCACCTCGCACCGCCAGGGCGCGGCATCGGTGACCCAGCTGGAGATCATGCCGACGCCCCCGGAGAAGCGCACCGAGGGCATGCCGTGGCCGACGTACCCGATGGTCTACCGGGTGTCCTCGGCGCACGAGGAGGGCGGCGAGCGGCTCTACTCGGTCAACACCACCGAGTTCGTCGCCGACGAGTCGGGCAGGCTGCAGGGCCTGCGCATCGTCGAGGTCGAGCGCGACGCCGACGGCCGGTTCGTCGGCATCGAGGGGACCGAGAAGGAGCTGCCGGCCCAGCTCGTGCTGCTGGCCATGGGCTTCGTCGGCCCGGAGAAGGGCGCCCTGCTGTCCGACCTGGGCGTCGACCTCGACGAGCGCGGCAACGTCGCCCGCGACCGGTCGTACATGACCAACGTCGAGGGCGTGTTCTCCGCGGGCGACATGGGCCGCGGCCAGTCGCTGATCGTCTGGGCGATCGCCGAGGGCCGGGCCGCCGCGGCCGGTGTCGACGAGTTCCTGACCGGCCGCAAGGTCCTCCCCCGCCCCATCGAGCCCACCGACCGCCCGCTCACCTGACCCTGTCCGATGTGCACCGGGCACCTTGGCGTCGCCGCTGAGGTGCCTGGTGCACATCTCCCGCGAGTTGTGCGGAACGGGCCCGCGAAGCCCGCGCGTTCGGCACGCTGGCCCGCGTGCAGGAAGTGCCGGGCTCGCCGGAGGCGTTCCGCGGGTCGGCGGCGGTCCCGGCGGGACCGGGGACCCGCCGCGTCCGGCCGGGCCCGCGGTTCCGCCGGCTGTACCCCGACAAGCACCCGCTCGCGTGCGGGACCTCAGCGCTCGGGCGGCGAGCCGTGCAGGCTCCAATGCAGGTCGCCCTCGCCGTCGGCGTCGATGTTGTAGGTGATGAAGCCGTCGGCGGTGATGGCACCGCCGCCGATGGGTTCGCCCTCCACCGAGCACTGCAGCGAGCCGTTCGGGGTGGCGTTGACCTCGCGGGTCTTCTCGCAGGTGTTCGTCGCGATCTGGAACTTGCCGGCCTGCTCGATCCGCACGGTCACCGCGAGGCGGTCGAACTTGCGGCTGCCGTCGCCGCCGTCGGTGTAGAAGCCGGTGACCGTGGCGCGGTACTCGCCGGTGGGTGCCTGCTCGATGCACACCTGCACGTCGTTCAGGTCGGTGTTGAAGAACGGCGTGTCGATCTCCCGGCCACCGTTGTCGCGGCAACCCGCAGGCGCCGCGGCGGCGGCCACCGCGGGAGCCGGCGCGGCGGCGGCCGCCGGCGCCGCGGTGAGCATCGTCGCCAGCGCGGCACCCGTCCCCAGCAGCAGCCTCATCGTTCGTCCCACGTTCCCTCCTCCGGTGTGCGTCGTGCGCGGCGGAGATCCGCGCACCCAGGACAGGACGGAGCCGGGCCGACCCCCGGTTGGGTGGCTCAGAGATCGAGCCGGTACGCCAGCGCCCGCAACGGCGGATCGACCGCCAGCCCGTAGTGCGCGGCGGAGTCGGTGTCGTGCTCGGGGATCCGCCGGTACCCCAACGACTCGTAGAGCCGGATCGCCCGGGCCATGAACGGGGCCGTGTGCAGGTACATGCCGGTGGCCCCGGCGGCGCGGGCGCGGTCGGCGCAGTCGGCCATGAGCGCCCTGGCGATCCCGCCGCCGAGCCGGCCGGGGTGCACGGCCACCCCGCGGACGTACGCCGCGCCGGCCGGCAGGTCGACGTCGGCGCCGCGCAGGTGCAGGCGAGCGGTGCCGACGACCTCGCCGTCCTCGACCGCGACCAGCACCGTGGCGCCCTCGGCGGCGAGGTCCAGGACGTCGGCGAGGTAGGTCGGGAACACCTCGGCGGCGACCACGGGCGCGTAGCCGGAGTAGGCGGCCCGCAGCAACCGCGCGATGTCGGGGTGCTGCGCGTCGTCGGCTTCGCCGACCACCAGCGCCGGACCGGTGACCGACGACCTGCCATAATCGACAGGCTTCCTGTCCATGTCGGCGACGATAGACAAGGTGCCTGTCCATGTCAACGCGGATCCCGACCAGCCGCGGCCGGCGGCGCCCGGTCACCCTCGCCGTCCTGATGCGCGAGGCGTTCGTGGCGCTCAACGGCATCGTCATGGCCCGGCTGGCCGAGCGCGGGCACACGGCGGTGCGCTCGGCGCACAGCGCGGTCTTCCAGTACCTGGACGACACCGGGACCACGGTCAGCCTGCTCGCCGAACGCGCCCAGATGACCAAGCAGGCGATGGCCGAGCTCGTCCGCCACCTCGAAGGGCACGGCTACCTCGTGCGGGTGCCCGACCCGGCGGACCGGCGGGCCAAGCTCGTGGTGCCCACCGACCGCGGGCGGGAGGTGCTCGCGATCGCCGCGGAACTGGTGCCCGAGATCGACGAGTGGGCCGGGCGCATCCTGGGCCCCGACCGCGTGCACGACCTCAAGGCCGACCTCGACGCGATCCGGCACGCCGCCACCGGAGGCCGTGAGCCGGCGTCATTGCCGGAGCGATAACACCGCCGGTGTCGTCCACCTGACCCACAAGCCGCCCGACAAATGTGTGTCCGCCACACACAGCCGGGGCGACCCCGCTCGCCTACCGTCACCGCATGAGCACCCTGGACGGCAGGACGGCCCTGGTCACCGGGGCCGCGTCGGGGATCGGGGCGGCGATCGCGCGCCGCCTCGTCGCCGACGGGGCGAAGGTGCACGCCGTCGACCGCGACGAGGCGGGGCTGCGCGAACTGGCCGCCGCCCTGCCCGGGGTCGATCCGGTGGTCTGCGACCTGTCCGACCTCGCCGCCGTCGACCGGCTGCCCGCCGAGGTCGACGTGCTGGTCAACAACGCCGGCATCCAGCACGTCGCCGCCGTGCCGGACTTCGACCCCGAGCGCTTCTCGCTGATCCTGCGGGTGATGCTGGAGGCGCCGTTCCGGCTGGCCCGGCGGGTGCTGCCGCACATGTACGCGCGCGGCTGGGGCCGGGTCGTCAACGTCTCCAGCGCGCACGGCCTGCGCGCCAGCCCGTTCAAGGCCGCCTACGTCAGCGCGAAGCACGGCCTGGAGGGGCTGTCCAAGGTGATCGCGCTGGAGGGCGCCGAGCACGGCGTCACCAGCAACTGCCTCAACCCGGGCTACGTGCGCACGCCGCTGGTCGAGAGCCAGGTCGCCGACCAGGCCCGCACCCGAGGCATCGAGCCCGACCAGGTCGTCGAGCAGGTGATGCTCGCGGCGGCCGCGGTGAAGCGCCTGGTCGAGCCGGACGAGGTCGCCGAGCTCGCCGCGCTGCTCTACGGCCCGGCGTCGGCGTCGATCACCGGCGCCTCGCTGCCCGTCGACGGCGGCTGGACCGCCCGCTGAATCTCCCGCACCCGTCCCCCATCTCGACGTCCCCCATCTCGACGAGGAGAACCCGCCATGACGACCGAGAACCCGCCCCGATCGAGCATCGTGAAGGTGGTGGCGTCGAGCATGGTCGGCACCACCGTCGAGTGGTACGACTTCTTCCTCTACGGCGTGGCCGCCGCCGCGGTCTTCCCGGCGGTGTTCTTCCCGAGCGACGACCCGGCCGTCGGCACCCTGCTGGCGCTGGGCACGTTCGCGATCGGGTTCGTGGCCCGCCCGGTCGGCGGCCTGGTGTTCGGCCACTTCGGCGACCGGATCGGCCGCAAGAAGCTGCTGGTCCTGAGCCTGCTCATGATGGGTGTGGCGACGTTCGCGATCGGGCTGCTGCCCGGCTACGCGAGCATCGGCGTGGCCGCGCCGGCGCTGCTGGTGCTGCTGCGGTTGGTCCAGGGCTTCGCGCTGGGCGGCGAGTGGGGCGGGGCGGTGCTGCTCGTGTCCGAGCACGGCGACCCGGCCCGGCGCGGCTACTGGGCCAGCTGGCCGCAGGCCGGCGTCCCGGTCGGGCAGCTGCTGGCCAACGGCCTGCTCGCGCTGCTGGCGGTGTTCCAGCCCGAGGAGGACTTCCTGTCCTGGGGTTGGCGGGTGCCGTTCCTGCTCTCGGCGGTCCTGGTGCTGGTCGGGCTCTACATCCGGCTCGCGGTGGAGGAGTCGCCGGTGTTCAAGGCCGCCCAGCGGCGCGCCGAGGCGGCGGCGAAGGCGGGCGAGAAGGAGAGCATGCCGATCGTGCAGGTGCTGCGGAGCTACCCGCGCGAGGTGCTGACCGCCATGGGCGCCCGGTTCGCCGAGAACGTCTCCTACTACATCTTCACCATCGTGGTGGTCACCTACGTGAACTCCCGGTTCGACGTGCCCAGCTCGTTCGTGCTGAACGCGGTGCTGATCGGCGCGGCGGTGCACTTCGTGTCCATCCCGCTGTGGGGCGCGCTGTCCGACCGGTTGGGGCGCCGGCCGGTCTACCTGATCGGCGCGGTCGGCGTCGGGGTGTGGGCGTTCGTGTTCTTCGCCCTGATCGACACCCAGAGCTTCGCGCTCACCGCGCTGGCCGTGTCCGTCGGGCTGGTGCTGCACGGCGCCATGTACGGGCCGCAGGCGGCGTTCCTGTCCGAGCTGTTCGGCACGAAGGTGCGCTACTCCGGGGTCTCGATCGGCTACCAGCTCGCCTCGATCGTGGCCGGCGGGCTGGCCCCGCTGATCGCCGTCGCGCTGCTGCAGCAGTTCGGCACCGGCTACGCGATCGCGGTCTACGTGGCGGCCTGCTCGGTGATCTCGATCGTCGCCGTGGCCGCCTACGCCGAGACCCGCCACCGCGACCTCACCGACGACCCCGCCGTCTCCCAACCCGCTCGCCCCTGACCGTCGAGAACGACGTTGTCGTCCGATGGACCGGTCCAATATCACGACGACGTCGTTCTCGACGGGGAGCGGGCAGGATCAGCGCGTGCCGGAGATCGCGCTGGAGCTGCTCCGCCTGCTGGCCCAGGACGCCCCGGCGGAGCAGCTCGACGCGTCCGCCCGCGAGCTGGCCGCCGACGACCCGGCCACCGCGGCGGCCGCGCGCGAGCTGGCCATGCGGGTGCGGGCCGGCGTCGACGCGTCCCGGCGCCGGGAGGCGGAGCTCTCCGCGCTGGTCGAGACGGCCCGCGAGTTGGCCTCGCGGTCCGACCACGGCGCCGTGCTGGACGCGATCGTGCAGCGGGCCCGGGCGCTCGTCGGCGCCGACGTCTCCTATCTGACCCTGCACGACCCCGACCGCGGCGACACCTACATGCGCGCCACCTCCGGCTCGGTCTCCGCCCGGTTCCAGGCCCTGCGCCTGCCCCTGGGCGCCGGCCTCGGCGGGCTGGTCGCGCAGACCAAGCGCCCCTACTGGACGCCCGACTACCCCGCCGACGACCGCTACCGGCACACCAGCGAGATCGACGCCGCGGTCGGCGACGAGGGCCTGGTCGCGATCTGCGGGGTGCCACTGCTGGTCGACGGCGCCTTCGTCGGAGTGCTCTTCGCGGCGAACCGCCGCTACCGCCCGTTCCGCCGCGACGAGGTGGCGCTGCTCGGCTCGCTGGGCGCGCTGGCCGCCGTCTCGCTGGTGCAGACCCGGCGCGCGGCCGAGTCCGCGGCCGCGCTCGACGCGCTGTCCGAGGCGCACGCCGGCATCGAGCAGGCCGCCGCCGCGCACGACCGGTTCACCGCGCTCGTGCTGGCCGGCGGCGACGTCGCCGACATCGCGGCCGCCCTCGGCGAGGTGCTGGGCTGCTGGGTCGTGGTGCTCGACGACGACGGCGTCCGGCTGGCCGGGCACGGCGCCCCACCCGCCACCGGCGACGGTCCCGACGCGCTGGCGGAGGCCCCCGCGGTGCGGCGCTCGGCGGGCACCGGCCGGCTCGCCGCGCAGGACGGGCTGTGGGCTGTCGTCGTGACCGCGGCGGGGCAGCGCCTGGGCACCATCGTGCTGGGCGGGCGCGACGCGCTGGACGCCGGCCAGGGGCGCACCGTCGAGCGGGCGGCGATGGTGACCGCGCTGCTGCTCAACCTGCGGATGCGCGCGGCCGAGGCCGAGCGGCGGACGCGCACCGAGCTGCTGGTCGACCTGGTGGCCCGGCCCCCCGGCGCGGCCGCCGATCGCGACCTCGTGCAGCGCGGGAAGCTGGTCGGGGTGCGGCTCACCGCGCCGCACGTGGTCGCGGTCGTGCACTGCGCCGCCGAGCGCCGCCGCAGCGTCGCGGTCGCGGCGGCCGGTGGCTCGACCCTGGCCGGCGAGCAGGGCGACGCGGTGGTCGTGCTGGTCCCCGGCGAGGACGCCTCGGCGGTCGCGGAGGAGCTGGCCCGCAGGCTCGGGGGCGCCGAGCCGGCGACGGTCGGCGCGGC
>NZ_JAHDTH010000251.1 GCF_018531445.1 Pseudonocardia lacus
GTCCGCGTGCTGGTGCTGGGCGGCCCGCACGAGCGGGCCGCGGCGGTGCGCGCGGAGGCGGAGAACCGCGGCGCGACGGTCGCCGTGCGGCTGACCGGGTCGGTGACCCACGTCGTCGAGCTGGACGGCGCCGGTGGCGACCGGCGCCTCGGGGCCACCCTGGACCTGCCGCGCCTCGATCCGGACACGCTCGCCCCGCCCGCCGGCGGCCCCGCCGACCCGACCGGCGAGCCCGCCGTGGCCCGCCTGCGCCGCGGCGAGGTGATCGACCTGCCCGACGGCGTCGGGCGCTGGGAGGCGTTCGTCAGCTGGCCGGCCGACGGCGGCGCCGAGCTCGACGTGGTCGCGCTGGTGGTCGGCGACGACCAGCGCGTGCTCTCCGACGAGCACATGGCGTTCTTCAACAACCTCGTCACCCCGCGCGGCGAGGTCGAGCTGACCGTCGACACGGCGGGCGAGGCGCGGGCCGTGCTCGACCTCGACGAGCTGGCCGGCGCGGGCGGGCGGGTGGTGCTGGCCGCGACGACGACCGACGGCACCCGCTTCGGCGACGTGGGGCCGGTGGAGCTGCTGCTGACCGACTCCGGCGGGGCGGCGGTGGCCCGCGGGGTCTGCGACGCCGCGACGACGGAGCAGTCGCTGCTGGTGGCCGAGGTGTACCGACGCGGGGAGCGGTGGCGGATCCGGTCGGTCGGGCAGGGCTACGACGACGGGATGTCGGAGCTGGCCGTCCGGTACGGCGTCGACGTCGGCTGACCGCAGGCGGCCAGGCCCACGTCGACGACCGGTCTCCGGCGCAGGCCGGGGACCTCGGCGAGCGGGATCCACGCGGCCCGGTCACTGCTGCCGCCGATCTCGAACCGCAGGTCGCCGCCCACGACCGTGCCGGCGTAGACGATCTGCACGGCGTGCAGGTCGTAGGGCGGGACGTGGCGGGTGCGCAGCCGCAGCGAGTCGACGGTCAGCAGCGCGTCCAGCCGGACGGCGTAACCCGTCTCCTCGGCGACCTCGCGGACGGCGCCTTCGTGCGGCTGCTCGCCGTGGTCGAGCCCGCCGCCGGGCAGGCCCCACTCGACGCGGCCGTCGGGGTCGACGCCCCCGGACAGGAGCACGGCGCCGTCGCGGACGCAGACGACGTACGCGCCGACGCGCACGCGCTTCCTCACCGGTAGCCGCCGAAGAACGACTCCATCAGGGCGGCGCACTCGTCGGCCAGCACCCCCGCCACGACCTCCGGGCGGTGGTTGAGCCTGCGGTCGCGCAGGACGTCCCACAGCGAGCCGACCGCGCCGGTCTTGGGCTCCCACGCCCCGAACACCACCCGCTCGACGCGGGCCAGGCCGATCGCGCCCGCGCACATCGTGCACGGTTCGACGGTCACCGCGAGGGTGCAGCCCTCCAGGCGCCACTCGCCCCGCACGGCCGCCGCCGCGCGCAGGGCGAGGACCTCGGCGTGCGCCGTCGGGTCGTCGAGCGCCTCGCGGGCGTTGCAGGCCGCGGCCAGCTCGACGCCGTCGGCGTCGACGACGACCGCGCCGATCGGGACGTCGCCGGTGCGGGGCGCGGCAGCGGCGAGTTCGAGGGCGCGCCGGACGAGGCGCTCGTCGGAGGTGTCCGGGAGGGCTCCGATCGGCGTGGGTCGACGCCGGGCCCCGCTCCCGTCAGGCGCCGCCGTCACCGCGCGTCGACGACCTCGGCCAGTTCGGCGGCGAAGCCGCAGCGGCGACCGATGGCGGCGAGCTGCTCGTCGGGCCACAGCTCGAACTCGTTGGCCAGCACCTCCAGCTCGTCGGCCGGCAGGCCGAGGTCGGCGAGGATGGTGAGGTCGCCCTCCGGCCACGGGTCGTCGAGCGCGTCCTCGTCGGCGGGCAGTTCGATGCGCAGCAGGTCGAGCACGTCGGCGGCGACGTCGTAGTCGAGCGCCGCGACGGCGTCGGACACCATGAGCGACACGCCGCCGGGGGTGGGGCGCAGCAGGACGAAGAACTCGTCGTCCACGTCCAGGAGGCCGAGCACGGCCCCCTGCGAGCGCAGCTCCCGCAGCTCGGTGATCGCGGTGTCGAGGTCGACGAGGGCCTCGGCGGTGAGTCGGACGCACCGCCAGCGGCCGTCCTCCCGGATGGCCGCGACGGCATAACCGGGCAGGGCGTCGTCCCGTACGCCCGCCGGCGCCTCGATGCTCTGCACTGCCATGAGACTACGGTAAGCCCAGGGGTGACTGTGGTCCAAACCACAGCGGCAAGTTCACCTCCGCCGCACCCCGGGAGGGTGCCAGTATCGGGGACATGTCGCTGGACGTGTCGATGACGGGCCTGGTGCGCCGGGCGCAGGACGTCCAGCACCGCACGGTGGCGCTGCGCCGCGACCTGCACCGCCACCCGGAGATCGGGCTCGACCTCCCGCACACGCGCGACGCGGTGCTCGCCGCGCTGTCCGACCTGCCCCTGCAGGTCCACCTGGGCCGCTCGACCAGCTCCGTCGTCGCCGTGCTCGACGGCGCCCGCCCCGGCCCGACGGTGCTGCTGCGCGGCGACATGGACGCGCTGCCCCTCACCGAGGACACCGGGCTCGGCTACTCCTCGACCGAGCCCGGCGCGATGCACGCCTGCGGCCACGACACGCACGTGGCCATGCTCGCCTCGGCCGCGCGGGTGCTCGCCGACCGCCGCGCCGAGCTGGCCGGGCGGGTGCTGTTCATGTTCCAGCCGGGCGAGGAGGGCTGGCACGGCGCCCGGTACATGATCGACGAGGGGCTGCTGGACCGCACCGGGCCGGCCGGGCGCCCGGACGCCGCCTACGCCCTGCACATCAGCGCGACGCTGCCCACCGGCGAGGTCCACGTGCGGCCGGGGCCGCTGATGGCCGCCGCCGACGTGATCAAGGTGACGGTGACCGGGCGCGGCGGGCACGCCTCGGCGCCGCACGACGCCCTCGACCCGGTGCCCGCGGCGGCGGCGATGGTCGGGGCGCTGCAGACGATGGTCACCCGCAGGCTCGACGCCCACCAGCCCGCGGTGCTCACCATCGCCCACATCCGGGCCGGCACCACCAGCAACGTCATCCCGGAGACCGCGTTCCTGGAGGGCACGCTGCGCACGCTGTCGGCGCAGACGCGCGAGCGCGCGCACGACGGGATCCGGCGGATCTGCACGCACACCGCGCTGGCCCACGGCTGCCGCGCCGAGGTGGAGATCGAGGTCGGCTACCCGGTGACCGTGAACGCCGCAGGCGCGGTCGACCGGCTCACCGGTGTCTGCCGCGCTCTGCTGGGCCCCGACCGGGTGGTCACCATGCCCGCCCCGATCATGGGCGCCGAGGACTTCTCCTACGTGCTGGAGCGGGTGCCGGGGGCGCTGGCGTTCCTGGGCGGGTGCCCCCCGGGCACGGACCCGGCCACCGCCCCGCCCAACCACTCCAACCGCGTGGTCTTCGACGAGGACGCGATGACCACCGGCGTCGCCGTGTACGCGGCCCTCGCCCTGGACGCACTGCGGCGGTAGCCGGACCGGCACCCCTGTCCCCCCGGCCCGACCAGGAGGGGGCAGGGTTGGGCCGTGACCACGCCGACCCACCCGACGATGCCGCTGCGCGAGCTCACCATGGCCCTGCGGTCCCGCGAGCTGTCCGTCGTCGAGCACATCACCGACGTCCTCGACCGGCTCGCCGCCGACAACCACAACGCGGTCATCGCCCTCGACACCGACGCGGCGCTCGCGGCCGCCGCCCAACTCGACGCCGAACTGGCGCGCGGCCGGTGGCGGGGCCCGCTGCACGGGGTCGCGCTCGGGGTGAAGGACCTGTTCGACGTGGCCGGGCTGCGCACGACGGCCGGGTCGGCCGTGCTGGCCGGGGCCCCGCCCGCGGACGCCGACGCGGCGGTGGTCGCCCGGCTCCGCGGGGCCGGCGCGATCCCGGTCGCCAAGCTGCACACCCACGAGTTCGCCTACGGCCCCACCGGCGACGTGGCCGCCACCGGGCCGGCCCGCAACCCGCACGACCCGTCCCGGATCACCGGCGGCTCGTCGTCCGGGTCGGCGGCCGCGATCGCGGCCGGGCACCTCCCGCTGGCGCTGGGCACCGACACCGGGGCCAGCGTGCGCACTCCGGCCGCGCTCTGCGGGGTGGTCGGGCTCAAGCCGACCTACGGGGCGCTGCCCACCGACGGCGTCTTCCCGCTGTCGGAGACCTTCGACCACGTCGGGCTGCTCGCCGCCGACGTGCACGGCGCGTCGGTGGCCTGGGACGTGCTCGCCCGCCCGGACGGCACCGGCGGCGGCATCCAGGCCCCCGGCGTCGACGGGGTGCGGATCGGGCTGCTGCTCGACGACTACTGGAAGGCGCTGGACCCGGCGCTGGACGAGGCCGTCACCGCCGCGGCCCGGCGGCTGGAGGCGCGCGGCGCGCGGGTCGTCGAGCTGCGCACCCCCATGATCGACGAGCTGGCCGCCACCTACGGCCCGATCGTCGGCGCCGAGGCGCACGCCACCCACGCCCGCTGGCTGGCCGAGCGCCCGGGGGACTACCAGGACTTCACCCGGCAGCGGCTGCTGCTGCAGGCCGACATGCCGGCCGGGGTGTACGTCGAGGCGCTGCGCACCCGACGGCGGCTGGTGCCGCGGCTGCGGGCGGCCGTCGACGGCGTCGACGCGCTGCTGCTGCCCACCACCCGGCTGCGGGCCACGCCGATCGGGCAGCGCGAGGTGGAGGTCGGCGGCGCGGCCGTGCCGGTGGCCGCGTCGCTGCTGGCCCTGACCCTGCCGTTCAACCAGACCGGGTGGCCCGCGGTCTCGGTGCCCGGGAGGGTCGCGGACGGTGGCCTCCCCGCCGGCGTCCAGGTGGTCGGCGTCCGGTTGGAGGAGCGCGGGGTGCTGCGGGTCGCCGGGGCGATCACCGGTTCGTGACGCCGGGTAGCCGGGCGTTTCCCCGTTCGTGGCGGCGGACCGGCGCCGTAGGCTGACCGTCCGTGAGAGCGGTGTGCGTGGTCGGTGCCGGGCTGATCGGCGGGTCGTTGGTGCGGGCCGCCGACAAGGCGGGTCGGGAGGTGTGGGCGGCGACGGCGTCCGAGGACACCGCCGCGCAGGCCCGCGCCGACGGCTACGACGTCACCACCGACACCACGGCCGCGCTGGCCAGGGCGGCCGAGCAGGACGCGCTGGTCGTGCTGGCCACCCCGCTGCCCGTGCTGCCCGACGTGCTGCGGCTGGTCGACGCGGCCGCGCCGGGGTGCCGGCTCACCGACGCGGTGAGCGTCAAGGGCGCGGTCGTCGACGCCGTAGCCCGGTACGCGCCGCGGGCCCGCTACGTGGGCGGGCACCCGATGGCCGGCACCACCGACTCCGGCTGGGCCGCCGGCCACGGCGGGCTGTTCACCGGCGCGGCCTGGGTCGTCGGCGCCGACGACGGCACCGACCGCGACGTGTGGGCGGACGTGGCCGAGCTGGCCTGGGCGTGCGGAGCGCACGTCGTGCCGGCCGGCGCCGAGGAGCACGACCTGGCCGTCGCCCGCGTGTCGCACCTGCCGCACCTGCTGGCCGCCGTGCTGGCCTCCACCGGGGCCGGCGTCGGCCTGCCCGACGACGACCCCGGCCTGCCGATGGCGCTGGCCGCGTCCTCCTTCGCCGACGGCACGCGGGTCGCCGGCACCCGCCCGGAGCTGGTGCTGGCCATGTGCGACGGCAACCGGCGGGCCCTGCTCACCGCGGTCGACGAGGCGCTGGGCCGGCTCGGCGCGATGCGCGGGGCGCTGGCCTCCACCGGCGGGCTGGCCGCCACGGTCAACGCCGGCTACGAGGGCCGGCAGCGCTGGGCCGCGGCCCGCAACGAGCCGGGTGTGCGCATCACCGGCCGCGAACCGTGGGACGAGCTGCGCGCGATCGGCCGCGCGGGTTCGCCGGTGCTCGGGTGGGCGACCGGGCCGCAGTAGCCTCGCGCACGTGGTGGTGCGGGCGGCGCGGCCGGACGAAGCGGAGCTGCTCAGCGCGCTGGCGCTGGCCTCGAAGGGGCACTGGGGCTACGACGCCGCCTTCCTGGCGGCCTGCCGCGAGGAGCTGACCCTCACCGCGGAGGACGTCGTCGCCCAGCGGGCTGCGGTCGTCGAGCGCGACGGCCGGGTGGCCGGCTTCTGCACGCTGGTCGGCGAGGCGCCCGAGCTGGAGCTGGGCATGATGTTCGTGCACCCCGACCACATCGGCGCCGGCGTCGGGCGGGAGCTGTGGACGCACGCCGCCGCCACCGCCGCGGACCTGGGGGCCGAGCGCGTGACGATCGACGCCGACCCGTACGCCGAGGCGTTCTACCTCGCCATGGGGGCGAGCAGGGTCGGCGAGGTCGCCTCCGAGTCGATACCCGGCCGCGTGCTCCCGCGGCTGGCGTACCGACCGAAGGGTTAGGTCGTCGCGGCCGGGGCGGTGCTCGGGCCGACCCGGGTGGCGAGCCCGGGGTAGCTGGCGACCACGCCGTCGGCGTCGACGACGAGCTCGGCGCTGTTGTCGTCCCACTGCAGCTCGATGAGCGCGTGGCCGGAGTCGTCGAGCGGGGAGACCGTGCGGTAGGTCCGCGTGACCTGGCTGACCTCGAGGGAGGGCAGCGACACGAACACCACCGGGATGGTGTGGTCGCCACCGCTGCGGTGCAGGTCGAGCCGGCGGATCGGCACCGTGTTGAGCATCGGGCTGTACTGCAGGTCGATGTCGAGCGCGCCGCCGAACTCGTTGCGGCCGCCGCCGGAGCCGGTGTCGAGCAGCCAGTAGCCGTCCTCGGTCCGGTTGAGGGTCAGGTGGCGCTCGCGGTTCGCGGTGGCACTGGTGATCGACAACCGCTGCAGCTCACCCCCCGAGCCGACCACCAGCCGGAACGAGGCCGTGAAGTCGCCGTCGGGGTGCACCCGCACCATCCGGCTGAGGGCCCGGTACGCGCCGCCTGCGCCGATGTTGAGCCGCGTGCCCTCGAGCCCGTGACCGTCCTCGGCCTGCCACGTGAGCATGGTCGTCACCGGGACCACGGTAGACGACCGGGCGCCTTCCGCACGTCCTCCCGCAGCGGCACATCTGTCACGATCCGCGGTCGCGGCGACCGGCGAGGTCGATCGGGCCGACGGCCGGGCGGCGCGGGGTCACCCGACCGGGTCGGGAGCGTCGTCCGGGACCTCGGGGGGCAGGTCGGTCGGGTGCAGGTCGTCGCGGATGCCCCGCAGGGCCGGGTCGCGCAGCCGGCCGCCGGGTCCGCGGCCGCCGTGCGCCACCTCGACGACCGTCGTCGGCTCGCACCAGCGCGCCCCGGCCGCCTGCGCCCGCGACAGGCCCGCGGTGAACGCCGGGACCGCCGTCGCCGCCAGCCGCCCCTGCAGCACGCGCTGCACGACCGGGCCGGCGTGCGCCACGTCGACCGCGCCGACGAACCGCAGACCGGGTCCGTCCGGCAGGCCGAGCAGCAGCGAGCCCACCCTGTCGGCCACGCCCCGGGCCGGCCGCCAGCCCCCGACCGCGCAGGCCATCGTGCGCCGGTGCGGCGTCACCACCCAGTCCGGGCTGCGCTCCCCCGGCCGGTAGGTCCCGCCGCGGCGCTTCGCGACCACCCCCGCCATCCCCCGCTGGCGGGTGACGTCGAGCAACGCCGCCCCGTCGGTGTAGAGGGGCGAGAGCGACAGGTTCGCCACCACGTCGAGGTCGAGCCGCTCCAGCGTCGCGCGCCGCTCCCCCATCGGCCGCTCCAGCAGCGGCACGCCGTAGAGCCGCAGCACGTCGAAGACCATGTAGGTGACCGGGCGCGCCTGCGCCGCCCGCGGGTCGACCGGCTCGTGCATGCGGTCGGTCAGCGCGGCGAAGCTGGGGACGCCGCCGTCGAGCAGCACGACCTCGCCGTCGAGCAGGACGTCCGGGGCGAGCCGGGTCAGGCCGCCGAGCTCGGGGAACAGGGCCGTCACGTCGCGGCCGCCGCGGTCGGTCAGCCGGACCCGCCCGTCGGCGACGTCGGCCAGCAGCCGCATGCCGTCCCACTCGACCTCGAAGAAAATGTCGGACCCCGCCGGTAGTGTCCCGGTTGTGGCGAGCATCGGCTGCACGCCGACATGCTGACACCGGCAGCGACGTACCGCGGAGAGCAGACGCTGCGCCGCGGCGGAGACGGGAGCCTGCAATGCGCGCGATGTGGAGCGGGGCAGTGTCGTTCGGCCTGGTCAGCGTGCCGATCAAACTGTACTCCGCGACGACCAACCACGACATCCGCTTCCACCAGGTGCACGCGGCCGACGGCGGCCGGATCAAGTACAAGCGCACCTGCTCGATCGACGGCGAAGAGGTCGACTACGCCGACATCGTCAAGGGCTACGAGACCGAGGACGGCGAGCTGATCACGCTCGACGACGAGGACCTCGACTCCCTGCCCGTGGCCACCGGCCACGAGATCGACGTCGTCGAGTTCGTCCCGGCCGACCAGATCGACCCCCTGCTGTTCGACAAGAGCTACTACCTCGAACCCGAGGCCAAGGCGGCCAAGCCCTACGCGCTGCTGCGCGAGGCCCTCGTGCAGACCGACCGCATGGCCGTGGTCAAGGTGGCGCTGCGCCAGCGCGAGACGCTGGCCCTGCTGCGGGTGCGCGACAAGGCGATCGTCCTGCAGACGATGCTCTGGCCCGACGAGGTCCGCGAACCCGACTTCGACATCCTCGACACCGACGTCGACCTGCGCCCGCAGGAGCTGACGATGGCCGCGTCCCTGGTCGAGAGCCTCGGCGCCGACTTCGACCCGGCCGACTTCCACGACGACTACCGCGACGCGGTCGTCGAGCTCATCGAGCGCAAGCGCACCACGGGGGAGACCCGCCCCGCCCCGGTCGCCGAGAAGCGCGACGAGGGCCCCGACAGCATGACCGACCTGCTCAGCGCGCTGCAGGCGAGCGTGGAGGCCGCCCGCTCGGCCGCCGGCGGGTCGGGCGCGGGCTCCGGGTCGACCAAGTCCGAATCGAGCACGCCCGAGTCCGACGACGAGGAGAAGAAGCCCGCGCGCTCGGGCAGCCGGTCGTCGTCGGGCACCACGAAGAAGGCGCCCGCCCGCAAGCCGGCGGCCCGCAAGAAGGCCGACTCCGACGAGGAGACGGCCGAGCCCCGCAAGCGAGCCCGCAAGCCCGCCTGAGCGGCGACTCGGCCCACTTCGCAGAGGCGCAGGGGTCTCCGCAGGTGCGGTGGCCCCTGCGCAGACCACGACGCCCCTGCGAAGACCGGCCCGTCACGGGCCGAGGGCGTTCTCCGGGGGGCGCTGGTCCTGCTGCAGCGCCTCGAACAGGGCCAGGGCGCGTTCGCGGTCCCAGTTCACCACCCCGTCGCGGACGGGGACGGTGGTGGAGATGCCGTCGCCGAGGCTGCGCATCGCGAGCCCGAGCTGGGCGAGGTTCCAGATGTGGTCGCCGCCGTCGACGGTGATCGAACCGGAGAGGTCGGTCGCCAGCGGGACCACCCGGAACGGGTTGGCCAGCACGGCCGGGCTGGTCACCTTGTCCAGCAGCGCCGAGAGGAAGGCCCGCTGGCGCTCCACCCGGCCGAAGTCGGAGTTCGCGGTGGCTCGGGTGCGGACGTAGCCGAGCGCGGTGGCCTCGTCGAGGGTCTGGCAGCCGGCCTGGATGTCCAGCGCGGCCTTCGGGTCCTTGATGGCCTCCGGTACGCAGAGGTCGACGCCGCCGACGGCGTCCACCACGTTGACGATGCCCAGGAAGCCGATCTCGGCGTAGTGGTCGATGTGCAGGCCGGTGGCCCCTTCCACCGTCCGCACCAGCAGCTCCGGACCACCGCCGTCGGGACCGCCGCCGCGCCCGTACGCCGAGTTGATCTTGTGACGGCCGTGCCCCGGGATGTCCACCATCGAGTCGCGCGGGATGCTGACCAGCACCGTCCCGCTCGCCCCCGAGTGCAGCAGCATGATCGTGTCGGTGAGCTGGGACGTCTCGTCGCCGGTGGCGTACCTGTCCTTCTCCTCGTCGCTGAGCTGCTGGCGGCTGTCCGAGCCGACGATGAGCCAGTTCGTGCCCGACGACGTGGCGGCACTATCGGCCGGGAGCGCCTCCACCCGGTTGAGCGTGGTGTCGATGTAGAGCCCGAACCCGACGATCGCGATCAGCAGCACCGCCAGCACCGCCAGGACGCGGCGCAGCCAGTGGCGCGGACGGCGCCGGGTGACCGAGCGGCGGGGCCGGATCGCGGCCTGCGGGTACGCCGGCGGCATCGGCCGCCGACGCGCCGCCGGTGGCGGCTCCGGCGGGTAGTCGCCCCCGTCCGCGGGCAGCACGGCCGTCTCCGGCAGCGGGCGCCGGGG
>NZ_JAHDTH010000252.1 GCF_018531445.1 Pseudonocardia lacus
GACCGGGCGCGCGCCGCACGGCACGCGCGGCGGGCGCTGGCCCACGCCGGCACGGACCGCGACGCGCGCGACGCCCGCGAACTGATCGCCCGCGCCGAGCGGTGAGGGCCGGGACCTACGTGCGCGACCGCGACGTCGTCGGCGATGCCAGGCGCCGGCCGGGCGCGCTGCTCACCGGGCCGTACCGGCTCCTGCGCCGGCGCGCACTCCGTGCTCGACGTCCTCACCGCCGATCTGCACGACTTCCCGACCGCCCAGGACTGCCCGGCCGGCGGCCGGGCAGCAGCTCACGCCGCTCTGACCGGGGCCGGCCCACCGGCCGCCGCGGCGTCCCAGCTCAGCTCGCCGCGCTCGGCGAGGTACTCGACGTGCGCGACGGTCTCGCCGATCGCGGCCAGGCGCATCGGCCCGATCTGCGCCCACGTCCGCGACCAGGTGAGTCGCTCGGCCAGCTGCCACATCGTCGGCTCGCCGATCTCGGCCACCGCCGCGACGATCTCCGCGCAGCGCTGCCGGTGGTGCTCGATCAGCTGCTCCGCGCGGGTGGCGAGCCCGCGGAAGCGGTACTGGTGGGCGGGCAGGACCTCGTGGTCGTCGTAGTCGGCCATCCTGGCCAGCGAGTCCAGGTAGCGGGCCAGCATCGACGGGCCCTGGCCGGGGTGGGAGCTGATGTTCGGGGTGATCCCGGGCAGCACGTGGTCGCCGGTCAGCACGGCCTGCGCGGTCTCGTCGACCAGGCACAGGTGCCCCGGCGTGTGCCCGGGCGTCCACACCGCGCGCAGCCGGCGGCCGGGCAGCGGGACGAGGTCGCCGTCGGAGAGCAGGACGTCGGGCTCGGCCATCGACCCGAACCCGGGGACGCCGTCCTCGGCGTCCCGGCCGAGGAACACGGCCATGATCTCGTCGACGGTCTCGGCGGGGGCGCCGCAGACCTGCTTGAGCCAGCCGCCGGCGCCGGTCACGCCCCGCGGCTGCCCGCCCTCCTCCCGGCGCGCGCGGAAGGCGGCGGCCTGCCGGGAGGGCAGCGTCTCCGCCTCGGCCGGGTGCATCGCGACCCAGGCGTCCGACGCCGCCCGCAGGCGGTCGGTGAGGCCGTGGTGGTCGGGGTGGACGTGGGTGGCGACGACGCCGACGACGTCGGAGGCGCTCGCGCCCGCCGCGGCGAGGCCGGCGGTGAGGGCGGTCCAGCCCTCGTCGCTGTCCCAGCCGGGGTCGACCACGACCAGCCCGGTGTCGCCGGGAACCAGGTAGCTGAGCGTGTAGCGCAGGGGGTTGTCCGGGATCGGGACCGGGACCGACCACAGGCCGTGGTCGAGGCGCTCGACCGGCGGCAGTACCCGCTCCCGCCAGGCCTGCTCCTGCAGCGGCGCGCGGACCTCCAGCGTGTCCGGCGTGACCATCAACGCGCCCCTCTTGCTCGACGTTCGGAGATCCGACGCTACCTCGGGGCGCGCGTCCGCCGGTTCGTGGCGCCGTCGTGACGTGCGTCTCGTGCCGGTGCCGGTCGGGCCTAACGGCGAGCGGCACCGGGCGGTGCGGTGTCGTCCAGGTGCTGGCTCAGCGCCGCGAGCGGGCCGTCCCAGTCGCGGGCGAGCGCGGCCAGGAACTGCTGGGCGACCCGCATCGGGTCCGAGCGCAGCCGGTAGCGGACGCGTCGGCGCTCGCCGGGCTCGGCGGTCACCAGCCCGGCCTCGGCCAGCAGGGCGAGGTGCTTGGCGATCGCCTGGCGGGTGATGGGCAGCCGGCCGGCCAGGTCGGTGGCCGTGGCCGGGCCACCGGAGGCCAGCGCGGCCAGGAGCGCGCGCCGGCTCGGGTCGGCCAGCGCGACGAAGACCTGCTCGGCGACCGCCTCGGCGTCAGGCCGCATCGAGGTGCGCGACCAGCTCGCCGAGCTCGCGCCGCCAGCCGTCGGTGTTGCCGTCGAACGCCGCGGCGTGCACGTCGCCGGGCAACTGGGCGAAGCCCGACTCGACGACCGTGAGCCGCGTCCCCTCCGCGGTCGGCTCCAGGGAGAACTCGACGTAGGTGCGGCGGGGGTCGTCGTCGGGCAGGCCGTGGATGCGCCAGGTGAAGCCGAACACCGAGGGCTCTTCGACCCGTTCGACGCGCATCCGCGCCGAGCCGCCGTCGTCCCACTTCATCCAGGCCTCCCCGCCCGGGCGCAGGTCGATCCCGGCCTCGTGGCCGAACCAGGAGGCCAGCCCCTCGGCGGTGGTGATCGCGGCCCACACCCGCCGGGGCGGGTGCGCGATCTCGACGGTGCGCACGATGTGATCGGGGAATCCCACGGGTGCCTCCAGCCGGCAACTGATGGGTTGCAACACTACCGCGTCCGCGGGCCGCGGTCGGATGCGATGATCCACCCGGGTCGGGGGGAACCGGGGGCGGGGCATGGACACCAGCACGATCATCTTCCTGAGCGCGTTCGGGTGCGGGCTGCTCTTCGCCGGGTGCGCGGTGCTCGCGCAGTCGGCGGACAAGACCATCGCGCGCTGGAAGCGCTGGGCGCTGCCGGCGGGCATCCTCGCGTTCTGCACCGCCTTCGGCGGGCTGGCCTACCTCATCGACGACGGCAACGCCGACACCACGCTCTACGAGATCGAGGCCGAGGGTCCGGGGGCGGGGGTGCCGGCGGCCGTCGAGTTCGCCGTCGGCGTCGAGCACGCCGGCGCCGAGCACGACCTGCTCGTCGCCCCCGACCCCGAGGCGAGCGCGGACGAGCCGCTGCAGCTGCAGGTCCGGGTCACCGGCCCGTCCGGCGCGGTGGTCCTCGACGAGCCGGCGGCGCTCGACACGCGCTGCCCGGACGTCGTGGTCTGCGAGTGGCACCCCTACAACGGGCGGTTCACCCCGGCGGAGCCGGGGGAGCACACCCTGGTGGTGACGGTGCTGGACCCCGGCGTGGAGGTGCTGCACGTCCGGGTCGGCGACCCGCTCAAGACCGACGGCGAGCGCGCCCCGGGCTACTGACCGCGCGTCAGCCCGCCACCCCGCCCGGCTGCGACCGGTACTCGACCTGCGGTCGCCCGGTGCCGCCGTAGCGGGCGTGGCGCACGGCCAGCCCGGTGTCGGCGAGGTGCTCCAGGTAGCGGCGCGCGGTGATCCGTGACGTGCCGAGCACGGCGCCCGCCTCGCTCGCGGTCAGCCCGGTCGGGCCGGCCGCGCCGAGCGCCCCCACGACGGCGTCGAGCGACTCGCGGCTGATGCCCTTGGGCAGCCCGCCGGCCGGCACGGGGGCGCCGCGGACCGCGCCGAGCAGGTCGTCGACGTCGGCCTGGGCGACGACCTGCGCCGCGGTGCCGAGCCGGGCCCGGTACTCGCGGTGGGCCTCCAGCTTGGTCCGCACCGCGGCCGCGGTGAACGGCTTGACCAGGTACTGGGTGGCGCCGAAGGCCACGGCCGCCTGGACGACGGCGAGGTCGCGGGCCCGGGTCACCATGATCGCGTCGGCGGTGTGGCCTGCCGAGCGCAGCCTGCGCAGCACGTCCAGGCCGTTGCCGTCGGGCAGGTGCACGTCGAGCAGGAGGAGGTCGACGGGGGTGCTGTGGACCGCGCGCAGCGCGTCGGCGGCGTTGCCGACCACCCCCACCACCTCGAAGCCGGCGACCCGGCGCACGTAGCCGGCGTTGGCCTCGGCGGCGATCGGGTCGTCCTCCACGACGAGGGTGCGGATCACCCGCTCCGCCTCCTCCGACCTCCCGGTCATGTGACCACCAGCGGTAACCGCACCACGAACTCCGATCCCCGCTCGGTGGACACCCGCACGTCGCCGCCGTGGCGGCGGACCGCGCGGTCGACCAGCGCGAGCCCGATGCCCCGCGCGCGCCCGTCGACGGCGGGCTTGGTGGTCCAGCCGCGCCCGAACATCCGCTCCACGTCCGCGGCGGCGACCCCGGGCCCGCTGTCGGCGATCCGCAGGACCACCTCCGGCGCGCCTGCGACCCCCGCGCCGGGCCCGACGACCTCGGCGCCGATGCGGACCCACCGCGGCCGCGGCGCGTCCGGCGCAGCCGCGGCGTCGATCGCGTTGTCGAGCAGGTTGCCGACGATGGTGACCAGGTCGTGGGGGTCGGCCAGGCCGGCGGGCAGCGCGGTGCCGTCCGCCACCACCAGCTCCACGCCGCGGGCCTCGGCCTCGCCCGCCTTGGCCAGCACCAGCGCGGCCAGCTCGGGCGTCCCGATGCCGGCGACGACGCCGTCCACGAGGCGCTGCGCCGGGCCGCCGGTGGCGAACTCCAGCGCCTCCTCCGCCCGGCCCATCTCGATCAGCGCGAGCACGGTGTGCAGCTGGTTGGCGGCCTCGTGGGCCTGCGAGCTGAGCGAGTCGGCGACGCCGCGCACGGTGCGCAGCTCGGTGACCAGCTCGCGCAGCTCGGTGCGGTCGCGCAGGGTCACCACCGACCCCAGCCGCCGCCCGCTCCAGCGGGCCGCGGCCTGGCTGACGACGACGATCCGGTCGGCGGTCAGGTAGATCTCGTCGCTGCCCCCGGTGCCGGCGGCCAGCGCCGCCCCGAGCGCGGGTGGCAGGCCCAGCTCGTCCACGGCGCGGCCGCCGACGTCGCCGGGCAGCGCGAGCAGCCTGCGGGCCTCGTCGTTGACCATCTGGACGCGGCCGTCGCCGTCGAGCAGCAGCAGCCCCTCGCGCACCGCGTGCAGGACGGCGTCGTAGTACTCGTACATGCGCGACAGCTCGGCCGGGCCCAGGTCGTGCGTCGCGCGCCGCAGCCACCGGCTCACCAGCCACGAACCGGCCGCGGCCACCCCGAGCGCGGCCGCGCCCACGCCGACGACCACCGGGATCTGGCGCTGCAGCTCCCGGGAGACCGCGCTGAGCGTGCGCCCGGCCGAAACCAGCGCCACCACCCGCCCGCGATCGAGCACCGGGACGACGGCGCGGACCGACGGCCCGAGCGTGCCGGTGTAGGTCTCGGTGACGAACCCGCCGTCGGCGGCGGGTCCGATGGTGCCGATGAACCGCTCTCCGATCAGCTCCGGGTTGGGGTGCGACCAGCGCTGCCCGGTCGGGCTCATCACGACGACGAAGTCGGTGGCGGTGTCGAGGCGCACCCGCTCGGCGAGCGGCTGCAGCACGGCCGACGGGTCGGGGTCGTCGACCGCGTCGCGCACCTCGGGCGCATCGGCCAGCGTGCGCGCGATGCTCAGCATCTCCCTGGTGGTGGCGTCGTCGGTGGCCTGCCCGAGCTGCAGCCAGGTGGCCGTGGTGAAGCCGGCCAGCACCACCACGACGACCGCGGCCTGCAGCGCGAACAGGCGCCCGGCCAGGCTCGGGCCGCGCCGCGGCCGGGTGCTCGCCGCCGCGCGCCCAGCGGACGAAATGAACGAAACGGTGATGGCGGCCACACCTCCCCGCATCCTGTGCGCCGATGGTCACCGCCGCATCGGTGCCACGCAAACGCCCGACGTCAACCCGTCGTCAACCCGTCGTCGCCGCCGGACCTGGAGAGACTGTGACAGCCGCGAGCACACCGCCCACGAGCACACCGCCCACGAGCGCCCAGCGCCGAGATCGCACCCATTACCTCTACATCGCCGTCATCGTGGCGGTGCTGCTGGGCATCGCGGTGGGATTGCTGTTCCCCGATCTCGGCAAGGCGCTCAAACCCCTCGGTGACGGGTTCGTGAGCCTGATCAAGATGATGATCTCACCCATCATCTTCTGCACCATCGTGCTGGGCATCGGCGCGATCCGGCAGGCGGCCACGGTGGGCCGGGTCGGCCTGCTGGCGCTGGGCTACTTCCTGACGATGTCGACGTTCGCCCTGGCGATCGGCCTGGTCGTGGGCAACATCGTGCAGCCGGGTGCCGGTCTGGACATCGCCGGTGCGCCCGGCTACGAGGCGCCGGAGGCCGAGAGCACCGGCGACTTCCTGCTCGACATCATCCCGACCACCCTGTTCTCGCCGCTGGTCGGCGAGAGCGTGCTGTCCACGCTGTTCGTCGCGATGCTGGTCGGGTTCGCCGTGCAGGCGCTGGGCCGCTCGGGCGGGCCGATCCTGACCGGCATCCGGCACATCCAGCGGCTGGTCTTCCGGGTCCTCGCGATGATCATGTGGGTGGCGCCGATCGGTGCGTTCGGCGCGATCGCGGCGGTGGTCGGCTCGACCGGCGTCGACGCGCTCTACGCGCTGGCGCAGGTCATGCTGGCCTTCTACGTGACCTGCCTGCTGTTCGTGCTCGTCGTCCTCGGCGCGCTGCTGCGCTTCGCCGCGGGGATCAACATCTTCTCCCTGCTGCGGTACCTGGGCCGGGAGTTCCTGCTGATCGTGTCGACCTCCTCGTCGGAGTCGGCGCTGCCGCGGCTGATCGCGAAGATGGAACACGTCGGCGTGTCGCGCCCGGTCGTGGGCATCACCGTGCCCACCGGCTACTCCTTCAACCTCGACGGCACCGCCATCTACCTGACGATGGCCTCGCTGTTCATCGCCGACGCGCTGGGCAGGCCGATGGCCATCGGCGAGCAGATCGGCCTGCTGGTGTTCATGGTCGTCGCCTCGAAGGGCGCCGCCGGGGTGTCCGGGGCCGGGCTGGCGACCCTGGGCGGCGGGCTGGCCGCGCACCGGCCCGACCTGGTCGAGGGCGTCGGGATCATCGTCGGCATCGACCGGTTCATGTCCGAGGCCCGCGCGCTGACCAACTTCGCCGGGAACGCGGTGGCCACCGTGCTGGTCGGCAAGTGGGTCGGGGAGTTCGACCGGGACCGCGCCGACCGGGTGCTGGCCGGCGACGACCCCTTCGACGAGGCCACCATGCTCGACGACGAGGACGACGCGCCCCGCGAGGACGCACCCGGCGACGACCGGTCCGTGCCGGTCGGGCCGGTCGGGCCGGTCGGGCAGAGCCCGTCGCCGGCCGAGCAGTCGTTGGCCGAGCAGGCGACGAGCACCAGCGTCTGAGAGGCCGCCCGCCACGCGGCGGGCGGCGCGGGTCCCGGTCCGGTCAGCTCCGGTCCGGCAGGGGGAGGGTCAGCCGGAAGCAGGCGCCCTCCCCCAGCGCGGTCTCCAGTTCGACGTCGCCGTCGTGGGCGCGGGCGAGCGAGCGGGCTATGGCCAGCCCGAGCCCGGCGTTGGCGCCGCCGGAGCGGCTGCGGGAGCGGTCGGTGCGGTAGAAGCGGTCGAAGACGCGGTCGGCGTGCTCGGCCGCCATGCCCGGGCCCCGGTCGGCCACCTCCAGCACCGCGCGACCGTCCGCGGTCCCGACCCCGATGCGCACGGGCGTGCCCGCCGGTGTGTGGGCGGCGGCGTTGCCCACCAGGTTGGCGACGACCTGGCGCAGCCGGGCCTCGTCCGCGTCCACCGGGGCGGGGCCCGGCGGGCCGTCGCCGCCCGGACCGGTCAGCTCCACGGCCCGGGACGAGTCCAACGCGCGCAGGTCGTGGGCGGCGTCGGTGGCGAGCGTGCGCAGGTCCATCGGGGCCCGGTCGAGGCGCCCGTCGACGGCGTCGTCGAGCTGGGCGAGCAGCAGCAGGTCCTCGGTGAGCGCGGTGAGCCGGGTGGCCTCGCGGTCGATGCGGCGCATCGCCTCGTCGACGTCGGCGGGTCCGGCCAGCGCGCCCATCCGGTACAGCTGGGCGGAGCCCTTGATGACGAACAGCGGCGTGCGCAACTCGTGGCTGGCGTCGGAGACGAATGCCCGCATCCGCGCCTCGGAGGCGGCGCGCGCGGCGAAGGCCCGTTCCAGCTGGCCGAGCATGGTGTTCAGCGACCCCGCGAGGTGCCCGATCTCGGTACCGGGCGCCGCGACCGCGGGGACGCGCCGGCTCAGGTCGCCGGAGGCGATCGCGGCCGCGGTGTGCTCGATGCGCCGCAACGGCCGCAGGCCCCCGCCGATGGCGAACCAGCCGGCCGCCGTCAGCAGCACCAGCAGCATGGCGCCGCTGGTCATGGTGGTGGCCCGCAGCCGGGTCGCCGTGGCGTCGACCTCGGCCAGCGGCGCGGCCGCGACGACCGTCCCGTCGCGGCCGCCCGCGGGCGCGGCGACGGCGCGCCAGCGCGACGAGCCGTCCGCGGCGTCGAGGTCGACGGCCCGGCCGTCGAGCGGGACCGTGCCCAGTGCGCCGCCAGCCGGCAGGGCGGCCTCGGTCAACCGCGACGAGTGGAAGTCGCGCTCCACCGCGCCGCCCGCGTCCAGGAACACCAGGTACGGGCTGCCGATCAGGCCGAGGGCCGGGTCGGTCACCGCGAACGACGCGGTGTCCGCCGGACCACCCGGCCCGATCGCCTGCGCCGCCGCCAGCAACGTGGTGAACGACCGCAACTGGGTGTCCAGCCGGTCCAGCTGGTAGCGCCGCAGCTGGTCGGTCGCGACGAGGCTGACCAGGCTCAGCCCGATCAGCAGCAGCGCCGCGGTGATCAGCAGCAGCCGCAGCCGCAGCGACGGCCGCCGTGCCGGGCTCATCGCCGCGGCTCGCGCATCACGTAGCCGACCCCGTGCACGGTGTGGATGAGCCGGGGCTCCTCGACGTCGACCTTGCGCCGCAGGTAGGAGATGTAGGTGTCGACGATGCCGGCGTCGCCGGCGAAGTCGTACTGCCAGACGCGGTCCAGGATCTGCGCCTTCGACACGACGTGACCGGCGTTCTCCATCAGGTAGCGCAGCAGCCGGAACTCGGTGGCGGTCACCCGCAGCGGCCGGCCCGCCCTGGTCACCTGGTGCCCGTCGGGGTCGAGCGCCAGCGCGCCCACGGTCAGCACGCCGGTGTGCTGGCCCGCGGTCCGCCGCAGGATCGCCCGGATCCGGGCGATCAGCTCCTCCAGGTCGAACGGCTTGGTGACGTAGTCGTCGGCGCCGAGGGACAGCCCGGTCACCTTGTCGGCCTGCCGGTCCCGCGCGGTGAGGAACAGGACCGGCACCGGTCCGACGCGCCCGGACACCCGCAGGTCGCGCAGGCGCCGGACCACCTCGAAGCCGTCCATGTCCGGCAGCATCACGTCGAGCAGGACGAGGTCGGGCGGTTCGCGGGTGGCCGTGGCGACCGCCTCCGCCGCGGTCGCCACGGACGTCACCTCGAAACCGGCGAACCGCAACGTGGCCGACAGCAGTTCGCGCACGGTCGCCTCGTCCTCGACCACGAGCAGCCGCCCGCCCCCCCGTGTCGCGTCCTGGCTCGGTCTCACGCGGACCACCTTAGGGACGGGCCGTCACGCGTCGCGGCGCTCGAACAGCACGAAGGCGACCACGAGCAGGGCCACCGCGCCGGCGCCCATGCCGGCCAGGCCCAGCCACGGCTGGGGGTAGTCCGGGTCGGGCAGCGTCGCGATGACCGCGGCCCCGCCCATCGTCGGCCAGAAGTCGAACAGCCAGTCCAGCCACGGGAGCAGCTCGGCCAGCGCGGGCACCAGCACCGTGATCGTCACCAGGGCGGCGAGTGCCCCGGCGGTGGCGCGCATGAGCGCGCCGAGGGCGACCGCGAGCAGCCCGATCACCGCGAGGTAGAGCCCGCCGCCCACCACCGCGCCGAGCGCAGTCGGGTCGCTGAGGGTCGAGTACGGCAGGCCGGCCGCGGCGAACCAGGCCTGCCCGGTGAGGAAGGCCGCGAACATCAGCACCTGCCCGGCCACCAGCGCGACGGCCGCGACCATCGCCACCTTCGCCCCGAGCAGCCGGTGCCGGCGCGGCGTGGCGCTCAGCGAGGTCCCCACGAGGCCGGTCGCGTACTCGGAGGTGACCACCATGATCCCCAGCACGCCGATGATCAGCTGGGCGAGGACGAACATCAGCAGGCTGCGGTTCGTCGGGTCCCACTGCTGCAGTTCCTCGACGGTCGCGTTCGGGTACGACGCCACCGAGGCGTCCGTCGACAGCAGCGTGACGCCGACCGCGACCGCCACGAGCCCGCCGAGGGTGAGCCAGGTCGAGCGCAGGCTGCGGAACTTGATCCACTCGCCGTGCAGGGTGTGGGCGAACGCGGGGCGCGCGCTCATGCCGCCCTACCTTCCAGAGACGTCCCCCGTCGTCGGAGAGGATGGGGTGATGCAGGTGGAGCGAGGATGGTTTTCATGCTGGCTGCCCTCGATGGCTCAGGTGGCTTGGCCCCTCGCTCCA